>DASSBK010000042.1:0-25584 GCA_035698825.1 Gemmatimonadota bacterium
CCGTCAGGGCCAGGCTCCAGAGGACGGTGGCGGCCTGGCCGCTGAGGTTGGGGAGCACGATCTCGTTCGCCGGGCCGGCGAACTGCCGCGCGATCTGGGCCCAGGCCACTCCCAGATAGGTGACGACGCTCCCGGCCGCGGTGATGATCGACCCACCCATCCCGAGGAGGAGCCCCGCCACCGCGATCAGAAGGACGTACAGGAACGCGAACTCGCTCCCCACCCCTCCGGTCAGGACGACCGCGAGCGTCACGAGGAACAGATCGTGCCCCACCTGGAGCGCGAGGAAGTGCGGCGAGATCGGACGCCGCCTGGTCCAGAGGAGCGAGGCGATCGTCCACGCGAGCGGCACGCCGACGATCAGGATGACGACGGTGGTCGGCGACGCGGGAGCGTACGCGGAGCGCACCACCGTGGCCGCCAGCGCGAGCGCGATGGCGGTCGAAAGCCGCACGACGTAGATGCCCTGGAGGAGCCGGCGCTCGTCCAGGGCGCCGAGCGAGCTTTCGATGGCGCCGATCATGGATCAAACATGGGGAATACGCGATGGCGACGGTAGTCGCCCATCCGCCGCGGGATGGTGACCTTCCGGCCTGGCCGATCAGGACGAGCGCGGCGGCCGCTTCGGCGCTGCGTCGCGCGTGGCGTCGATCAGCGCCTCCATGTGAGACAGGTACGACTCCAGCGAGGCGCGGCCCTCGGCCGTCAGCCGGTACTCCGTGCGCGGGGTGCGTCCCTCGAACGACTTCCTGCATTCGAGGTATCCCGCGTCCTCGAGCTTCCGCGCATGGACGCTCACGTTGCCGTCGCTGGTCCGGAGCGCCGCCTTGAGATCGTTGAACGTCAGGGAATCCGCAACCGCCAGCGCGCTGACGATCGAGAGGCGCGTCCGCTGATGGATGAGGCGATCGAGGTCTCGGGGTCGGAGCGCGCCGCGCTCCCCGTCCACGGAATCGAGCTTCCCGCGCCGCGCGCTGCGGTCCCTCTCCGCGCGGCGCGCGTCGGAGGACGGCCGGTTAGCCACCGTGCCTCCAGAGGAGCAGCGCCCCGAACGCGATGTGGATGCCACCGAAGCCGATCGCCATCCAGGCGTCGGACCCCGGCTCCGACAGGACGAGGGCGGCGATTCCGGCGAGCATGAACGCGAGGCCGGTCAAGGGGACGATCCGCTCCGAGAACGCGCCGCCCGTCACGACGCCCGTGCCGTACAGGAGGAGCCAGAGGCCGGGGAGCGCGTCGAGGAGTCCCGCGCGGAGAAACAGAAACGTCAGCGCCACGCCGGCGGCCAGCGGGGGCGCCAGCGACAGTGCGAAGCGCCGCGCCGGCAGCGACCACAGGCTGCCGCCGGACCGTCGCGCCTTGCGGGCCGCGGAGGCGAGGGAGAGCGCGGCGGCGATCACGGCCTCTGTGGACCAGACCGCGAGCCATCCCGCGGAGGTCGTCTGGCGGGAGGCGATCCACGCCGCCGCCAGGGCGGTGACACCAACGGCGATCTCCCCCGCGCCCGAGACCGAGGTGAACCGCGACGAGCCCTCCATCGCGTCGCGGATCGCCCTGAGGTCCGCCTCCGCGCGGGCGCGCAGGTCGAGCGATCGTCGATCGGCTATCGCCGGGCTCTTCCCCATGAGGAGCAGCGTATCCTAGCCGCGCGCTGACGGCAAGTACTTTGCTCTACAAAGCCCGACCCGCTCCGGCGCTGCTCCGAACCGCTGCATGCCGCCCTTCTGCGATCTCCTCGATCATCTTCGCGTTGAAGGCCGGCAGGTCCTCGGGCTTCCTGCTCGTCACCAGGCCGTTGTCGACCACCACCTCCTGGTCCGTCCACTCGACACCCGCATTTTCGAGGTCTTTCCGGATCGACGGGTAGGACGTCATGCGGCGGCCTTCGGCGACCCCCGCGTCGATCAGGGTCCAGGGGCCGTGGCAGATCGAGGCCACGGGCTTCCCTTCTTCGAAGAACGCGCGCACGAACTCCAGCACACGCTCGTCACGGCGCAGCTTGTCGGGATTCATGACGCCGCCGGGAAGCACCAGGGCGTCGTAGTCCTCCGGGTCGGCCTCGTCGATCGGGACGTCGACGTCGAACGTGTCGCCCCAAACGGTATGCTTCCACCCCTTGACCCGACGTTCTTCGATCGAGACCAGGTAGGTCTCCGCGCCCGCCTCCTCCAGCGCCTCGCGCGGGCTCGTCATCTCCACCTGCTCGAAACCGTCGGCGACGACGATCGCTACACGCTTGCCGGTCAGGTCCTTCGCCATCCTCCACCTCCTCCGGAATCACCGGTATGCGGTTCGACCCCGATATAATCGAGGATACCGGAGTCGGGACGACGATGTCGTAAGGGGGCTGACTGCCGGTCTATCGCGTCAGCGCGCGCACTTCCTGCAGGCCCTGCTCGGTCCACGTCGGAGCGGCGGGCGAGTCGGCGATCGCGTAGGCGGTCCAGAACGCGAGCCGCGCCACCCGGGCGGCCTTGTCGAGGTCGAGCTTCGCCAGCTCGTCGGAGGGCTGATGGTAGTCTTCGTGCACGCCCGCGAAGAAGAACAGGGCCGGAATCTCCAGCCGCGCGAAGTTGAAGTGGTCGCTGCGGAAGAAGAATCGCTCCTCGGGCCAGAGGTCTTCGGAGACGGTCAGGCCGAGCTCGGGATGCTCGGCGGCGACACCCTGGACGAGCGGGCCGAGCGACGAGTATTGCTGGCCGATGACGACGATCGAGTCGGGCGCGTTCCGCGCGATCATGTCCATGTTCACGTCCGCCACGATCCGATCGACGGGAATCGTCGGATGCTCCGTGAACCAGCGGGAGCCGAGGAGGCCCTTCTCCTCCCCGCTTACGTTGAGGAACACGAGCGAGCGGCGGGGCGGCTCCGCGAGGGTGGAGAAGGCCTCCGCCATCTCGACGAGGGCGGCGGTGCCCGACGCGTCGTCGTCGGCGCCGTTGTAGATCGAGTCGCCCGCGGCGTTCGCCGTGCCGATCCCGACGTGGTCCATGTGCGCGCTGAAGATCACGTACGTGTCGGAGAGCTCGGGGTCACCGCCCCGGAGCACCGCGACGACGTTGGGCGCCGTGGCATCCTCGACGATCACCGCGTCGGCCGAGTAGTGCGCTTCGACGCCGGGAACGACCTGCGGCTCCGCGGGGCCGGCGGCGAGCGCCGCCAGGTCGAGACCTCCGCGGGCCAGGAGCGTCGCGGCCGCGGCGGGTCGCAGGTAGAAGACGGGGATCTCGCCGGGATCGACGAGGCTCCGGGAGGGCTCGGCGGCGAGCTCGGAGAGCCGCTTGAAGGCGATCTCCGGAAAGTCGTTTCCGAGCGCGACCAGGAGCGCGCGCGCGCCGGCCGCCTGCGCCGTCCGCCGCGCGTGTGCTGCGGCGATCCGCCAGTCGCGGTCGTACGCCCCCGGCAGCGAGACGACCATCACCTGTCCGCGCGCCGACTCGACCTGCGGCCATGAGCCGTCGGCCGACCGCCCGACCCAGACGAGCGAGCCGTGGCCCATCGCGCGATCGTCGAAGGGAACCGCCGGGGCGACGAAATAGTCGGTGCCGTATCCCAGCATGACGTTCTCGCCGTCGACCACGGTGCCGAAGTGGACGCCGGTCGTGTCCAGGGCGCGAAGCGGGAAGGCGTATCGCTGGAAGAAGGTGCCGTCGTCGCCTCCCGGCGCGAGGCCGTCCGCCGCGTACTGGTCGGCGATCCACTGCGCGGTCCGGTCGAGCCCCGCGCTCGGCGTGTCGCGCCCGCCCATCGAGTCGTCCGCGATCGTCGCGATCGCCGTGCGCATGTCCTCGGGCGTGATCGTCGCGGCGGCCTCCTCCACGGCTTCGATCTGCGACGCCTCCACCTGCGCGCTCTGGCGGGCGCAGGCCGACGAGGTCCAGACGAGCGCGGCGACGAGGGGGGCGGCGCCCCGGAACCAGCGGGATGATCGCATCATGCCTCCAGAGGGGATTGCGCGAACGCGTGGAATTCTCTCGACCGCCTTCGACGAAGCGGACGGAAACCGGCGGGAAAGATAGCCCGCTAGGGCCGGCCGTGCGCGGCCTGCGCCTCGACGACCGCCTGCTGGACGAGCGCGGCGAGCGCGGGGGGCATGGTGATCTTCTCGACCCGCGGGCTCTCGATCTCGGGGGGAAGACCCACCGGCGAGCGCCCGCCCACCGCGTGCCAGACGGCGTAGCCGACGATGACCGAGCCCAGCAGACTCGGATGGAACCCGTCGACCACCGTGAAGTCGAGCTCCGGATCGCTCGCCCGCGCGGCGCGCCATGCCTCGCCCGCGGGGATCAGCATCCCGTCCACGGCCTCGGCGGCGGCCGCGTACGATGCGAGCGTCGCGTCGTAGCCGGACTCGGAGCCGTCCATCGGCCACACGCTGTAGAGGGCGGGCTCGGCGCCCGCCGCGCGGATCCGCTCCGCGAAACGGCCGGCCCACTCGACGAGATGATCTCGGCTCTCCGGCAGCGTGGAGGGCCCCTGCTGGAGGACGACCACGTCCCACTCCCCGGAGTCGATGGCGTCCAGGGCGTCCCCCCGATTCCAGTGGTCTTCGAGACTGAAGCCGCCGAACGCGACCATGCCGACCCGCATCGGCGGGTCGTCGTCCGCCCCCAGCGAGATCGCGGCCACGATCTCGGGCATGTCGTTGAAGTAGGTGAGCGAGTTGCCGACGAAGAGGATCGCGGGACCCTCGCCGGGCGGGGGCCCGGTGACGCCTGTGCTCGATCCGCAGGCCAGCGCCGCGGCGACGAAGGCCGCCGCCAACGTGCCCGCGCGGATCCCGACTCCCCGAATCGCCCGCCGTTCGGAACGCTTCCACCGCATCGCACGCCTCCGCGAAGAGATCGAGGCGCGCGACCGGATGTCGCCCGCCGCGTCCTAAACGCCGGCGGGCCCGCGTCGGCTGAATGCTAGCCGCACGCGTCGGCGCCCTCCATGCGTGGGGTGTGGTCCATCCAGAGCCAGCCCGCGCGCCCGTCGAGCGCCCGCGCCTGTGCCCACCACTCCTGGAGCGGCTGCGAGAGGATCTCGGCGGCGGGGACGCTCCCCTCGGATACGAAGCCGCTCACGGCGTCGGTCTGGAGAACCGATCCCTGGTGCCACACGCGGCGAAATCCCTCGCCGACGTTGTCGAGGAGGAAGAGCGTGTCGCCGGCGGCCGCCAGACGTTCGGCGCCGTATTCGGCGAACATGCGGATGGTGTCGCGCGCGACCGCCACGCCGATCTCGGTCAGGACCACGAATCCGGAAACGGCCTCGAGCCGGGTGCCGGCCGGGACGGTCCATCGAGCGGACGCCGGATCGGGCTCCTCGTACAGGGTCGACTCTCCGGTCGTCGTCCAGTCGCCGTACGCACAGCACTCGAAGGGGCACGCGCCGTCGATCCGGAGGGGCGCGACCGGTCGCCGGGGCAGCGAGCCACGCACCTGCATCACCATGGTGTCCGCGCGCGTCGGCTCGTCCTCGCGCACCGGACCCCCCTCGGCCACCCCCACGGTATCCCGCCCGGCCTCCTCTTCCATTCTCATGCCGCCATCCCCACCGCAGGCGATTCCGGAAAGCATGCAGCAGGCCGCGATCGAGAGCCGCGCGGCGCGCTCGATGGTGCCGCCCCGGGGAGTCTCGACCAGGACCGAGCGGATGAGGAGGCAGAGCCCGACGAGCCAGGCGAGGAAGGCCGCGACATGACCGTATTCCCAGCGGCCGCGGAGCCGCATGTACTCGGCCTGGGCTGCCTCGGGGCCGCTACGCAGCGCCTCGCCCCAGGCGACGTTCACGGGTTGGACGAGGGTCGCCCAGAGCACCAGCGAGAGCATGAGGCACAGGGCGCCGGCGAGCGTCCAGCGAAAGGCCGGACGTCCGCGGACGAGGTACGTGAGGAGCGCGGCCGAGAGGATGGCGCCGACCTGGATCGGCGCTCCCGCGAGCGCGAACCAGCGATAGAGCGTGCTCGTGACCGCGGTGTAGAGGGCGGCGTCGTACTCCATGCGGGGCTGGAGCTCGAGCACGTGCGCGGCGCCGAGGCCCGACCCGAGCGAAGCGAGCACCAGCGTAACGAATCTCCATCCGCGCAAGCCCACCGCCTCCTCCCCCTCGGAATTCTCCCGCTGCTCCCCGCCACAGTACGCATCCCGCGCCGCGGGTCAACCCGGGGCGCCCTTGCGCGGCCCTGTTCCGTAGAGCGCGCAGAATCGTCGAGATCGGCGCCCAAACGACGGCGAGCGCAGAGAAACGAATGACGCGAGACCTCGAAGGCCGCGACAGGCGGCTCAGGTCGAGGCGCGCGACGAGTGGATTCCGAGGCGTACTGTTTCGTACACCGCAGGAAGACAGGAGGAGCGGAACGAAGAGATGAGCCGCCTTGCGCGGCCCTTACTCCACCGTCTTGATGATGTCGAAGATGGGGAGATACATCGCAATCACCATCCCGCCCACGATCGCCCCCAGGAACACGATCATGACCGGCTCGATGATGGAGGTCAGCGCGCCGACGGCGGCGTCTACCTCCTCGTCGTAGAAGTCGGCGATCTTGGAGAGCATGTCGTCCAGGCCGCCCGTCTGCTCGCCGACGTTGATCATCTGCACGACCATGGGCGGGAACACGGCGCTGCGCTTCAGTGGCTCGGCGATCGTCTCGCCGCCGGCGATCGACGCGCGGCTCTTCATGACCGCGTCCTCGACGACCCGGTTGCCGGCCGTGCGCGCGGTGATCTCCAGCCCATCGAGGATCGGCACGCCGCTCTGGACGAGCGTGCCGAGCGTCCGGCTGAACCGTGCGATCGCCGCCTTGCGGAGGACCTGCCCCAGGATCGGGATCCGGAGCATCAGCCTGTCGGTGGTCAGCTTGCCGGCGGGGGTCTTCCGGTAGGCGCGGAACAGCCAGCCGATCCCGGCCAGGACCGCCGCCACCGCCCACCACCACGAGATCAGGAAGCCCGAGAGGCCCATGACGATCCGCGTCGGAAGCGGAAGCGGGACGCCCGCCGTTTCGAAAAACCCGGCGAAGGTCGGGATCACGAAGATCAGGAGCACCGCAATCGCCAGCCCGGAGAAACCCATCACGGTGGCCGGATAGAACATCGCGCCCTTCACCTTGCGCCGCAGCTTCTCGGAGGCCTCCAGGTACTCGGCGAGCCGCAGCAGGATCACGTCGAGGATACCGCCGGCCTCGCCGGCGGCGACCATGTTCACGTAGATCTCGCTGAAGAAGTCGCGGTGCCGGCGCATCGCGTCGGCCAGCGTGGAGCCCGACTCCACGTCGGAGAGCACCGCGCGAATCTTCTCCGCCGCGCGCTTGTTCGGCTGCTGCGTGGCGAGAATGTCGAGTGACTGAACGAGCGGCAGCCCGGCGTTGATCATGGTCGCGAACTGCCGGGTGAAGAGGACCAGGTCCTTCGTCTTGACGCGCCCGCCGAAGGAGAACTTGATGTCCTTAGGCTTCTCCTTGACGCTGACGACGACCAGTCGCCGGCGGCGGAGCTGACCTACGACGTCGGCCTCGGTCGTGGCGGTGATCTCGCCCGACTGGTTCTCTCCCCCAACCGTTCGCGCTCTGTACGTGAATACCGGCATCTCAGCCCACCAGCCCCTTCATCACCTGTTTCCGGTGGCCTGGTTGACCATGCGCTCCAGTTCGACGGCGTCCTCGCTCGCCGAGAAGATCTCCTCGCGCGTCACGAGCCCCGCCATGTAGAGCTGCACCAGCGCCTGATTCATGGTCTGCATGCCGTGCGAACCCCCGGCCTGCATGGCGGAGTAGATCTGGTGCGTCTTCCCCTCCCGCACGAGCGCGCGGACCGCGTTCGTCACGACGAGCACCTCCGAAGCCAGCGCTCGCCCGCCACCGCGCTTGGGCAAGAGCTGCTGGGTCACGATGCCCTCGAGCACCGACGCCAGCTGCGTGCGGATCTGCGGCTGCTGGTCGCTGGGGAACACGTCCACCATGCGGTTGAAGGTCTCGGCCGCCGAGTTCGAGTGGAGAGTCGCGAACACGAGGTGGCCGGTCTCGGCCATCGTGATGGCGGCCGCGATCGTCTCCGCGTCTCGCATCTCGCCGATCAGCACCACGTCGGGATCCTGCCGCAGCGCGTACTTCAGCGCGTTGGCGAAGGTCTGAGTGTCGGAGCCGACCTCGCGCTGGTTGACCATGCTCGACTGATGGGCATGGATGAACTCGATCGGGTCCTCGATCGTGAGGATGTGGACCTTCCGCTCGCGATTGATCTTGTCGATGAGCGCGGCCAGGGTGGACGACTTGCCCGACCCGGTCGCACCGGTAACGAGCACGAGCCCGTTGGTCCGGTCGGCGAAGGTGCTCACCACCGGCGGCAGGCCGAGGCGCTCGAAGCTCCGGATCTCGAACGGGATCTGACGGATGGCCAGCGCGATCGCGCCGCGCTGCCGGAACATGTTCGCCCGGAATCGAGACAGCCGGGCCACGCCGAACGAGAAATCGAGCTCGTCCTCCACCTCGAACGTCCGCTTCTGCTTCTCGGTCAGGAGGCTGTAGCCCATCTCGACGGTGTCCTTGGGCGTCAGCTCCTCGGTGTACGTCTCGCTGTCGCGCAAGACCCCGTCGATCCTCAGCTTGGGCAGCTGGCCCACCGTGAGGTGCAGGTCGCTCCCTTCCTTGGAGACCAGCTCCTCGAGCAGGTCCCGCATGGAAGGCGCCTTCTTCTTGGCGTCCCGTGCGTCGGCGATCGGGGTGACTCCGTCGCTCATCTGCTCTCCTGGCGCGAGTTCACATGTTGCTCGTTTCGCGCAGCACTTCGTCCAGAGTCGTGATTCCGGCACGCATCTTCGTGAGGCCGTCCTGGCGAAGCGTCAGCATGCCGTCCGCCACCGCCTGGTCCCGGATGTCGGCGTTGGAAGCGTGATTGGTGATCAGACGCCGCTGGTCGCTCGTGATCGGCATCACCTCATAGAGGCCGACGCGTCCGCGGTAGCCGGAATCGTCGCACGCGCCGCAGCCTTCTCCTTCGAAGTAGATCGCGTCCAGGTCGCCGCCCGAAAGGCCGGCCTCGGTCAGCACCTCGCGCGAGTACTGCCGCGGGCGCTTGCAGTCGTCGCAGATCCGGCGCACGAGCCGCTGGGCGACGATCGCGTTCAGGGCGCTCGCCACGAGGAACGGCTGGAGACCCATGTCGACCATGCGGTTGACGGTCGACGGCGCGTCGTTGGTGTGGATCGTGGACAGAACCAGGTGCCCGGTGAGCGCCGCCTTGATCGCGATCGAGCCGGTTTCCAGATCGCGGATCTCGCCGACCATGATGATGTTCGGGTCCTGCCGCAGGAATGCCCGCAGCGCCTCCGCGAATCCCATGTCGATCTCTTCCTGGACCTGGACCTGATTGATCCCCTTCAGGTTGTACTCGACCGGATCCTCGGCGGTCATGATGTTGACGCCCGGCTGGTTGAGCCGCGTGAGCGCCGAGTACAGGGTCGTGGTCTTCCCGGAGCCCGTGGGCCCGGTGACGAGCACGATCCCGTACGGCGCTTCGATCGCCTTGTGGAAGTCCTTCAGGCCCTTGTCGGGGAAGCCGAGCTTGTCGAGATCCAGCGTCAGGTTGCCGCGGTCCAGGATGCGGAGCACGATCTTCTCGCCGAACAGCGTGGGCAGGGTCGAGACGCGGAAGTCGATCACCCGGTGGCCCATCTTCATCTTGATGCGCCCGTCCTGCGGGATGCGCCGCTCCGCGATGTTGAGGTCGGCGAGGATCTTCACCCGCGAGATGAGCGCCGCCTTCATCCTGAGCGGGGGCGACACCATCTCGCGCAGCACCCCGTCGATCCGGTAGCGGATCCGGAGCTCCTCTTCGTAGGGCTCGATGTGGATGTCGCTCGCTCCGCGCTGGACGGCGTCGGCGAGGAGCGAGTTGATGAATTTGACGACCGGGGCGGCCTCGACCTGCGCGGCGAGAACGTTGTAATCCTCGTCCTCGCTGGTCTCCTCGACCACCTCCATCTCGTATTCGCCGAGGTTCTCCATCAACTGGCGATACGATCCCTCTCCGGTGCCGTAATGCGCCGCGATCGCCTCGACGATCGAGAACTCGTCGGCAACGACGGGCTCGATCTCGTAACCGGTCAGGAACTTGAGGTCGTCGATGACGGTCCAGTCGGTGGGATCGCCCATCGCCAGCACGATCGCGTTGCCGTCGCGCCGGACAGGGAAGACCTCGTATTTGTTCGCGATCTCGACGGGGATCAGCTTGAGGACGCCGGGCTCGACGTCGAGCGAGCCCAGGTCGACGCCCCGCACGCGGAACTGGCGCTCGAGCATCATCGTGATCGTCGTCGACTCCACGAAGCCGAGCTCGATCAGGTTGTAGCCGAGCTTGTGGCCGTTGGCCTTCTGGCGGGCGTGCGCCTTGGCGATCTGCTCGGAGGTGACGAAGCCCTCCTGGAGCAGCATGGCGGCGATGTTGAGGCCCGATCCGGTGCGCTCCGGCAGGGCCTCCACCGACGCCCTCGAGGACGCATCACGACCCATGGAGCCCGGGCTCGCAGGCGAGTCGAGGTTCTTGGCGCTGGAAGATCTGCTCATGTGTTCCATTCTCGGCCTGTTATTCGCCCTCGCCCGGGGCACTCGTTCCCCTCAGGCGGGTCGCTTTCTGCAAGACGCGAAGCCGCGCGGGGCCTACGCCGTCGACGGACAGGAGATCCGTCCAGTCGCGGAACATCCCCCGCGCCTGCCTCTCGCGGAGGATCGTTTCAGCAAGTTTTGGACCGAAGCCGGGAAGCGTGGTCAGAAATGCCCCGTCCACGGCGTTCAGATCCGGCAATCCATTGCCTCTGGGCAGGGTTGCATACCTGGGGCCATCCCCGGCGCCTGCGGGCTCCCAGGCCAGGAACGGCCGGATCTTCTCGAGCGTCCCCGGGCCGATGCCGCGGACTTCGAGCAGGTCGTCCGGGCCTCGGAAGGGGCCATGGGCCGCGCGATGCTCGACGATCGCGATCGCGGTCACGGGACCGATCCCCGGCAGGCGATCCCATTCGGCGCGCCCCGCAGCGTTGGGATCGATCGACCCCGGCCCCGACCCGGCGAGCTCTTCTTCGGCGCGCAGGGCGAGCGCCGCCGCGTACCATCCGGGCCGCGGGTCGCCGGGGCCGACAGACGCCGCCAGCTCCGCGACCGTCGGCCGGGGCGGGTGGAGGAGACGCTGGGCGGCTCCGGCGAGGGACCGGTCGAGGCCGGTCCAGCCCGACAACGCACCCGCGATCCAGACCACGGCCAGGGTCAACGCCGTCCTCCGTTCGCGCGGCGTCCAGCCGTCGATCGCGGGGAGCGCCATCGCGAAGGTCGAGCTACAATTCCCGTGCCGGCGGGAATCACGCGGGAGGTGGGCGGTGGTCGAGGGCACAGCGACGAAGGGCCGACAGCCGGGCGGCGGCCCGTGAGCCGCGCGGAGAAGGTCCGCATCGGCCGCCGAGCGCTGTCGCTCTCGAGCCTCGACAAGGTGCTGTTCCCCGATGTCGGGGTGACCAAGGGAGACCTGATCGAGCACTACCGGCGGGTGGCGGCGCGAATGGTCCCCCACATGAAGGGCCGGCCGGTGTCGATGCAGCGCTACCCCGACGGCATCGAGAAGGAGGGGTTCTACCAGAAGGACGCCCCCGACTACTTCCCCGACTGGATCCGCCGGGTCACCGTGGAAAAGAAGGGCGGCACGGTCGAGCACGCGATCTGCGACGACGCCGCGACGCTCGTCTACCTCGCCAACCAGAACTGCATCACCCCCCATGTCTGGCTCTCCAGGGCCGACCGGCTGCACCATCCCGATCGCCTGATCTTCGATCTCGATCCGCCCGGCGAGGACTTCGACGACGTCCGCTTCGCGGCGGGCGCCGTCCGCGAGCTCCTGCGCGAGCTGGGGCTCGACCCCTTCCCGATGACCACCGGCGGGCGCGGGCTCCATCTCCTGATGCCGCTCGACCGGCGCGCCGACTTCGACGTCGTGCGCGACTTCGCGCGGGACGTGGCCGAGGTGCTCGCCCGCCGCCACCCGGATCGCCTGACGACCGAGGCCAGGAAGAACAAGCGCCGGGGGCGGCTGTTCCTCGACATCATGCGGAACTCCTACGCCCAGACCGCCGTCCCGCCGTACGCCGTGCGGGCAAAGGCGGGCGCGCCTGTGGCGGTGCCGATCGCGTGGCGCGAGGTCTCCGATCCCGGGCTGACGGGATCGCGATGGAACACGCGCAACGTCGCGTCCCGGCTCCGGAAGAAGGACCCCTGGCAGGGCCTGTCGCGGCACGCCCGCTCGCTGACGGGACCGCGGCGCAAGCTCGATCGATGGATCGCGGCCGCGGAGGGCCGGCAGTGACGGCGACGGGCTCGAGCGCCGCCGAGCGGGCGCGCGTGCTCGTCCTCGGCGGCGGCTTCGGCGGCCTGCAGTGCGCCCGGAAGCTCGCGGGCAAGGAGGTCGACGTGCTGCTCGTCGACCGCAACAACTACCACCTCTTCACGCCGCTTCTCTACCAGGTGGCGAGCTCGCTCCTCAACCCCAGCGAGATCTCGTTTCCGCTGCGACACATCCTGCGCGGCCGGAAGAACGTGCGTGTGCGGAGGACCGAGATCGCGAGGGTCGACTTCGCCGCCCGCCGCGCCTTCAGCGCGGAAGGGCACGCATTCGCGTACGACTGGCTCGTGATCGCCACCGGGGCGGAGACCAACTTCTACGGGATCGAGTCGGTCGAGCAGGAGTCCTTCGGCCTGAAGGACCTGCCCGACGGGATGGCGCTCCGAAACCACGTCCTCGACTGCTTCGAGGCCGCGCTCCTGGAGCCCGATCCCGAGGCGCGGCGGGGCTGGCTGACGTTCCTGGTCGTCGGCGGCGGGCCGACCGGAGTCGAGTACGCGGGCGCGCTCTGCGAGCTGTTCCGGCTGGTCCTTCCCGGCGACTTTCCCGATCTCGACGTCGGCGGCTCCCGCGTGATCCTGTTCGAGGCGCTCGACCGACTCCTGTACGAGTTCCCGCCCGAGCTCGGGGAATACACGAAGAGAGCGCTGGAGCGCAGGGGCGTCGAGGTGCGGCTCGGCACGCGCGTCACCGGGGTCGAGGGCGACGGCGCGGTGCTCCTGGCCGACGGCGGCGTGCTCACGGCGCGAACCCTGATCTGGGCGGCTGGAGTCCGTCCGATCGCGCCCGTGACCGACCCGCCGCTCCCGCGCACGCGCCAGGGCCGGATCGAGGTCGACGAGAATCTGCGGGTCCGCGGGCAGGATCGGGTGTTCGCGATCGGGGACGCGGCGGCGATGCTCGACGACGGGAAGCCGCTCGCCATGATGGCGCCGCAGGCGATGCAGGCCGGACGGCACGTCGCAGCGCAGATCCTGCGCGCCGTCGAGGGCGGCGCGCTCCAGCCCTTCCGCTACCGTGACAAGGGCGTCATGGCCACGATCGGCAGGAGTGCGGGAGTCGCCGCCATCGGCCCGTTGCGGCTCAAGGGGTTCCTCGGGTGGATGGGTTGGCTCGTCGTCCACCTCTACTTCCTGATCGGATTCCGCAACCGCTGGATCGTCCTGTCGCGCTGGATCTACAACTACTTCCGGCTGGACAGGCCGATCCGGCTCATCGCGAGCTCGGCGCCCGCGAAGAGGCGGAGGACGGACTCCTCGTCGAGCCCGTAGCTCTCCAGATCGTAGGCGTGGACTCCATGGCGGCCCTGCGGGTTGGCCGCCAGCCATGCTCGCGCCGCTTCCTCCAGCTCCGGCGGAAACGGGATGCCGAAGCCGGCATGGATACCGGCCAGCGTCCCGAGCGGGTCGCCGATCAGGTCCTCGTACCGGACGACGCGGATCCGCTCGGGCTCCAAGGCGGCGGTCTCGAGCCCCCGGGTCAGCGCGGCCGCCAGGGACGCCGCCACGCCGGGGCCGATGCGGCTCGTTCGCGGGTCGTCGGCGGTCGTCCCGTAGAGTAGCCCGAACAGGCTGCATGCCGAGGCCACCGTCTCGCGGGGATCGCGGATGGTGACGACGACGCGGGCCGCGGGCAGGACTTCGAGCAGGCTGCGCAGGTTTCCGACGTGCGCCGGCGACTTGAGGACCCACCGCCCGGCGGGCCCGCGTCCCTGGAGGACCTGCAGCTGGGTCGCGTACCAGCGGTACGCGGGGACCATGAAGTCGGGCCCCTGCTCCCGCATCCATGCCGCGTATCCCGGCAGACGGCTCTCGATCGCGAAGAAGTCCCAGCGGAAGGAGCTCTCGAGGAGCCGGGTGCATTCCTCGGGGCCTTCGGGGTCGAGCGGATGGATCGCGTCGATCCCCGGCAGGAACCGCCGCGTCAGCCACACGAGCCGCCGCGCATGGCGGATCCGGGAGTCCTCGCCGCTCCGCGTGCGCCCGAGCGGCGCCGGCCACATCGCCTCCCAGGCCCGAAGGGGACGCGCGTCCGGATCGAGCGAGAGGAGCCGCTGGAGGAGCGTCGTGCCCGTGCGCGGAAGACCGGTGACGACGAGCGGGCTGCGGGGGGGCTCGTGGAGGAGCTTCGGGTCGCGCGCGATCTGGCGCTGCACCCGGAGACGACTCGAGAGCATGTCGACGAAGCTCAGGCGCCTGAGAGCGCGGCCCGTCGGGGAGAGCCGGCCTTCGTTCTCGTGCGCATCCAGCAGCCGACGCAGCGGCTCGCGGAACTCCTCGTCGCCGAAATCCGACAGCCGCGTGTAGCGCCGGGCGGCGCGGAAGAGACTTTCCCCCTCGAGCGAGGCCCGGATGCCGATCCGCGCGAGGCCCCGACCCACGGCGTTCGCCAGGCCGAGGGCGCGGGACCGCGCCACGCTAGGTCTGGCCCCCGAGGCGCCGGATCAGGAGCAGCAGCACGTCGCCTACCGCGCCCAGCGTCTCCGCAGCGATCTTGTCGGGGGTGTCCTGCGGCGTGTGCCAGTAGGGATAGTCGAAATCGATGATGTCGATCGTCCGGATTCCGGCCTCGTTGAGGACCACGTGGTCGTCGTTCACCGCCGGTCCGATCTGTTCCACGAAGAACTCGCCGTAACCCAGCTCCTCGGCCGCGTCCCAGACCCTGCGCACGACCTCGGGCGCCAGCGCGAGGCTGTTCTGCTCCTGGGTGAAGCGCGCGTCCCGCTCGCCCACCATGTCGAGGAGGATCCCGAACAGCGGGCGGTAGTCGGCGTGGGTGGAGGCGAAGTGGCGCGCGCCGAGCAGCATGTCCTCGACCTCGGTGGCGAAGCTCTCCGGATCGTGGCCCCAGTCCTCGCCGTCGGTCAGCAGGATGTCGACCCCGATCGCCGGCGGCGTCCGCGCGAGCACGTCGGCCAGCGCGAGGAGGACCGCCACGCCGGAGGCGCCGTCGTTGGCGCCCGGCAGGGGATCGGTCCGCGCGAACGGATCGCCGGCCCGCTCGGATACCGGCCGCGAGTCCCAGTGCGCCGTCAGCAGGATCCGCTGGCTCGCGGCCGGCTGGAAGCGCGCCCAGACGTTCGTCAGCCGAAGCGTGTCGCCGTGCGCGGTCACGTGCGTGAACGGCACCTGCTCGACCGTGTCGGCGCGCTCCCGCAGATACGACGTCATCCAATCCAGGGCGGCCGCGTGCGCCTCACTCCCCGGCACCCTCGGGCCGAACGCCACCTGCCTCACGACCAGACTGTCCGCCAGCGCCGCATCGAGCGCCCCCCTCCCCGGCACCTCCTCCCCCCCGCACCCAACCGCGATGGCGAGGAGTACGCTATGCGGCAGGAGGATGGATGTGCGTCGGGTCCGTGTCATCGGCTGCTAAAGGGACAAAGGATTCTCAGCTCAAGCAAGGCTGATCAAAATGGTCCAGATGCAAGGCGCGCGACGAGTGGATTCCGAGCCGTACTGAAAGGTACGCCGCAGGAAGACACGAGGAGCGCAACGCCGCAGATGGGCCATTTTCATCAGCCTCAAAACAGGAAGTCGAGGTAGGCTTCCATGGATGTCGTCGTATCCTTCACGTCCCGCTTCCTGTCGTCCCTCTGCAGGTAGCTGAACGCGAACCCCAGGATCATGCGCCCGAACTCGTACGACACCGACGGCCGGGCCTCGGTCGTGGCCGTGTGGAGGTTCAGCGCGCCCTCGATCTGGCCGGGGAGCGCGGTCGTGCTCTCGCGGTAGCGCCGGGCGATCGTCAGCGAGGTCCGCAGCGGCTGCTGGAGCTCGACGCCCCACAGGGTCGGGAACGGAATGTAGATCTTCGTCCCCGGCGTGATCGAATAGTCGACGGTGGCGGTCAGATCGGTCGCATCCTCCTCGCGGCGGCTGTCGATGACCCCGCCGCGGATGCTGGTCTCGATGTCGTTGCTCGTCGTGGCGCGAAAATCGGTGGACATGCCGTTGCCCCACGTCATCGTGACCCCCACGACCGGATCCCACACCCGCGTGTCGGTGTCGGTCAGAGGAAGCTCGTTGGCGCCCGCCTCGAGCTTCTCGCGCCGGAAGTCGCTGGACAGCGTGGCGCTCCTCAGGAAGCGGTCCAGGAATCCGGGGAAGGCGTTCCGCGTCCAGCGGACCTGGACGTCCGGCCAGGTGCGCGCGGAGCTCGTGTTGGTGCCGGAGAAGTACTGCCGCGCGGTCTCGCGCTCCTGATACGCCGCGCGCAACTGCATCCCTTCGAGCGGGACCAGACCCGTCGACACGCTCCAGGACTCGTTGGTGGCCAGGTTCTGCGGGTCCTCGCGACCTTCGTCGTCCAGCCCTCCGAACCCGAGCGTGAAGTCGAAGCCGGGGTCGATCTCCTCCTGGACGTACGAGGCGCTCTCCTGGCGCTGCCGATCGAAGCGGATCGGCTGGAACAGCCGCTTCCACCACGAGGTGGTATTCAGCGAATCGCCGCCTCCGGTGAAGGTCTCCAGGAGGCCTACGAGCTCCAGGTCCACGGTCAGCGTCCGGTTGGTCGTCACGGAGAAGTCGCGCAGATCTAGGCTGTCCAGGCTGCGGCTCGTCTCGCGCGTGTGGTTGCGCGCGTAGTCGCTCGTGTAGGACCAGCGCGGGGAGAGCCACGACGCGATCGGCGGCGACCAGTCGAACGAGAAGCGCTGGCCGCGCACCGCGTCCACGCCGAGCGCGCCGCGGTCTACGACGGTCTCGGGAAACACGAGATCCCGCATCTGGTTCATGCCGATGGAGGCGCGCATGGACTGGAAGGGCTGGAACGCGATCTGGGCGTCACCCCGCAGGTTTCGGGTGGTGTCGGCGGTGAAGTCTCTGCCCTCCGCGATCCGCTTCTCGAGGTCGCGCTGGTCGAACATCGCCCGTCCGGTCAGCGTGACGTTGCTGGGCAGGAGATTGAGGTCCGCGCCCGCCAGGCGCTGTAGCGCGTCGCTCGAGCGGATGGCGGCCGGCCAGGGAATCGAAGCGAGCCATCCCAGTCCCAGCGGCAGGCCGCGCTTGCGGAAGCCGTTCCGATAGCTGATCAGCGACTCCCACTGGCCGCGGTCCGAGTCCTGATCGACCGAGCCCGATGCCTCGCCGCGCCAGGTGACCTGCCCTTCCAGCCGATCCAGGGTCGCCGCCACGAGCGGGTTGGACGACTGCCGGGCGCGGAAGGCGCGCAGCGTGACCACCGTGTAGTCCGAGGTCCTGGCCTGCGCCTCGCGCTCGGCGTCCTCGGCCAGGAGGATGTCGGAGCCCACGCGGTACAGTGGCGCGTCGTCGCGCCCGAAGTGGTCGACGGTCAACGGCAGCCCGAGGCCCCAGGACTCCGGCAGGAACTTCTCGAGCGCGAATCGGGCGCTGATGTCGAGCGCGTCGCTGGTGAAGTTGTTGATCGCGCTGGTCAGGTTCCGGTACCGCGCGTTCCGTCCCTCGTAGGTGAGCTGGATGTCGGCGAAATCGGCCATCGAGGCGCGGGCGGTGACGTAGCGCGCGGCTCCCCCCTCGCGCAGCGGCTCGCTCAGCCGCCAGTCGTCGACCCAGAACGTCCCCGTCACGGGCCCGCCGGTCGTGTTGTCGACGCCGATCGTCAACTGGCTGACCTCGGTCAGCGTGGGGGGCGGCGTGTCGGTGCTCAGGATCCGCACGCGATAGCGCCCGTCCTCGCTGATCCGCGTCCCGGTCGACGCGCCCGCTTCGTCCAGGCTGTCGAGCAGGGCCTCCTTGAGATCGGTGAAGACCCCGAAGTCGATGACGTGCTCCTCCCAGTCCTCCTCCCGGAGCGGAGCCCCGTACTCGTAGACGTTCAGCGTGTCGAGCCCGAAGGTGACGAAGAAGTCGGGTTGCTGACCGGTGTCGGTGGGCCGACCCTGCACCCAGATCCGCATGCGGTCGTAGTCGATGTACGACTCGCGGTCGAAGAGCGGCCGGAAGATCGTGCCGCGGGCACCCGGGGGCAGCCCGCGGTAGTTGAACTCCAGCGACTGCTCGACTACGACGCCCTGGATGCCCGCCACCTGATCGGCCCGGTCCTGCTGGGCGACCACGCCGGGCGGGCTCTCGTATTCGGGGTTCTCGATGTCGTTGATCGAGGCGATCCGCAGGCTGTCGGTGTCCTGCCCGGCCAGCGGGGTGCCGTCGGCCGCCACGATCCCGCGCTTGAGGAACGTGCTGCCCACGATCTCCAGCCGGGCGATCTCGAACTCGGTGACCCGCTCGACTCCCGAGAACGTGAGCCGGATCGCGCGCACGTTCCTGAGGTCGGGACTGCCCAGCGTCTGGTCCGGCGTCACCAGCGGTAAGCGGAACTGACGGAAGCCGGTCAGCGGGTTGCGACTCCCCGGCACCTCGTAGCGCGGGTCGGAGAGATCCACGACCCAGCGCAGCGCGTCCTCGTTCCGGTCGAGCAGTCCGTTGAAGTTGTCGTCCTCGGTATCGAGGACGTTGTTGTTCTCGGTGCCGTTGGGGTTGACCGGGAAGTTGTCGGGGCCCATCCGCTCGTCGAAGTCGTCGTTCCCATCGTCGCCGGGCACCTCCTGCGCGTCGTCCCCCGATACGCCGTCGATCCCGGTATCCTCGCCCACGTCGAGCGAGTTGTCGCGCGTGTCGGGGTTCGATTCCTCCGTGTCCAGCACCCCGAGGCCCACCGGGATCCGCTCGTCGTCCCGGCGCACACGGTCCTCGTCGACCGTTCCCAGGTCGACCGTGATCGTGCCCACCCCGCCGCGCGCGAAGAACTCGATGAACTCCTGCCGCGTCAGGTCCTCTCCCGTGGTGGAGATCACGCTCTGGATGGAGCGCCAGGACGCGGCCATGTCGAGGGGCGTGTCGCCTTCGGGCTCGAGGCGCACGACGAAGAGGTTGTCCCCTTGATCGATCCCCCGACTTCCCGGCGTGATCTCACCGGCCTGCGCGGCGAACGTGAACCAGCTCGCATCGGCCAGCGAGAGGAGATCGAACTCCGCCTGCGTCGGCAGCGAGCCCAGACTCCAGGCGCGGAAGAACAGGCTCAGCCGCTTGGCGACGTCGACGTTCTCGAAGTCGTTGAGGAACACCTCGCCGAGCGTGTTCGGATTGGGCTGGCTCCAGGCGAGCTCCCCGCGGATCGAGAACGTCGACGGCTCGTCGGTCTCCAGGCCCGGCAGCGCGTCCAGCCAGCGGGTGAGGAACGGAGTCTCGCGGGTCCAGGTCCCGTCCACGGTGCCGATCAGCGTGCGCGTCGGCTCCGAGCCCAGGATCGGCCGGTTGGCGAGGCTCTCCTGGTTCTGCATCACGACGGTGGAGTTGATGGCCGTGTTCTCGGCCACGGCCCACGTCCCGGAGGCGCCCCACAGGGCGGTGGGGGCGAGGTTGAACAGCGGGGCGACCTCGAAGGCGATGTCGATGGCTTGGTTGGGATGCCGCTCGGCGAGCGCCGCCGGGTCGCTGAAGACGACGCGTCCGAAGTCGTAGAAGATCTGGTAGTCGGTGCCGCGGACGAGCGCCTCGCCGCCCATCGTGATCTCCTCGGACCCCTCGATGATGTTCGCCGCCCCCAGCTCCACCTCGCCGCTGAGTCCGCCGCGCGAGAGGTACGTCGCCTCGACGAAGTAGACCTGATCCTCGAGCGCGGTTCGGCTGCCGTCGGCGTTGAAGTAGAGGTTCCGGTTCGGACGCTCGAGGGGGATCACCGCCCCGGACTCGTCGACGGGCTCGAAGAAGGGCCGCACGGAGGGGAAGACCAGGTAATCCGAGCCGCCGAAGGGATCCCGCAGGATGCGCGGCACGTTGACGCGGCTGTTCTCGTCGCTGACGCCGAAGATCTCCACGTATTTCCGCGACTCCCCGCCGATCGACTCGAACGTCTGCTTGAGATCGCGGTTGCCGCGGTAGATCGTCAGATCGAGCGAGGTCAACTGGATCTCGGGCTCGCGCAGCGAGTAGACGTTCCGCAGCGTGTAATCCCAGGTGAAGTCGAGCGTGTCGGGGTTGATCGGCTTGATGAGCTTCAGCTCGAGCTCGCTGGCCCCCTGCTCGGATCCGACCTGCGTGCCGCCCTGCGTCTCGTAGGACACCGCCAGCACCTCGGTGTCGTCGATCTGCCGCTTGAGCTGAATGATGACCTGGTCGGTCACGACGTAGTCGTCGCCCTCGACGAGCAGGTCGAAGAACCCGGTGTGCGCCTCGTCCGGGAGCGTGTCCGGGTGGGTGGGGTCGACCCGCGCCACCCCCGGCTTGGACGCGTTCTCGCGGTTGTTGGTCACGTTCCCGTCGTCGAGCCAGACGTTCAGCGTTCCGGGCGTCGGCGTGGACTGCGCGTTGGCGAGCCGCGTGCCGAGGTTCGGGTATTCCAGCCGCTGCGAGGCCAGCGAGTCGGGATGGAACAGGAGGAAGAACCGGTCGTCGAGGAACTGCGTGTCCTTGATGTCGAGCGTGACCTCCTGTTCGATGCCCTCGCCTTGCGGAGCGATCGAAAGCGTGCGCACGGACGACTGGCCCTCCTTGCGCGACCCCAGGAAACGGAGGTCCACGGGCCCGAGCTGCGCCACCGCCTGCGCGCCGAACGTGCCGCGCGCAACCCCGGCGCCGAGGAACCGCGACGGCGGCAGGATGACCCGGATGTCGCCCGCCTCCACTTTCTTGACGATCTCGTCCTCGGTGCCCGTGTACGTCGCGGTTATGAGCTGCTTGGACTCGAGCTCGCGCGTGGAGTTGAAGTCGACGGCGACGTCGAGCTTGGTGCCCACGGTGCCGAGTATCCGGAGGTCCAGGATCTCGTCGAGATCGAGGTCGAAGCCCCCCACGACCTGCCGCAGGAGCTCGGAGCGCAGGTCCGGGTTCTGGGTCGCGCGGGATCCGAGCGCGCTCAGGTGGAGCTTGCCCTGCACGTCGAAGTCCGAGCCCTCGCCGAAGACCCGCGCCAGCGGCGCCGGGACCTTGAGCGGGTTCTCGAGCTCGGGGATGAGACCCTGCGCCTCCCGCTCGCGGCCCGAGAGCCGCTCGGCGATCGTCGCGGTCCAGAGGCGCGAGCGGCGCCGTTCGCGCTCCTCGGAGAGGAACTGGAGCAGGTCCTCACCGTCGACGACCGGCAGGCGCTCGCCGGTGATCTCGGCGAAGCGGCGGCTGGCGTCCGTCACGACCCCGAGCCGCGGATCGAACCAGACGCTGGGCGCCTGCGGAAGCGCCGCCAGCTCGCTGGCGAGCGGCGTGGGACGGAAGGAAACGGACGGCGTCCGGGGATGCACGATCTCCTGCGCGCCGGCCGGTGCGGCCAGCGCGAGCGCCGCGGCGACGACCGCCACGAGCGGGCCAGGACGGCCGGAGGGAGCGGGAGCGGATCGGTTCATTCCGGGGTAAAAGGGAACGTCGGGATCCGCTTGTGACGGTCCCGAACGGGGGTTAGCTTGGCGTGCGATTTACCGACCTCGAAGGACCGTAACCTTCGCTCCGGATATGGGATAGGAGAACTGGCAGAGAGTGCCTGAATATAGGTTCCACCCCCTCGGAGGCAAGCCATGAGGGCCTCCGGGACCGGGGCGCCGCCGATGGGGTCTCCACGATGAGCCGGTGGCGGGAGCTGATCAGCGCGCGGACCCTCTCCACGTACGCACTTCGCGAACACTTCGGGCCCTTCGTCTTCGCCCTCACCGTCTTCACGTTCATCATGCTGATGAACCAGGTGGCCCGGCAGTTCCAGAACCTGGCCGGCAAGGGACTCGGCGCGGACATCATCGTGCAGGTGTTCGTGCTGTCGATCCCCCTGTCGGTGGCGATCACGATCCCGATGGCGGTTCTGGTGGCCACGATGGCCGCGTTCGGCCGCCTGGCGGGCGACAACGAGATCACGGCGATTCAGGCCAACGGCGTAGGGTTCCACCAGCTCCTGGCTCCCACCGTGGGCGCGGCCGTGGCGCTCACCCTCGTCACCTTCTGGTTCAACGACAACGTACTCCCCGAAAGCAATCATCGGCTCAGCCAGCTGATGATGGAGATCCAGCGGGCCAAGCCGACGGTGGTCCTGCAGGAGAAACGAATCGTCGACCCGACCGGTTTGGGAGAGTATCGGATCCTCCCGGACCGCATCGATCGTACCACGAACATGATGTACGGGGTGCGGATCTTCGACACGACCGACCTTCAGATCCAGCGCACCATCCTCGCGGACTCCGGCCGCATGGACTACACGACGGGAGGGGAGGACGCCGTGCTCACGCTGTGGCACGGCACGATCCACAATCGCAACGTCTCGAACCTGGGCGAATACGAGCGGCTCGCGTTCGTGCAGCAGAAGCTCGTGCTCAAAGGCGTCGGCACGAAGATCGAGCGCGCCGCCGAGCTCGCCGGCATGCGCAGCGATCGCGAGATGGACCTCGAGACGCTGATGGACAACGTCCACGTCGAAGAGGACAGGATCCGCACGGCGCGCCGCGAGCTGGCCCGGTCGGCGGAGCGGCACCTCGCGACGCTCTTCGACGACACCTTGGCGGTCGCGCGCATCGACTCCTCGGCCGCGGTCGCCCGTACGGACAGCCTCGAGCCGGCGATCGTCGAGGAGGGCGACATCGGGTTCGACCGCACGCTGGACGAGCAGCGCTACCGCTTGTCGATGGTCGCGCGCCTTCACGACGGCATCGACTACGCGGCGCGGCAGCGGAACAAGTTCCTGGTCGAGTATCACAAGAAGTACGCGATACCCGTCGCGTGCTTCGTGTTCGTCCTGATCGGCGCGCCGCTGGGCGTCCGCGCCCGGCGCGGAGGGCTCGGTTTCGCGATGGGGATGAGCACGCTCGTATTCGTGTTCTACTACCTGGCGTTGACCGGCGGGGAGAACCTGGCCGACAGGCGCCTCCTGCCGCCGTGGCTGGGGATGTGGATCTCCAACATCGTCTTCTTCGCCTTCGGCCTCTGGCTGCTGCGCCGGACCGCGCGCGAGACGGCGGGGCGCCGCTGGCGGCTGCCCGGCTGGTGGCCGCGCCGGCTGGGCGGCCCGGGTGGTGAGGAGCGGGCCGGCCGGGGAACTCGGGCCCCCGTCGCGCAGGGCGCGAACACGCTCTGATGCTGTTCCTGCGTCGGCTCGACCGCTACGTCACGCGGCGGTTCCTGGCCACACTCGCGCTCTCCCTCGCCGCGCTCACCGTGATCTTCGTCCTGATCCACATCATGGATCACGTCGACGTGTACATCGACCACGACACGCCGTGGTCGACGGTCGGACGGTACTACCTGCTCCAGATGCCCTACAACACGCTCCTCACGCTTCCCATGGCGGTCCTGATCGCGACGATCATCTCGATCGGCGAGATGGGCCGGCACGGAGAGCTCACGGCGATGAAGTCGAGCGGGCTCAGCCTCTACCGCATCACGCTGCCGCTCATGGCATTCGGGCTCGCGCTGACGATCGGCGTGCTGTTCCTCGGGGAGACGATCGTTCCGCGGCTCAACGAGCAGAGCAACGAGGTGTACGAGGAGGAGATCCTCGACCAGCCCGCCGACTTCGAGGACTTCCGCGGGAACTTCGTGTACCAGAACCCCGAGGGATACACGTACCTGGTGCGATCGATGTTCGTCAATGACTCCGGCGGCGGCTCGGCGGACCAGGTGGAGATCCAGCGGGAGCTGGAGGACGGGACCTTCGTGCGGATCAACGCGCCGCAGATGACGTGGGAGCCGGCGCGAGGCCTGTGGGCGCTCCAGAACGGCGAGTTGCGGATGTTCCCGGGCGAAGGGGCGGCGGATTCGACGGGTGCGGCGGATTCCACGCAGGTGGATTCGACACGGATCGCCGCGGCCGCCCGAGATGCGGCGGCTCCGGCGCGCGCGGACACGTCCGCGGCGGCCGGCGCGGGGGTGACCACCCGGCCGATCGACGAGCGCATGTACACGTTCATGATCCTGCGCTCTCCCGACCTGTCGGATCCCCCCCAGGAGCTTCTCGTGGAGAGCAAGGAGCCCGAGGAGATGGGGTACGAGGACCTGGTCCGTTACATCGACGACCGAGAGCGGCTGGGGGCCGACACCCGTCAGGAGATGGTCGACCTGCACATGAAGATCGCCTACCCGTTCGCGAACTTCGTGATCCTGATCTTCGGGATAGCCCTGGTGGGGTCCGCTTCCCACGCGAGCCGGCAGAGCGGAACCGTGGGGTTCGGCCTCGCGCTCTTCCTGACGATCATCTTCTGGGGCTTCCTGAGGGTGGGACAGGGGATCGGCTACGGCGGCGGGCTCCCGCCGGTGGTCGCCGCCTGGCTCGCCAACGGCATCTTCGGGCTGGTCGGGCTCGCGCTCTTGGCGCGCGCCCGCACCTGAGCCGGCTCGCTAGCCGCGTCGCGCTCTCCCTGCTCTTTCGCCGCATGGGTCGGACTCACCGGAAGCCCCCGAGCCGCGTCTCGATCGAGGCGCAGAGGACGTGCCCGAGGAGGAGGTGCGCTTCCTGGATCCGCGCCGAGTCGTCGGAGGGAACCACGACGGCGGCTTCACATGCCTCGGACAGCGGACCGCCGCGGCCGGTGAACGCGAAGGTCGCGATCCCCCGCTCGGCGGCGGCGCGTGCGGCGCGGACGACGTTCTCCGAGCGGCCGCTGGTCGAGAGGAGCACCAGCGCGTCCCCCCGCTGGCCGATGGCCTCAACTTGGCGCGCGAACACGTCGTCGAACGAATAGTCGTTCGCGCACGCCGTCAGGAACGAGGTGTCGGTCGTGAGGGCGATCGCCGCGTAGGGCACGCGGTCGTCGGTGAAGCGGCACGTGAGCTCGGTGGCGAAGTGCTGACACTGGGCCGCGGAACCGCCGTTGCCGGCGAACAGGATCTTGTGGCCGCTCTCGAGCGCCGCCGCACAGCCGGCCGCGATCCGCTCGAGCGCGGGACCCGCGTCCGCCGCGAGCGCGCGCGTCAGCTCGCCGAGGGACGCGACCGCTTCGGCGAGCGCGTGCGCCGTCGGGATCCGGGCAGCAGCCGGCCGCTCAGAAGCCTTCGTCATCGGATTCCTCTCGATCTGCCACGCGAGCCGCTCGGGTCGCGAACTCCAGGAGCTCCACCGTATCGCGGTGCGCGGCCGGGTGAGCGTCGAGCATCGTTTGCGATGCGACGCGGCCCGGCGCCCCAAAGGCCGCGCGCCAGGCGTCCGCGATGTCGCTCCACGGGCCGTCCGGATCGTCGGCCGCGGCGGGAGTCAGGCCGCAGGCCACGAGCGCGGGCCATGCGGGGCGCGGCCAGGAGGAATCGAGGTGCTTCCACGGCCCGCCGTCGCCGAACGC
>DASSBK010000043.1:0-4082 GCA_035698825.1 Gemmatimonadota bacterium
ACTCGCCGGTGTCGGGCCGCCACCGGGCGAGTCCGCTCGCCGACCCGACCCACGCGTTCCCGCCGGGATCCACCGCCAGCGCGAAGGCCTCCGTCGCGCGGCTCTCGCCGGGCCTCCACGCTCCCGCGCGCCGGTCGAAGACCTCGAGGCCGGTGGCGCCCGCCACGAGGAGCAGCGTGTCGCTCGCGGCGAGCGCACGGATCGTCCCGCCGCGGTATTCCACGCGCGTCATCTCTCCCGGAATGCGCGCCATCTCGCCGGCGCCCGCGGAGGCCGGGTCACGCCGGCCCGCGAAGAGGCCCGCTTCCGTGCCCGCGTACACGGCCTCGGGCGTGGCGACGACCGCCACGACTTTCCTGCCGCCCAGCCAGCGGCCGGCCACCGCTCCCGTTCCGCGGTCGAGCGCCGCGAGGCCGTCGTCCCCGCCGACCCAGAGCAGCGGCCCGTCGACCGCGAGCGCGTGCGTCGCGCCCGCGGCGTCCGGCGGCCAGCGCCGCTCCCAGTCGTCACCGATCCCTCGGACGAGCCCGTAGTCCGTCGCCAGCCAGACCGTGTCGCCGAAGGCGATCGAGGCGTGGGCGGCTGCGACCGGCAGCCCTTCGGACTCGGCGGGCACCGCGTACGACCAGGAGGCGAGGTCCGTGCTCGCGCGCGCGATCGCGGCGGGAGCTTCGGCTCCGGATGCGAGCCCGACGCGGACCCGGCCCGGAGCGAGCGAAACATCGGCCGCTGCTCCCGACCCGCGCGCGGCACCGGGCGCGAACCAGTACCCGGCCTCCGATCCCGCGACCGGCCCTCCCGCCGGTCCGGCGAGCCCGAAATAGAGCGGCTCCCAGTGCTGCACGGCCTCGGCCCAGCGCCTTCCGTTGTCGCCCCAGGTGCCGACGTACCAGTCGCCGCGCCGGTCCCGGTCGAGCACGGTGAGGCGGAACCGGGCCCCGAAGAGGAGCTCGCTGTCGACCCACAGCGGATCGATCCATGGGAGCGCCGCGGCGTCGACCTCGTCGACCGGAGCCGGCCCGACCAACGCTCCCAACGGAGGCGTCTCGCCGCTTCGTTCGAGGGCGGGCGAACCGTTGCGGCCCAGCCACCACATCCCGCCGATCTCCGCCCACACGGTTCCGTCCCGGGGATCGAGGAGGAGCCGGTCGACGCGGAAGGGCGGAGGACCGAAGACGGGCTCGACGGCGTCGACGAAGGCCGCGAGCCGCGCGAGCCCGCGCGCGGTTCCGATCCAGACATCCCCCGACGAAGGATCCGCCACGAGCGCCGTGATCCGGTCGTCCGGCAGTCCGTCGACGGAAGTCACCGGAGAGAGCCACCGGTCGCGCAGCGTGTCGAGGCGCTCGAGCCCGGCCGTGGTCCCGAAGAACGCGAGCGACCGGCTGGCGGCGACCGAGGTCACGTAGCGAAAGTCGCGTATCGTCACCCACTCGTTCGCGCGCGAATACGGAAAACCGCTTTCCGCTCGCTCGGTGCCGCCACCGCCGGCGCCCGCCGACACGCAACCGGCGGCGAGGGCCGCGAGGGCGAGGAGCGCGCCCGCGGCCACCGCCGCCGCGCGGGCGGCGCGGATCGCGCGCCTGCCGTCACGGGCGTGGCGGGCGGCGTTCCAGCGAGCGCCTTCGCGCAGGCGACGGTCGCGCTTCAAGCGAGCGCCTTCGCGGACGCGACGGGCGCGCTTCAAGCGAACGCCTCCGCGGGCGCGACGCGCGCGCCGAGGAGCGCGGCGCGCGGGTGATCGATCGCGGCGAGGAGCTCCCGTCCGCGGCCGGCCTCGATCTCGCGGATCGCGAGCGGCAGATAGCGGAGGAGATCGCCGGGAGTCATCCCGCGCTCGCCCAGGTCGCGCTTCGCCCAGTCGGCGGCCAGTCCGTGGAGGCAGGGTGCGGCGCGGCACGCGAGGGCGGGGTCGACGCCCTGGGCCAGGAGCGACCCCAGGACTCCGGTCAGCACGTCCCCGCTGCCACCCACGGCGAGGCCGGGATTGCCGGTCAGGTTGAGGGCGGCGCGGCCGCCCGGCTCGGCGACGACCGTGGGCGAGCCCTTGAGGACGACGTGCGCACTCCACCGCCGCGCGGCTTCCCGCGCGCACGCGATGCGGTCGGAGTCCACCGCAGCGGCGTCCCGCCCCAGCCAGCGACCGAGCTCGCCGGGATGGGGCGTGATCGCGAAGGGAGCCTCGCGCTCGAGCGGCGACGGATCGGCCGCCAGCACATTGAGCGCATCGGCGTCGAGCACCGCGGGCCGGGGCGCCGCGAGCGCGGCCTCCACGACCGCCCGCACGCCAGCGCTCGTCGAGAGGCCGGGGCCGATCGCGACGGCGTCCGCTTCCTCGGCCGCGCTCGCCACGAGCGCGCGGGCCGTCGTCGAGAGCGCGCCCGCTTTCGTGACCGGGAGGGCGAGCGCGATCGCCTCGGGAAGCGCCGCCACGAGAGACGCGACGACCGGTTCGGGCGTGGCGACCACGCAGATTCCGACCCCCGAGCGAAGGGCGGCGGTCGCGGTCAGGAGCGCCGCCCCCCGATACCCCGCCGATCCGGCCACGACGAGGAGGCGCCCCGCCGCGCCCTTGTGCGCGTCGTGCCGCCGGGGCGGGATCGCGGTGGCCGCGGCCGCCAGCGGGATCCATTCGAGCGGGGAGTCTCCAGCCGCACCGAGCGCGGCGGGTGGAACGCCGAGCGGAACGACGATCAGCCGCCCCGTCTTCTGCGGCCCTTCGGCGAGAAAGAGTCCCGGCTTGGGGAAGCCTAGCGTCACCGTGATCTCCGCGCGCGCGGCGGCGCCGCGGACGCGGCCCGACTCCCCGTCGAGGCCCGAGGGACCATCCACCGCGACGATCGGCACCGGCGATCCCTCGAGCGCCTCGATCGCGCTCCGGATCGGCTCCCGCACGTCGCCCTCGAGGCCCGTGCCGAGGAGGGCGTCGACGGCGCACGCGGCGCCGCGGGCGGCCGCCACGGCTCTGCGCGCCGCATCCGGGTCGGCGATCCGCGCGACCGGGAGACCGAGCGGCTCGACGAGCCGCCACTGCGTCGCCGCGTCGCCCTTCGAGCCGGCGGGGTCGAAGAAGAGGGCGAGCTCGACCCGACGGCCGGCGGCGTGGAGCCAGCGCGCCGCCACCAGGCCGTCGCCGCCGTTGTTCCCGCCGCCCGCGAAGACGACCACCGGTCCTTCCGGCCAGCGCACCGCGATCGCTTCCGCGACGGCCCGCCCGGCCGTCTCCATCATCGCCGCTCCGGGAAGCCCCGCCCGGATCGCGGCCGCGTCGACCGCCGCCGACTGCGCGGGGGTCAGGATCCAGGGGGGGCCCGGAAACGGCGCGGCTTCGCTCACGACTCCTCGCGCCGTGCGATCCACGCGCTCCACCAGAGGTCCCCGGATCCCTCGTCCTGGTCGGCCCTCTCGTCGTCGAGCTCGACCGGCAGCCCATCGAGCGCGCGAAGGAACGGGTCGCGCTCGTCGAGCAGGAGCCCCGCCACGCCGAGCCGTCCCCCCGGCGCGCAGCGCTCGACCAGCGCGGCTGTCATGCCGACGAGCGCGCGCCGATCGAGGTTCGCGAGCACGCGATCGAAGCGCGCCCCGGGCGTCAGCGCGTCCAGTGTCCCCTCCACCAGGAGGAGCCGCGCGGCCACCCCGTTCAGCCGTCGGTTCTCGTCCGCGTTGGCGATCGCGTCGCCGTCGATGTCCACTCCGATCGCGGAGCGGGCCCCGAGGAGGAGCGCGGCGATCCCCAGCACGCCGCTGCCGCAGCCCACGTCCAGGACGCGCGCGCCCGGATCGGCCTCGAGCCAGCGGAGGAGAGCCTGGGTGGTGGGATGGGAGCCGGTTCCGAACCCCTGCCCGGGACGGATCACGACGGTCGGCGCGGCTCCCCTCCCCGCTCCCGGCGGCGCCACGGTCAGGGTCGGGGTCACGGCGATGGGGACGGCTGCCGCGCGCCAGGACGCGAGCCAGTCGAGATCGGGCGCGGTCCGCGCGCGGAGCGCGCCATTCCAGGCTTCGCCCGTCGTGTCCCGCCAGACTTCCGGGAAACGCCGCTCGGGGTCGTCGGCGCCTGCGCCGAAGTAGCCGCGGACGAG
>DASSBK010000044.1:0-3319 GCA_035698825.1 Gemmatimonadota bacterium
TAGTCCGCCAGCCCCTTCTTGCTCTGGACCTCCGTGATCGCTGCCGTCAACGTCGTCTTCCCGTGATCCACGTGACCGATCGTCCCCACGTTCACGTGCGGCTTCGTCCGCTCGAATTTCGCCTTGCTCATCGTGGCCCTCCGTACGTATGCGTGCTGTGCGAGCCCTGCCGCCCTCGAATCATCCCTGCGAGCCGGGATGAACCGGAATGAGAAAAACATCCCATCGAGCCGGGATGGAACTTCAACCTCTGGAGCCCAGGAGCGGGATTGAACCGCCGACCTCGTCCTTACCAAGGACGTGCTCTACCAACTGAGCTACCTGGGCCCGACGTCCTCGGCGTTCCCTGACTGGAGCGGGAGACGGGTCTCGAACCCGCAACCCCGAGCTTGGAAGGCTCGTGCTCTAGCCAATTGAGCTACTCCCGCCCATGTTCGATTTGGCTTCCGCCGCCGTTACGCGCCGCGAGCGCGTGATGGTGGAGGGAGGAGGATTCGAACCTCCGAAGGCATGAGCCAGCAGATTTACAGTCTGCCCCGTTTGACCGCTTCGGTATCCCTCCGGCACCGCCGCCGGTCCCGCAAACCGGCGAATGGAGCCGATGACCAGACTCGAACTGGTAACCTGCTGCTTACAAGGCAGCTGCTCTACCAATTGAGCTACATCGGCGCGCGACGAAACGTTCCCGGCGGGAGTCGCCCGCCACGTTCCCGGGCGGGCCCGCCGGGGGTGCCGCCGAGAACGTCGCCTGCGGACGCAATACGCCCAGAGAAAAGAACAGGGAATTTATCGGTTCCGTTGCTACTGTCAAGCCCCCGCTGACCGCTTCCAGCGCGGTCCGCCCGGGGTGTCCTCGAGCAGGATTCCGAGCTCGGCCAGCCGCTCCCGAAGGGCGTCGGCCCGGGCCCAGTCCCGCTCCCGGCGGGCCGCCTCCCGCTCCGCGATCAGCGCCTCGATCCCCGCGTCCAGGCGGAGCTCCAGCGGGTCCGGGCTGAGGACCGCGTACACGGCGTCGAACGCTCGGAGGACGCTGTCCAGAGCAGGCCGGTCCGCCCCCGTCCCCCGGCCCTCGTCCAGGGCCCGGTTCACGTCCCGCAGCCACTCGAACACGACCCCCAGCGCGCGGCTCGTGTTCAGGTCGTCGTCGAGCGCCGCGTCTAGATCCTCCCCCGCCCGGGCGCTCCGGTCCGCCAGCTCCGGATCGGGCTCCCCGTCCCCGGGCAGCTCCTCGAGCCGGCGCGCGAAGGCGGTCAGCCGCTCGATCGAGGCCGCCGCCTGATCCAGCCCGGCGAAGGTGAAGTTCAGCTGCTGGCGGTAGTGCACCGACAGGAGCAGGTAGCGGATCGCCCGCGGGGCGTACCCCCGATCGAGCAGGTCCCGGAGCGTGAAGAAGTTGCCCAGGGACTTGGCCATCTTCTGGCCGTCGACGATCAGATGCTCGGCGTGGAGCCACAGCCGGGCGAACGGCCGCCCCGTGGCGGCCTCCGACTGCGCGATCTCGTTCTCGTGATGCGGGAAGATGTTGTCCACCCCGCCCGTGTGGATGTCGAAGGTCTCGCCGAGATAGGCCATCGACATGGCGGAGCACTCGATGTGCCAGCCCGGACGTCCGCGCCCCAGCTCGGTGTCCCAGGCCTCCTGCCCCGGCAGGGCCGCCTTCCAGAGGGCGAAGTCCTTGGGGTCCTCCTTGTCGTATTCGTCGGACTCGACGCGGGCTCCGTCGCGCATCCCGGACAGATCGATCCGCGAGAGCTTGCCGTAGTCCGGGAAGCTCGAGATCCGGAACCAGATGGAGCCGTCGTCGGTGCGGTAGGTGTGTCCAGCGGCCTCGAGCCGGCGGATCAGCGCCACCATCTCGGAGATGTGCCCGGTTGCCGTCGGATAGTGCTCGGCGCGCTCGACCCGCAGCGTCGCCAGGTCCTCGAAGAACGCCTCGGTGTACCGCCGTGTGTATTCGGCGATCGACTCGCCCGCGGCCTGCGCCTTGGCGATGATCTTGTCGTCCACGTCGGTCAGGTTCATGACCTGGGTCACCCGGTAGCCCCGCGCTTCCAGGACCCGGCGCAGCATGTCCTCGAACAGGAACGTCCGCAGGTTCCCGATGTGCGCGAAGTCGTGCACCGTCGGGCCGCAGGTATAGATCCGGACGTGGCCCTGCTCGAGCGGCTCGAAGCCCACCTGCTCCCGGCGCAGGGTGTCGTAGAGGGCGAGCGCCACCTGGTGCTCCAGCGAAGGGGGCCGGATCGCGGCGCGCGCCGCGGAGGGCCGGTTTACGGACGAGAACCCAGAGGGTAGTGCGGCGAAACCCCGCGCTGCAAGCGGGGCCTCAGTCGAGCGTGAGGCGGAGCTCGGTGACGACCCAGCGCCCGCGATCGCTTCGGGCCCCGACGAAGACCCGCTCGACGAGCGGCTCGAAGCCGTTGCCGTCCCGGTACACGCGCTGGCCCACGGCGTATCCGGCGCCGCTGGAGGGATCGTAGGTCGAGTAGGCGGGGAAGCGGAAGGTCACCTCCTCGGTCGAGTCGAACATCTCCTGCAGGAGATACTGGAGCTGCGGCGCGGCGAGACGCTCCCCGACTCCTTCCTGCTGCACCACGACGTGGACGCGCCCGTCCCGGGCCACCAGGTGCGCGATCGCGCTCGAGTTCTCGTCTTCCCAGTACTCGGCGAGCCGGCGGTAGAGCTCCTGCAGCGACGCGGGAACCGCCGCCTCCTGCGACGAGTACGGCGCCAGAGCATCCCGCGGGCCGACGTCCTCCGTGCCCTCCTGAGCCCGGATGTACGAGGCGTTACAGAAGAGCAGGAGCGTGGCGAAAACCAGGCGGATCAGGGTCCGTTCCATCGTCCATGGATACGTTCCCCACCCGGCTTTGTTCCGCCGATGTCGTGCTTTCCACGCCGGCACGGAACCCGCTCAAACCGGACGGCTGCCCGGCTTGACCACGGGGATCCCGGCCGCGCATTGCGGGCAGGTCTCGGGAGCGTGCTGCTCGACCTCGATCCGGACCAGCGAGGCCCACGGCACGTCCCACGCGACGGCGCCCGCGGAGCGGTCGACGACGGCCGCCGCCCCGACCACTTCCGCGCCGGCGCTCCGGCAGAGCGCCAGGACCTCCCGGATCGAGCCGGCGGTCGTGACGACGTCCTCGACCGCGACCACGCGCTCGCCGGGCGAGAGCGCGAACCCGCGCCGGAACACGAGCTCCGCGCCGGACCCCGCGCGCTCGGCCCAGATCGCCCGCGCGCCCCATGCGCGCGCGACCTCCTGACCGAGGACGATCCCGCCGATCGCCGGCGAGACGATCGTGGCCGGACCCGG
>DASSBK010000045.1:0-13574 GCA_035698825.1 Gemmatimonadota bacterium
GGCACGCTCCATACGACCTTCCCCGTGACGCTCCACGAGGCCAAGGAAGGCAAGGAGTTCACGTTCACGCTGGGCTCCGGCGGCGCCCGGATCGAGCTCGAGTCGTTCAACGGCACGATGTCGATCCGACGGCCGTGACGATTCACGAAGTTTTCCGAACAACATCCAGAGGAGAAGAGGACCCATGCAGCCCACTCGGATCAGCATCGTCGCGGCGGCGTTCGTAACCCTGGCCTGCGCGCCGGCAGCCGCCCAGCGCGAGGACACGTTCCGCTGGTCGGGCCAGCTGGCCGCCGGGAAGACGATCGAGGTCAGCGGGATCAACGGCGACGTCCAGGCCCGGCCATCGTCGGGACGTACCGTCGAGGTCGTCGCGCGGAAGCACGGGGACGACGACGATCCCCGCGCGATCGACATCGACGTGATCGAAGGGACCGACGGGATCGAGGTCTGCGCCGTCTACCCCGGCAGGGGCGGATCGCGGAACAGCACCTGTGACCACGGGGACGACGGCGACGACTGGGAGGACAACGACGTGGTGGTCGACTTCACGATCTCGGTTCCGCCGGGGGTCGCCTTCGACGGGTCTACGGTGAACGGCGGAATCGACGTGTCGGGGCTCTCGTCGGACGTCAGCGTGAGCACGGTGAACGGCGGGATCGAGGTGGCGTCGACGGGGACCGTCGAAGCGCACACCGTCAACGGCTCGATCAATGCATCGACGGAGGCCCCGAACTGGAGCGGCACGCTCGAGTTCAAGACGGTCAACGGCTCGATCCACCTGTCCCTCCCCGCGGGAGCGGGGGCGACGGTCTCGGCGCAGACCCTGAACGGCGACTTCTCGTCGGACTTCCCGCTGACGGTCGAGGCGGGGGAATGGGGACCCAAGAAGGTCAGCGGCTCGATCGGCTCCGGCGGCGGCCGGCTGGAGCTGGAGACCGTGAACGGCGAGATCGAGATCCGGAAGTCGTGACCCACTTCTGGCGGCCGAACGCTCCGGTGAGCGTCGCGGTAAACTCGACGAGTGCTTCTAGTCCGGATTGGAGAGCGTCGTCGCCAGGCAGTGGATTTCGATATCTGTCTGGGGTTCACCCTCGGCGTCGCCGCTGGCCAGTACCCGGTTGCAGAACACGCCTTCCGTTTGCGGCGTCGGGGCCTGCAGAGTGAACACGCGAACAGTGTCTTGCGTCGGTTCGAGCGTACCCAGTTCGATCCGGAAACTGCGTCCATCCGACCCCAACGTCACGGTCGCGGACGGGAACTCTGCGTCATTGATTGCTATGTCATCGAGGCTGATTTCATGCCCGAACTCTGCATCCAGGGTATCGACGATCACCAGATTCGAGAGCGCTGCAGGGCCCTGATTGTGAACATCGATCATGAAATCAACGGTGGGATTCGAACCCCACGGGCCCGGGGGGGTGTGCTGCGCAATATCGAGGGACTCGAAGGGAGGGTCTTCGTCCCGTAACGGCAATTCCGCGTCGAAGACGACATCCGGATTGGATCTCGTAAGAGTCACCGCCCCCGTAACGCTGACAAAATCTTCATGTGCAACCGCTATTGTGTATGCGGCCTGGTCTTCGGTTACCGAGACCTGGACCTCGTACAAGCCCTGGCCATCGCTGATCGTATGCGTCCCACCAGGTTCGACGAGGATCTCGGCCCCCGCGATCGCGCGACCTTCAGAATCTCTTATGGTGCCCGAGATGAAACCCTCTGTCGGATTGAGATCAGCCGATGGGTCTTGAATCCCAGACTCGCTTGAGCAAGCCGCGAAAAAACAAAAGACGCACAAAACCACATCCGCATTTCTATTCACTCCTGATCATTTACGAGGAAGCAATTGTTCGTTGTCATGTTCGACTAGCTTACCACCGGGAGATAAAAAGACAAGCAACCCCCTACAGTATGTTTGTTTCGTGTCGAACCGGTTCCTTCAGCTGTGATTTCGAACTGCTGGATTCGTGGTTGGACCGAACTATCTCTCCGTCGGTATGACCTCGACCCTCAGCGTTTCCTCGCCACGGCGGACGATGGCATCGACCGGCACTCCCGCTTCCAGGCCCGCCAGGATCTCGGTATAGGCGTAGACGTCGGCGACCTGGCGGCCGGCCAGCTCGACGATCACGTCGCCTGCCTGGAGCCCGGCCGCGGCGGCGGGGCCGTCGGGCCGCACGCTCGCGAGCAGGAGCCCCCCATCCGCGTAGCCGTAGTCGGGGATGACGCCGAGCCCGACCTTGAACGCCATCGCACGACGCTGGGTGACCGGCGCCTCCGCGTAGGGGATCGCGCGGCCGTCGGCGATCGCTTCGACGATCCGCGCGGCCAGACCGAGGACGCGCACTTCGCCACCAGGGTCGATCGTCTCGAGATCGTCGGCCGGCCGGTGGTACTCGTCATGCGCTCCGGTGAAGAGCGCGAGCACGGGGATCCGCCGGCCGTAGAACGAGGAGTGGTCGCTGGGACCGAACCCGTCGGGTACACGCGCCAGCTCGGGGGTATCGGGATCGGCGGCCATCGAGTCGAGGATCGCGGGCCACGCCGCGGAAGTGCCGGTCCCCTGGACGTCGAGCCTCTCCCGAAGCCGCCCGATCATGTCGAGGTTGATCATCGCGACGGTCGATTCCAGGGGCCACGGGGGATCGGCGACCCACGCGCCCGATCCCAGGTTCCCCAGCTCCTCCGCGCCGAAGGCCGCGAAGACGAGCGTCCGCGGCTGCGGATGCGCCGCGAACCATTCCGCCAGCTCGATCACGCCCGCGACGCCGGACGCGTTGTCGTCGGCGCCGTTGTGGATCGCGCTGTCGCCGGGCGCCAGCGATCCCATCCCGCCCCAGCCCAGGTGGTCGTAGTGGGCGCCGATGACGATCGCTTCGTCCGTTAGCCCGGGATCGCTTCCCTGGACGAACCCCGCGACATTGGCCGAAGACAGGGTGGCGTGGCCCGCCGAATCGCTGCTCGGCTCCGAGGCAGAATGCGGGTCCGCGTCCGGCGCGGCATGCGGGTCACGGAGGACCGACGCGGGGAACGTGAACGGCAGCAGATACTCAGCGGCTTCGCCCGAGTCTTGGGCCCCGGCCCCCAGGGGCTCCAGACCGATGCTTGCGAACCGACTCGCGATCCAGCGTGCCGCCCGATCCGCCTCGTCCGTCCCCGCGCGGCGGCCCTCCAGCGAGTCATCCGCCAGCGCCGCGATCGTGGCGCAGATCTCGGCGCCGGTCACGGGCGGCCCGTCCGTCGGAGGCGGTAGATTGGGGGCGCAGCGGACGGCGTTCTGCGCTGTCACCGGGGCGGCGATGAACAGGAGCGCCGCGGCCGCCGTCGTCATTCGTCGGGATATCCTCATTGTCTCCTTCGCGTCGAGGTCGATCGTGAATATGCCACGCGGAAGCGCGCTCGCCCTCGTCGTAGTCGTGGGCATCGTCGGCGGCTGTGCCGGACGCACGGAGGACGGCGGTTCGTCCACCGGGGATGTCGGGACTCCCGATACGGCGGAGATCGCCGCCCCCGGTGTCGCCGAGATCTCGCCCGTGCCAGGCGAGGAGCCCTATCTCGCGAACATCCGCCAGCTCACGTTCGAGGGGCAGAACGCCGAAGCCTACTTCTCGCCCGACGATCAGCGGCTGATCTTCCAGTCGACGAGCGGATCGCTCGCATGCGATCAGATCTTCACCATGCGCGCCGACGGCTCGGACCGGCGCATGATCTCGACCGGCGCGGGTGTGACGACGTGCGCGTATTTCGTCTACCCCGACGCCCGCGGGATCATCTACAGCTCGACCCATCTCGCCGATTCGACCTGCCCGCCGCGGCCCGACTACAGTCGCGGGTACGTGTGGCCGATCCATCCGGGATTCGACGTCTTCCGCGCAGAGGTGGACGGCGGCAATCTCATTCGCCTGACGGAGACTCCGGGATACGACGCGGAGGCGACCTTCAGCCGCGACGGATCGCGGATCGTGTTCACATCCGTGCGCGACGGCGACCTGGAGCTCTACACGATGAACGCCGCCGGCGGAGACGTGCGCCGGCTGACCGACCAGGTCGGATACGACGGCGGCGCGTTCTTCAGCTACGACGGGTCGAAGATCGTCTGGCGGGCGCATCATCCGACCGACCCCGAGGAGATCGCCGACTACCGCGCGCTCCTCGCCGACGATCTCGTGCGGCCCAGCCAGATGGAGATATGGGTCATGAATGCGGACGGCACCGGCAAGCGGCAGCTGACCTCGAACGGAGCCGCGAACTTCGCGCCGTATTTCACGCCGGACGGCCGGCGGATCGTCTTCGCGAGCAACGTCGCCGACCCCGAGGGGCGGAACTTCGATCTCTATCTGATCGACGTCGACGGCTCGAACCCCACGCGGATCACCTTCGATCCCGACTTCGACGCCTTCCCGATGTTCAGCTCGGACGGCTCGAAGCTCGTCTGGGGCTCGAACCGGCACGGGGCAGAGGAGGGCGACACGAACGTCTTCATCGCCGATTGGGTCGGACCGCGCTGAGGCTCCCCGGCCGCCCCATGCCGGCGGCCCTTGGCACCTTGACAGGACGCTGTACCAGCAGCAGAGTTTAGGCATGACTAAACTCTGGACCGCACCCGTTCTCGGCCTGCTGCTCGGCCCGGCGGCAGGCGCCGCCCAGGAACCCGAACCCCTCGTCACCGATCGCCCCGACTTCACCGAGAGCGCGTCCGTTCCCGGTGGCGGTCGCATCCAGATCGAGGGCGGCTGGACGGTGGAGGGCGACGACGACGCGCGCGCCCATTCGCTGGGCGAAGTTCTCGTCCGGATGGGAATCGGCGAGCGGTTCGAGGCCCGGATCGAGCCCCTCACCTGGACCTCGGTGGACGGCGGCGGCGCGGACGGCGGCGATGGCACGGACGACGTCGACGGCCTCGACGACGCGGGAATCGGATTCAAGGCGATGCTTTTCGATGCGCGGCCGCCGGGCGTACCCGCGGCCGCGTTCCTGGCGGGCACCACGATTCCCACCGGCGACGACGAGATCGGCGAGGAGGGCTGGCAGCCGGAGGCGCGGCTCGCCCTGGGCTGGGACCTGTCGGAGCTCTGGTCGCTCGGCGCCAACGCGGGTTGGGGACGACCCGAGGAGGATGGCGAGCGGTTCGACCAGGCGCTCGGGAGTGTGGCGCTCGGCCGGGCGATCGGCGAGCGGCTCGGCGCGTTCGTCGAGCTCTACGGCCTGGCGCCGGCCGGGGCCGACGGCGACGACGACGCGTCATACCTCGACGGGGGCCTCACGCTGACCTTCGGACCCGACGCCCAGCTCGACGCGCGCGCGGGAGCGGGCCTGACCGAGGTCGCCGCCGACTGGTTCTTCGGTATCGGGTTCGCGCGTCGGGTCTAGTCGCGTCCTATATTCCCTTCACATCTGCGGTCGGGGAACCATCACGGGAGGGGATCCATGCCCAGCAAGAACGAGCTCAGGGGGAAGGCGAAGCGCGCGGCCGGAAAGGCCCAGCAGGCTGCGGGCAAGCTCAAGGAGGCCGCCGGCAAGGTCGCCGGGAAGAAGGGCCTCCGCGCGAAGGGAAGGGTGCAGAAGGTGAAGGGGAAGGCCGTCGAGAAGGTCGGCCGCGCGCAGGAGTCCTACGGGAAGACGAAGCGCCGGACGGGAGAGAAGCTGGAGCGCGCGGGCAAGAAGACCCAGCGCGCGAGCGAGATCGCCGAAAGCGCGATTCTTGCCGCGAGGAAGGCGGGCAAGGCGGTCGAGAAAGCGGGGAAGAAGCTCAAGAAGTAGCCCCATGCCGACGCGGCTGCTTCCGCGCCCACAAGGGATTCTCGGCCCGCCGCGTCGCGTACCAGCCGATCGGCTCGACGTCGGCGCAGGCTAGGGTCCGGGGCTCAACCCCCTGCAACGAGGCACATGTGTCAATGCATCAAGAGCTCCTTGAGCGGCTCAAGGGGAAAACCGCCTGGATAACGGGCGGAAAGCGGGTCGGCCACGTCGTGGCGTTGGCTCTCGCGGAGCTGGGCGTCAACCTCGTTCTTTCTTACAGGAGCTCGAGGGAGGAAGCAAGCCATACCGCTTCTGAAGCGGGGCAGTTGGGCGTCCGGACGCTTACCATTCAGGCAGACGTATCAGACAGGGAGAACGTTGTTCGCGCCGTAGATGAGGCGCGCAAAACCTTCCCTGCGTTTGATATCCTGGTGAACATGGCCTCCGTCTTTGCCCCTATAAAGCTTGCGGACATACGCAAAGGGGATATGGAGGCCAACATACTCGCCCACCTCTACGGCACGCTTTGGCCTTCGCAGGTAATCTCTGAATACATGCCCCGTGGTGGCCACATCATCAACATATCAGACAGGACGGCCGTAGGACATGTCTACCCCGAGTATCTTCCCTATGCGGTAACAAAAGGAAGCGTTGCCAGTTTGACAAGAGCGCTTGCCGTTGAGCTCGGCGAGAAAGGGATTTTTGTCAATGACATTGCTCCAGGCCCCATTATAAAGCCGCCACATATCTCACCAGAAGAATGGAAGGAGATTCGCGAGCAGTCAGGCGTGAAGTACCCGGTCGACGATGCGGAGGCAATGAGGCAGTTTGCGCTTCAGGTTGTCCATCTCTCGCTCACAACTATGGCAAGCGGCTCTACGTTTGCGCTTGACCAGGGACAGAACCTGGTCTGTGAGAGCTGAAGGAGGTGCAAGGCGGCGGAGTCCTACGGCAAGACCAGGTTGTAGCCCGACTGGGCAGATTCACTTCCGCGGGGGCGACACCTTCCGGCGCATGATCGGCCGCGTGGCGGAGCGTCGCTCGATCTCTCGAAAGCCCGCCCGCTCGTAGGCCGAGGCGATCCCCGTCCACATGAACGCGTCGGCCTGGGGCGTCGTGGAGTCGATCGGATACCCCTCGACGATCTTCGCGCCCCGCGAGCGCGCGTGGGCAACGGCCGCTTCGATCAGCGCCCGACTCACCCCGCGCTTCCGCCACGGCCGCGCCACGAACAGGCACGAGATCGACCATACCGGCTTTCCGTCGAGCCGCGCGAGGACGCGCGAGCGGTCGAGCCGCGGATACTCCTCGCGCGGCGCGACCGCGCACCAGCCGATCGGCTCTTCGCCGGCGTAGGCGAGGATCCCGGGTTCCTCGCCCTTGCGGACGATCCGGCGGAGCGCGGCGCGATTCCCCGCGCCCTTGCCCGCGGTATAGGCGCCGGCGTCCAGCCGCCAGTACATGCACCAGCAACCACCGCACGCCCCCCGATCGCCGAAGAGCGCCTCGACGTCGCCCCAGCGATCGGGCGTGGCGGGATGGAACGTGAGCGCGGGGGTCACTCGCCTCCGACGAAGACAGTTCCGTGCGGGCGTGCGGCGCCGGTCGCGCCGTGCGGCCACTCGCTGCGCTCGAACGATACGCCGGGGCGGTCAGAGCGCGGGTCGCGAAAGCCCTCGTCCAGCGAGAGCGCGCCCGTTTCTGGATCGATCCGCGCGACGAAGAGCCGTTCCTCTCCGTCTCCGCGATCGGCGATCACGATGCGGCCGGACCCCTCGTCGAGCGCCAGCCAGTGCGGGAAGCTGCGTGCGCCCAGCTCGAGGCGCGAGACTTCGACGGGCGCGACAGGGTCCGATACGTCGAGGGCCACGACCGCGTTCGCGCTCGGCACCGACTGGATCCAGAAGTTCCCGAAGACGACGGGCACCGCGCAACCGCCACCGCCGAAGCTGTGCACGGGCTCGGCGTCGGGATATCCGCTCGCGAGTCCCGTGATCCTGTAGAGCCCGCAGGTGAACGTGGAGACGAGCACCGTGCGCCCATCGGAGAGGAGCCGCGGCTCGCCGGGTTGCTCGTCGCCTCCTCCGCCCGGGAGCGGCGGGAGGTCGATCGTCGCGATCACCGACAGGTCGGAGAGCCGCCACACCTGGACGACGTGGGTGCGGCCCCGCCGGCCGCCCGCCATCCCCATGTCCTCGCCCATGTCGTAGCTCGTCACCACGACCCGGTCGAGGTCGGGGACGACCGCCAGGCTGTACGGCCGGATCAGCGCCTGCCCAGCGGCGGGGTCGGCCGCGCTCCCCGATCGGATCGCGGTCCCCGACTCGTCGATCTCGACAAGCCCGCCGGGATCGACGTTGTCGGGGCCGCGCCCCTGGAACGTCGCCAGCACGTTCCCGTTCGGAAGCCGCTCGTAGCTGTGCGGGAACGTGAACCCGTCCGCCTCCGTGAAGGAGCCGAGGAGCCGCGGCGCGTCGGGGTCCGACAGATCGAATCGGAACGTCGTCCCGGCCAGGAACCCGTTGGCGAAGAGCGTGCCGCCCGAGGGCATCCGATGCTCGGTGTGATGGGGGTGGGTCCCGCGCCGCTCCACGGGGAGCGTGGCGATCACGCTGCCGTAGCCGGGACTCTCCGGGTCTGCGTCGAGGACCGCCAGGAAGTCGCTGTCCGCCCCGTCGACGTCGCCTGCCCAGGCGACGAGCCGGGTCGCGGCGGAGCCCCGCGCAACGACCTCGTCCGCCGCCCGCTCGTCCCGATCGCGCTCCGGGTCCGCGGCGCGGGGCCCCGCCTCCGGCGCGCCGCAGGCTACCGCGATCGCCAGGACGAGAGCGTTCGTTCGCGTACGGCTTCCGGTCATCCCAGGCGATACACTGTGGCCCCCATGAGGTTCGTGCACGGTCTCGCGCTCTCTCTCCTGCTCCTTGCCGGGCTGGCCTGCGGAGGAAACGGCAACGCGATCCAGCCCCCCGACGACGGCGGGTCGCCCGCGGACGGCTTCGGGCTCGAGACGATCGTCGAAGGGCTCGACTTCCCGGTCTGGCTGACCTCGCCCCCCGGCGATCCGCGCCTCTTCGTCGTCGAGAAGGGCGGGCGGGTCGTGATCGTCGAGAACGGCGCGGTCCTCCCGGCGCCGTTCCTGGATCTGCGCGGCCAGGTCTCGACCGGCAGCGAGCAGGGGCTCCTGTCGCTCGCCTTCCATCCCGACTACTCCGCCAACGGGCGCTTCTTCGTGAACTTCACCGATACCGGGGGCGACACGCGCGTCGTCGAGTACCGCGTTTCCCAAGGCGATCCGGACCGCGCCGACCCCGGCTCCGCGCGCGTCGTCCTCGCGATCGAGCAGCCCTTCGCCAACCACAACGGCGGGCTCGTCCTCTTCGGCCCCGACGGCATGCTGTACGTGGGGATGGGGGACGGGGGCTCGGGAGGCGACCCGCACGGCAACGGGCAGAACCTGGGCGTGCTCCTCGGCAAGATGCTCCGCATCGACGTCGACGGCGCCCAGCCGTATGCCGTGCCCGACGACAACCCGTTCGTCGACACGGCCGGCGCGCGGCCCGAGGTCTGGGCGTACGGCCTCCGGAACCCGTGGCGCTTCTCCTTCGATCGCGATACCCGCGATCTCTACATCGCCGACGTCGGCCAGAACCGGATCGAAGAGGTGAACGCCGTGAGCGGAGCCGGCGCGGGACGCAACTACGGCTGGAACGTGATGGAGGGAACGACCTGTTTCGCCGAGGACGAGTGCGACCGGGACGGGCTGACGCTGCCGGTCACGGAGTTCGACCACGGCGATGGCTGCTCGGTGACGGGAGGCTACGTGTACCGTGGAGACGCCATCCCGGAGCTCCGCGGCACCTACCTCTATTCCGACTATTGCAGCGGCTTCGTCCGGGGCTTCCGATTCGCGAACGGCCGGGCGACGGGCGAGCGCCGGTTCTCCGAGCTCGAGCCGGAGGACCACGCGGTCTCCTCGTTCGGCGAAGACGTCGAGGGGGAGCTCTACATCCTGACGGCGGGCGGCGGCGTCTTCAAGATCGTCCCCCGGTAGGCAGAAGGATGAAAACGGCCGATCATTCTGCGCTCGAGCGATCGACGAGCTCCGTGAGTTCCTTCGATCCGATCGCGCCTGTGGAGCGCCCGGACTCGCGCCCTTCGCGGAACACGATCAGGGTGGGGATGCCGCGGATGCCGAAGCGCGCGGAGATCGCGGGTTCGCGGTCGGTGTCGAGCTTGGCGACCAGCAGCCGGCCCGCCCGCGCGGCCGCGAGCGCGTCCAGCGTCGGCGCCATCGCCTTGCACGGCCCGCACCAGTCGGCGTAGAAGTCGACGAGGACGGGCACGTCCGTTTCCGCGATCACGGCATCGAAGTCGCGGCGGCTCACCTTGACCGGACGATCGACAAGCAGCGGCCGGCCGCACTCGCCGCAGCGGGGTCTGTCCGCCACGCGATCGGCGGCGATCCGGTTCCGCCGCCCGCAGAACGGGCACGACATCGTGATCCGCCGCGCGGGTTTCTTCTGGCTCGTAGGGGTGTCCACGGGTACGATCCGTCCTCCTCGCGAATCTCCGCTTTCGGGGAGGCGCAGCAACGGGCAGGGGTGGAGCGATGGGGAGATTCCTGCGGACGACCTGGGCGATCGTCAAGGAGGCCCGATCCGACAACATCACCGGCGAGGCCGCGAAAGCGGCCTACTACTTCTTCCTCTCTCTGTGGCCGTTCCTCCTGGGCCTCTTCGCGTTCACCGGACTCTTCGGCGGGGAGCCCGCCTTCGACTGGATCATGGGCTGGATCACGAACGTCCTGCCGAGCGAGCCTACCCGCTTCCTGCAGGAGTTCGTGCGGGAGATCACCGCCGAGGAGCGCCCCCAGGTGCTGTCCCTCGGGGTTGCGCTCACGCTGTGGTCGGGTTCCAGCATCTTCGTGTCGCTGGCCGACGGACTCAACCGGATGTACGACGTGGCCGAGGGCAGGGCGTGGTGGAAGCGCCGGCTGATCGCCATGGCGCTTCTCCTCTGCGCCTCGATCCTCGTTCCGCTGGGGGCGACCGCGATCCTGGCGGGCGCCGAGATCCTGGACCGATTCGGCCTGGGTGGCGCGTGGAACGTCGCGCGCTGGCCGCTCGCATACCTCGCGCTGACCGCGCTGGCCTGGCTCATCTACTACCATCTGCCGAATCGGAAGCAGCGGATGGCGATCCGCTACGTGACGATCGGGGCGCTCGTCGGGACGCTGCTCTGGGTCCTCGTGACGTCCGGATTCCGCCTCTATGTGGCGAACTGGGGAAGCTACGGGCGCACCTACGGGGTCGTAGGCGGTATCCTCGTGCTCCTGATCTGGTTGTATCTGACCGCGCTGGCGATCCTGTTCGGCGGAGAGGTGGCGGTGTCACTCGAGCAGGGCGTGCATCGGAGGGGGGGCGCGAGGTGACCTCGCCGCCCGAGTCGAAGGAACGCGCTGTCCCGGGGGCGCGTTTCTGGCGAGCAACAGCCCAACGGAGGTGAGGATGGCCGAGGCGATCATCGTCCCGCAGGAGCACGGGCCCTACCACATCAAGGGCGATTTCCGGCTGGTGCTGAGCGACGGGACCGAGCTGGACGTCGAAGGCGGGGAGACCTGGCTCTGCCGGTGCGGACTGTCGAGCATGAAGCCCTTCTGCGACAGCACGCACAGGAAATCCGGATTCCGGTGCGACAACGCGGAGATGGTGGAGCGCTCCGGCGGGTAGCGCACTCGCTCCCCCCGGAACCCGAACTGGCTAAGCGCGCAGCGGCGACCGGCCGCCGGGAGCGGCCGCTCCCGGCGACGCAGTCCGGTGACGCGATCTACATGGCCGCGGTGTCGGCCGGCGCGACGATCGCGCTGCGGGTCGTCTCGACGATCGCGAACAGCTCCTGCTTCTCGGCATCGGGAACGCTGTAGGCGTCGAGCGCGGCCTCCAGGTGTCCGGCCAGCCGGTCGAACTCCTCGTTCGTGATCTGCATGCCGGCGTGCGCGGTCGCCATGTCCTGGCCCTCGTACACCTGCGGGCCCCCCGTCGCCTGGCCGACGAACTGGACCATGTGCGTCTTGAAGAGCGCGACGTTCTCGGGCGTGGCTTCCCACTCGTTCGCCGTTCCCTGCCGCGTGAAGTTGAGCTCCGTGTCGGCGGACGCGAGCGCGACCAGCGTATCGACGACGGCCGCGATGGCGGCCTCGCCCCCTAGACGGTCGTACAGCGTCGCCGCGGCTACCGTGTCGGCAGCCTGGTCCAGCGTGTCCGCCCCGCCCGCAGGCTCCCCGCCCTGCTGCTCGCAGGCGGCCAGCGCGACCGTCAGCCCCAGCGCGATTCCGAGCAAGCGATGATGTCTCATGCGACCCCCTCCGATTTCCGGTTTCCTGTCCTGACCCGTGGTGGTTCCCGCCGGGTTCGATCCGGCGTGTAAAACCTACTCGTCGACCCGGCCGGGAGTCAGCCCCGTGCAGCCACGAGCTCGCGGTAGAGCGCCTCCGTCCGATCGATCGTGCGCTCGACGTCGAACTCGCGGACGCGCTCGCGGGCCGCGTCCGTGATCCGTCGGGCGAGCGCAGGGTCGTCGAGGAGCCGGTCGACCGTCTCGGCGAGCGCCGCGCCGTCGCCCACGGGCGCCAGGAGTCCCGTGACCTCGTGCTCGATCATCTCGGGGATCCCGCCGCCCGCCGTGGCCGCAACGGGCACGCCCGCCGCCATCGCGTCGAGGACGCTCGTGCCGAGCCCCTCGGTCTTGGACGACAGGCAGAAGACGTCGGCCTCGGGCAGGAAGCCGCGCGCCCCGGGGACGTAGCCGAGGTAGCGGAGCCGATCCGAGAGCCCGCGCCGCTCGACCTCGGCGCGGACCTCCTCCAGGAGGCCGCCCCCGCCACATACGGCCCAGCGCGTCATGGGGTCGCGCGTCCGGAGGCTCGCGGCCGCGTCGACGAGCGTCGGATGGTCCTTGTAGTCGGCGAGCGAGGCGATCGTGAGGACGATCGGCGCGCCGTCGGGCGCGTCCACGCGTTGCCGCAGCGAGGGCCCTTCGGGAGGGGGCGGGGTGGCCAGAGCGATCCCCGACGGGATGAGCGCGATCCGCTCGGCGGGAATCCCGTCGTCGAGGAGCACGTCGCGCACGCGGAGGCTGATGGCGATCAGCCGATCGGGCCCCTTCGCGTACTTCCAGCGCGAGAGCGCATGCCCCCGGATCGGGAAGTCGACCCTGCGGTGGCCGACGACCGCCGGACGCGGCCGGATGAGCCGGGCCGCCAGCGCGGCGGGCATCAGGCTGTGGGAGTCGTGCGCGTGGACCACGTCGGGGCGGCGGGCGGCGATCGCGCGTCGAAGCGACAGGTAGGCGCGCGGATCGACCTCGCCGCGGTACGGGTGCTCGATCACGGCGAACCCCGCCGCGCGCGCGCGGCGCGCCATCTCGCTCTCCGGCCGCGTCACGATCCACTGGCGGTGGCCGCGCTCGCGCAGCCCGGAGGCGAGGAGCCAGAGCTGGTTCTGGCCGCCGGCCCAGCTCAGGCGGAAGTCGCAGTGGAGGATCGAGAGCGGGCTCACCCGCTCGCGGGGCCCGGGATCGGCGCGAGTGCGCCGGGGTCTGCGGCGCCCGGGCGCCGGCCTTCGAGCCATGCCAGCGAGGTGGCGAACACCGTTTCGTCGTCGAGCCCGTCGATGCACGCCCACGGGTAGTACGGCGTTCGGCAGGTGCGGCCCCCGCACGGCGAGCAGGCGAGCCCCTCCGCGCGCAGGACGACGTGCTCGACGCCCCAGGGGTGGTACCGCGCCGGATCCGTGGCGCCGAAGAGCGCCACGCACGGCACTTCGTGCGCCGCGGCC
>DASSBK010000046.1:0-5446 GCA_035698825.1 Gemmatimonadota bacterium
CCGATCCGGCGGGCATGGATCTCGACGCTCGTCGCGCGCGACTTCGCGCAGAAGGCACCGAACTCAATCGCGACGCGTGGTGACGCGCGCCGAAGGCATCCACGCCAGCGGAACTCAGGCCCCGCTGTAACCACCCCCGTACGGGTCAGGAGGAAGCATGCGCGTAGTCAACGGAAGCAACGGCAACGGCAACGGAAACCTGTGCCTGGCCCGCTGGACGGGCGTCCGGCGGCCGTTCACGCCCCAGGACGTGATGCGGCTCCGGAACACCTTCGAGATCAAGCACTCGATCGCCGAGCGCGGCGCGGTGCGGCTGTGGGACCTCCTGACCACCCAGCCCTACGTCGCGGCCCTGGGCGCGCTGACGGGCAATCAGGCCATGCAGCAAGTCAAGGCGGGGCTCAAGGCGATCTATCTGAGCGGCTGGCAGGTCGCGGCCGACGCCAACTGCGCCGGGCAGATGTACCCGGACCAGAGCCTCTATCCGTGCGACAGCGTGCCGGAAGTCGTGCGGCGGATCAACAAGGCGCTCCTCCGCGCCGACCAGATCCACCACTCCGAAGGCGACCACAGCGTCCACTGGATGGCGCCGATCGTGGCCGACGCCGAGGCCGGCTTCGGCGGACCCGTCCACGCGTTCGAGCTCATGAAGGCGATGATCGAGGCGGGCGCGTCGGGCGTCCACTTCGAGGACCAGCTCGCGTCCGAGAAGAAGTGCGGGCACATGGGCGGAAAGGTGCTGCTGCCGACCTCGCAGTTCATCCAGACCCTGATCGCCGCGCGGCTCGCCGCCGACGTCATGGCCGTCCCGACGATCCTCGTCGCGCGGACCGACGCCCACAGCGCGGGCCTCATCACGAGCGACGTCGACGAGCGGGACCACCGGTTCATCCGGGGAGAGCGGACCTCCGAGGGGTTCTACCGCTTCCGCGGCGGCCTCGACGCCGCGATCGCCCGCGGGATCGCCTACGCGCCGTATTCGGATCTCGTCTGGTGCGAGACCTCGACCCCGGATCTCGGCGAGGCGCGGGAGTTCGCCGAGGCGATCCACGCCGAATACCCCTGCAAGCTCCTGGCGTACAACTGCTCGCCGTCGTTCAACTGGCGGAAGAAGCTGGACCTCCCGACGATCACGCGCTTCCAGGAGGAGCTCGGCGAGATGGGATACAAGTTCCAGTTCGTCACGCTGGCCGGCTTCCACGCGCTCAACCACAGCATGTTCACGCTCGCGAGCGCGTACCGGGAGAACGGCATGCTGGCCTACTCCGAGCTCCAGGAAGCCGAGTTCGCCAGCGAGGCGACGGGCTACACCGCGACGCGTCACCAGCGCGAGGTCGGGACCGGCTACTTCGATCTCGTCCGCGAGGTGATCTCGGGCGGGATGGCGAGCACGGCAGCGCTGGCGGAGTCGACGGAGACGGCGCAGTTCGCGTAAAGGCGTGGCGGTGGAGGGAGGGTCGGGGATGACCGGCGCGAACGGGTTCGAAGTGCACGGCGTGCGGTACCAGGTGAGGGACGTGGCCCGGGCGGTCGACTTCTACACCGACCATCTCGGCTTCAAGCTGAAGCACCAGCACCTTCCCGAATTCGCGGCCGTCTCCCTCGGAGGTCTCCATCTGCTCCTCAGCGGACCGGGGGCCTCGGGATCCCGGCCCATGCCCGACGGCACGTTCCAGGAGTCGGGTGGGTGGAATCGCGTCGTCCTGCGCGTGGCCGATCTCCCGGCGCGGATCGACGCGCTCGAGAAGGCCGGGGTGCGCTTCCGGAACGCGATGGAGTCCGGCCCGGGAGGCCGGCAGATCCAGGTGGAAGACCCGGACGGGAATCCGATCGAGCTCTTCGAGCCGGCTCGCTAGACCACGTTAGGTCATCCTCGGGAAAATCTGTGGAACGGATCGCTCCCTGCCTTGCCAGCGGGTTGATCTCTTGGGGCGATACCAGGAACAGCTGATCCGCTGAGCGGGCATTCCCGTGGAGTCGTCTCCGGAAGACCCCCTCGAACTCCGCCGTCCTGCGCATCCCTGCTCGATTGCGGGTGTTGACTCCATTGCGCGTTTCGGGTTTACTCGGATCGACAACTCCTCCGACGAACCTCCACGACCGTCGTCGAGGAGGGTCGCATGTACCACCATCTCCGCACCGCGCTGTCCCTGTCCGGCCTCGTCCTCGTCCTCGCCCGCTGCGGGGTCGCACCGACCGAGCCGATCGTTTCCGTACCCGTCGAATCTCGCTCGATCGCGTTGGCAGCCGTCGACTGCGACGCGGCCGAGGACGTCGGCGCCCTGATCGACGCTCTCGAGGAAGAGCGAGTTCTCAACCACGGACGGGCCTCGGCGCTCAGGAAGCATCTCGCGGAGGCCATGCGGCACGAGGCCGCCGGTCGCGCCGATCACGCCACCGACGCGTACGAGAAGCTCCTCGGCCAGGTCCGCGGCTGGGTGGCCGGCGGCGCGCTCGACGGGGAGGATGTCGCGGATCTCCTGGCTTGCACCGAGGACTTCCTCGACGGGCCCGACGAGGACCCCGACCCCGACCCTGATCCGGATCCCGATCCGGATCCCAACCCCGATCCGGAAGTCGTCCCCGTGATCGATGGCGTGAAGAGCCCCAACGAGTGGGACGGGGCGACGTCTGTCGCGGTCTTCTCCGGCGGCACGTTCTACTACACCAACGACGGCGAGACACTCTACCTGGCGCTCGAGATGGCGGATGCCGTTCCCCAGGCCGCGGACGGGTTCCGGATCCGATTCGACGACACGCTGGACGGCCTCGCCACGACCGGCGACAACGAGGTCCGGCTGCGGATGGACACCTATGACGACATGCACCGCACCCCGTTCGGGTGGGGTGTGTTCGACACGCAGGAGGACGGTACGGGGGCGGCGGGATCGAGCGCGGGCGTGAACTTCTTCGAGGTCGCGTTCCCGCTGAACAGCGGCGACGCGAACGACTTCGCGCTTGCAGCGGAGGACCAGGTCGGATTCTGCGTGCAGTATCTGAACAACGGGGTCGCGGTGGACGCGGCCGTGTATCCGCGGGTCGCCGCCTTCGACAACTGCATGCTGGATTCCGACCAGAGCAACTACGCGGTGCTGAACACGAGTCCGTAGCGCCGCAGAGACCTACGTGGTGAACAGGTCGACATGGGCCCGATATCGATACCGTCGATATCGGGCCCGACCTGTTACCTCCTCGAGGATTCCCGCCGCCTCGAATCGATCAGGACGGCGGGGCCAGGGATAGGGAGGCGATCTCCTCGACCGTGCGATGGAGCTCCTCCGGCAGCCAGACGGGGGTTCGGATGCGCTCGGCGAAGGCTTCCGCTAGGGCGCGGTAGTACCAGAGCTGCTCGGCGGGATCGGTCTCGTTGAATCGATCCCACACCGCCTCCTTCTCCTGGATCAGATCCCGGAGGAGCGAGCGCGCGTTGTGGAGCTTGTCCGCGCAGGAGACGAGGAGCGCGTCGCGGGAGGCGTGCCGGAGGCCAAGGACGTAGGCCTCCTTGCGATCGTGCCAGTTGTCGGCGGTGCCTAGGACGCCGTGCTCGCGATCCGAGCATTCGACGACGACATCGGCGACCCGATCGCCGAACTCCTCGCGGATCGTCTCGGGCGAGGCGTCGTCGGGCTGGTCTTCGACCGCATCGTGGAGCATCGCCGCGATCGCCAGCTCCTCGTCGCCTCCCGCCTCGAGGACGAGACCCGCGACGGCGAGGAGGTGCGAGACGTAGGGCACCCCCGATCCCTTCCGCACCTGCCCGTCGTGCCAGTCGCACGCGCGCTCGACGGCCTTTACGAAGCGGCTTCCAACCATCCTTCTCCTCCCTGAGCGGCGACGATCTGTTCGATCCGCTGGCGCATGAGCTCGCGGATCTCGGGCGGCTCGACGACCTCGGCGTCGGGACCGTGGTAGAGCACGTGCCGGACGAGCCAGCCGGGATCGGCGACCCGGTGGACGACATCGACGCTGCCGTCGGGACGCCTGGCGATCCCGGGTCGGTCGCCCGACTCGGCCCCGCCGGCCGTGCTCCCTCTCGCGGCCTCCTCGATCCAGCGCGCGATCCGCGCGGAGTATCGAACGGTCACGTCGACGGTCTCATCAGCACGAAACATGCCGCCAGCGGCGATTCCGCTCCGGTCGATGTATTCGCGCGCGTCGAAGTCTTCGGGCACGACGAAGGATCCATCGATCGGCGTGACGCCGAGGATCCTGTCGAGCCGGAAGGCACGGACGCCGTCCGACTCGGGACTGTACCCGAGCGCGTACCAGCGACCTCCCGCGTGGACAAGAGCGTACGGGTGGAGCTCCCGCGGCTCGGGCCGGGCGTCGGCGGGTTTGAGGTACTGCAGCCGGCACGGCCGTCGCTCGCGCGCCGCTTCCTGCAGGATCGCGAGGTGCCCCTCACCCGAGGGATCCCCTGCCCCCAGCGCGAAATCCTCGGAGAGCGCGGCGGCCTTGTCGTGGGCCAGCGCCTGGTCGAGGCGCACGGAGAGCGTGCGGAGTGCCCCGGCCCGCTCGGCCGCCGCGCCCTCGGCCAGAAGCCGCAGTCCCAGCGTGAGCGCGAGCGCTTCGCGCGGCGACAGCTTGACCGGACGGCGGAACTCGCCCGTCGTCCAGACCGTCACGCGGCCTTCCTCGATCAGGATGTCGATGTCGAGGGGCGGCTCGAGGTAGTTCGCGCGCGCGGTGACCTCGCCGATGTCGCGAAGCAGTCGCTCTTCGGGGACGCCGAGGCCGGAGGCCAGATCGGCCAGTGACGCGCCATCCGGACGCGCGGCGATCGGCAGAACGTGGAGGACGCGCTCGAGCTGTCGCTCGGTGGGCTCGCGGGGGGTCATCGAAGCCCCTCGCGGGTGCGGCTTGACGTGCCGTTGTGATCGGCTCGGGAGCTACCTACGCCGATAGAGCGCGGCCACCTCCGCGGCCATGTCGCGATACGCGGTCGCGAGCTCGGCGGGCCCGAGGATTCGCGCCTCGCCGTCCTGGGACAGCACCCAGCGCAGGAACGGGTCGACCTGATGGACGCGGAACGCGCGGACGGACGACCCGTCGGGGCGCGCATCGACCAGCTCGCCGAAGCGGTTCCGGTCGACCCACAGCGAGCGCGGGAAGCGGAACGCGACGCGCGCCTCGATAGGCGCCTCTTCTCCACCCAGCTCCCACGCCTCGCGCTGGCGCCACTCGACCAGCTCGAAGGTATCGGGGATGTCGTAGTCCGGCGTCTCGGGGCTCTTCGCATTCGGCTCGACATCCTCCATCCGCTCGATGCGGAAGATCCGGAGATCGTCCCGCAGGTGGTCGTGGCCGATCAGATACCAGTTCCCGTGCCGGAACAGCAACCCGTAGCCGTCGACCTCGCGCTCGGTCCGCTCCCCGCGGTAGATCCCGTGATACCCGAAGCGGACGCGCTTCCGGGCGAGGAGCGCGTCGGTGAGTTGCGCGAGCC
>DASSBK010000047.1:0-2056 GCA_035698825.1 Gemmatimonadota bacterium
GGTCGAGCTCGAGGCGGACGATGGGCTCGCGTCGGCTGCCGCCATCGCGGCGCGTGACCGGCGCGTCGAGATGGTGTGCATCTGGACGCCCGACAAGGATCTCGCCCAGTGCGTGGTCGGCGAGCAAGTGGTGCAGATGGACCGGCGCGGGAGCGCGATCCTCGACGAGGCGGCGGTGCGCGTGAAGTACGGCGTTCCGCCCGCGCGGATCCCGGACTTCCTTGCGCTCGTCGGGGACGCCGCGGATGGCTACCCGGGGATTCCCGGCGTGGGGCGGGTCACGGCGGCGCGGCGGATCGCGCGGTTCGGCCCGATCGAGGCGTGGCCGCCGGACGTGATGCCGGACAAGCGCGAACTCGCGCTCCGGTTCAAGCAGCTGGCCACGCTACGTGATGACGCCCCGCTGTTCGCGACGGTGGACGCGATCGAATGGCACGGCCCGACGAAGGCGTTCCCAGATTGGGCGAAGCGGTGTGGTGACCCAAAGCTCGCGGAGCGAGCGACCGCGGCGGCGCGTGCCCGCTTCGACTGACGAGGTCGGAGCGCCGACAGAAGCGAGGAGCGAGGCCGCGAGAACCAGCCCGCCGCCCGCAAGAAGTCCCGCCGTGACCGCGTCGTGCAGGAGCGCGACGCCGAGAGCGGCGCCTACTACCGGCTCGAAATTGAGATACACGCCGGCGCGCGAGGGAGGCACCCGCTCGAGCCCGATATTCCAGAGCGCGTACGACCCGGCCGTGCAGGCCACGCTCAGCCCGAGGAGGGCGCCCCAGCCGAGAAGCGAGGACGGCAGGGCCGGCGGGCCGTCGAGCCAGGCTAGGGGGAACTGGAAGATCGCGCCGAGCGTCACGGTCCATGCCGCCGCCGTGAGTCCACCGTAGCGGTCGACGAGCGGCATCATGACGAGCACCCACGCGGTGGTCGTCACCATCGAGACGAAGACGAGCGCGTCGCCGAGCCACGACCGGCCGGGTCCGGGGAGCCCCACCATGATCGCGAGGCCGAGGCACGAGAGCGCGACCGCGATCCATCCGCGCGTTCCCGGCCGCTCGCACCGGAACAGGGCGCTCGCGAGGGCAAGGAGCGGCGTTCCGGTTCCGACGAGGAGCGATGCGCTGGCGACCGACGTCCGGGCGAGCCCCTCGAACTGCGGCAGGAACGAGATCGGCACGCACAGGAGCCCCGACACCGCCAACCTCGGGAGATCACGCCGGCGCGGAAGCCCGCGCCGGGCGACCAGCGGGAGCAGGACTGCGGCGGCGATCGCGAAGCGCCACAGGACGAGATGCCCGACCGCGAGCTCCTCGAGCGCCACCTTGGCGAACAGGAACGACGAGCCCCAGACCGCGCAGGCGGCGATGACGGCCGCGAGCGCCGCGCGCTCGCCGATCGGCCTGGGTCTCATGCCGCCGGGGGCGGGAGTTGGAGGTCCCGCCACACGGATCGCTCGATCGAGTCATGGCTGGCGAGCCTTTGGACCGTCCTTGCCTCGAGCCGGCCCGGACGAACTTTGCGTGCCGTCCGCCTTCGGGGATTCGAAAGCGTGCTCCACGCGCCCGGGTCCCCGTCGATCGGCACTGCCGAGCGCAACAGCCGCTCCGCCCATCGCTTCCACCAGGTTGCCATTGACCGCCTCCCTATAACCGGTTAAAATTCATTTCGATGGTTCGATTGTAGATCGATCATTCTAACCTGTCAATAGGCATTTTGATGGTAGAACACGAAAAACGAGGCCGCCCGACGACCACGGATGGCGTAGGCCAGGTCGAAGAGCTCGAGCTGATCGGGGGGGAGGCGTGTCTCGATTTTGCCAACTCGATGGGGGGGACCCGGGAGAATCCGAGCGAGCGCCTCTACGACTACGGCGACCTGGTGCGGTGGGCCGCGCACGCGGGGGCGATCGAGGCGACGGAGGTCGAGCGGCTAGTGACGGCCGCGCGCGCTCACCCCACCCAGGCCGAGGGGGTGTTCGCGCGCGCGATCGAGCTACGGGAGGCGATCTTTCGGATCTTCGCAGCCGTCGCCGACGGCGCGCGCCCCGCCGCGGCGGACCTCGAGC
>DASSBK010000048.1:0-12944 GCA_035698825.1 Gemmatimonadota bacterium
GGCGACCCGCGACGCCCACACCGCGCCCAGGACGGAGATGCCGGTCAGCTGCCCGGTGATGCGCGTGATCGTCAGGAGCCCGGACGTCACGCCGAGCCGCCGCGGCGGCACGGCGCCCATGATCGCGCTGTTGTTCGGCGACTGGAAGATGCCCATGCCGAGGCCGACAGGCGCCATCGTGAGGAGATAGGACACCGCCGTCGTGTCCGTTCCCAGCCGCAGGATGAGGAGGTAGCTGGCGAAGAGGGTCGCGAGGCCGACCAGGATCACCGGCCAGGGGCCGACCCGATCCGAGATCGAGCCCGCGGCGGGCGCGGAGATCCCCAGCGCGAACGGCACCGACGAGAGCAGCAGCCCGGTCTCGGCGGGCGAGTGGCCGAGCACCCGCTCCAGGTAGAAGGGGAGCAGGATGAACACGCCGCCGATCGCGGCGAAGCTCGCCCACCCCGCGAACAGGTTCACGCTGACGAGCCGGTTCCGGAACAGCGACAGGTCTAGCATCGGGTGCTCCGCGCGACGCTCGATCGCGACGAATATCGGCAGCGCGAGGATCGCGAGCGCCAGCAGCCCCAGCGGCAGCCCGTGCCCGAAGCCGTGCGTCTGGCCGAACGTGAGCCCGAGGAGGAGCGCTAGCAGCATGACGAGGAAGACCGCGCCGCCGGGGAAGTCGAAGCGCTCCCCTCCCTCGGGCGGCACGTCGGGGATGTAGCGAATCGCGGTCAGCGTCCCCACGATCCCGACGGGGAGGTTGACGAAGAAGATCCAGCGCCAGCCGAGCGAGTCGATGAGGAGCCCGCCGAGCGTCGGACCGAGGACGATGCCGATCGAGACGATCGCTCCCTGGATCCCGAGCGCCCTCCCCCGCTCCTCGCGCGGGAACGCCTCGGTGATGATCGCGAAGCCGAGCGCGAAGATCATGGCCGCGCCGATCGCCTGGAAGATCCGGAATCCGATCAGCCAGCCGACCGACGGCGAGAGCCCGCAGAGGACCGACCCCAGCGTGAACACCGCGAACCCCGAGGAGTAGATCGCCTTCTTGCCGACGATGTCGCCGAGGCGCCCGATGCTGAGGACGAGAGTCGAGAGGGCCAGCAGGTACGCGAGCACGACCCACTGCACGACCGGGAACGTGGTGTCGAGATCGCGAACGAGGGTCGGCAGCGCGACGTTGACGATCGAGCCGTCGATCGTCCCGAGGAAGATCCCCATGGCGATCGCCAGCATGACCCACCACTTCTGCGAATAGTCGACCTCGCGCATGGCCGCGGAAGGTAGTCCGCCGGCCGGACGCGGGAAGTATTGTGCGCGAATCCGGCCCCACTTGTCCTGGATTCCACGACTCCGTAGCCTCTGCTCGTCGGCCCAGGTCCCCGGTATCCGGCTTCTTCTCGAAGGTGGTCCCCATGTCGCGTCTGGTTCTCTTACGCAGGCTTCTCGTCGCTGCGATTCCCCTTCTCCTCCTCCCCCCAGGCCCGCTCCGCGCGCAGGAGCACGGCGAGCACGCGCATCCCGAAGGCGAGGAGGGGATCGGGTCCGTCCACTTCCCGACGTCGTGCAACGAGGCCGCCCAGGATCGGTTCGACCGCGGCGTCGCGAAGCTCCACTCGTTCTGGTTCGAGAGCGCGAACGAGGACTTCGCGGCAGCCGCGGCCGCGGATCCGAGCTGCGCGATGGCGTACTGGGGGACGGCGATGACGTTCTGGGGGAATCCGATGGCGCGAGTGGCGCCGACCGCGGAGAACGTCGCCCAGGCCGACGCCGCGGTCGCGCGCGCCGAGGCACTGGCGGGCGGGGCTACGCCACGCGAGCAGGGCTACATCGAGGCCGTCGCCGCGCTCTACCGCGACCACGAGTCCGTGGGATTCCTCGATCGCATGCGCGCCCACGAGGAAGCGCTCGCGGCCGTCGTCGATGCGAACCCGGACGACACCGAGGCCGCGATCTTCCACGCCCGCATGATGATCGCGAACGCGGACCCCGCCGACCTCACGTTCGCGCGCCAACAGGCGGCGGCCGAGATCCTGCTGCCGCTCTTCGAGGCGCAGCCCGAGCACCCGGGACTCGCGCACTACATCATCCATGCCTTCGACGCTCCGCCGATCGCCGGGAGCGGGCTCGAGGCCGCGCGACGCTACGCCGAGATCGCGCCTGACGCCCCACACGCGCTCCACATGCCGTCTCACATCTTCACCCGGCTCGGCTACTGGGACGAGTCGATCGAGACGAATCGCCGGTCGGCGGAGGCCTCGCCCGTGCCGGACGCGGCCGTGCATGCCGTGGACTACATGGTCTACGCCTATTTGCAGCAGGGACGTGACTCCATCGCCGCGGCGGTCGTCAGCCGAGTCCCCGACAGCGATGATCCGTATTACGGAGGCCTCCTCGGCTTCAACGCGCTGGCGATGCCAGCGCGCCTCGCGCTGGAGCGCAGCGACTGGGAGGCCGCCGCCCAGCTGCCGGCCCCCGAGGAGGGCGGACCGGCGTTCGTGAAGGCCGTTCCCCGCTTCGCCCGCGCTGTCGGCGCGGCGCGGAGCGGCCACCCCGAGATGGCCCGCGCCGACGTCGACGCGCTGGAGCTGCTGGAGAGCGACCTCGCGGAGTCGGGGGAGGCGGATTGGGCTGTGCGGGTCGGCGCGCAGCGGCTCGCCGCCGAGGCCTGGGCTCTGTGGGCGGAGGGCGATCACGACGAGGCGCTCGACACGGCGCGGCGCGCGGTCGAGCTCGAGGAGAGTGTCGAGAAGCACCCGGTGACACCGGGCCCGCTGCTCCCCGCGCGCGAGCTCTACGCCGACATGCTGCTGGAGTCGGGCGACGCCGCCGCCGCGCAGGCCGCGTACGAGGCGACGCTCGCGCGCGAGCCGCGCAGGGCGCGCGCGCTCTACGGCGCGGGCCGCGCCGCCCAGCAGGCCGGCGACCTCGAGGCCGCTTCGCGCCACGCGGCCGAGCTGCTCGAGGTCATGGATCGGGCGGACCCGGATCGGCCGGAGCCCGCCTGGGCGCGCAGCGTTCCCGCGCCGGCCTGCGGCGCCGCGGGTTGCGAGTCGCGCGGGTAGGCGCCCCGCGCGCGAGTCACCGCCGAAGTGGAGTGGCGTCCCGGCGTTAACCTGAAGCGGCCGCCCGCCGTTTCCTGACGGACCCCGACACGCTATCCTCGACCGCGTATCCGCACTCTGCCTCGAAGGAGCCGCCCATGCGTACAGCGATCCGGATCGCCGCCATTCTTTCGGCGCTGCTGCCGGCACCCGCCTTCGCGCAGGCGACCGCCACGGCGTGGCGCGAGGACGTGGCGCGGTACGCGCAGCGGGTGATCGACCTCGGCATCGCGCCCGGAATGGGCGTCGCGGTCTCGGTCGGCGACGAGGTGCTCTACTCCGCGGGCTTCGGGGTCGCGGACGCCGCGACCGGCCGCGCGGTCGACGAAGGCACCGCGTTCTACATCGCCTCCAGCACGAAGGCGCTGACAGCGACGGCGGTCGTCCTGAAGGCGGCGCGCGGCGAGATCGATCTCGACGCACCGATCGACCGCTACATCCCGGGGCTCCGTTTCCGCGCGCCGCTCGACGCCGGGCGCGTCACGGTCGCGGACCTCCTCTCGATGACGGACGGGATCGAGAGCGGCGGGCCGGTCGTCATCCGGACCGCCTATTCGGGCGAGTTCACGCCCGAGCTCCTGGTAGAGCTCCTCGCGGGCTACGGCCCGAACGAGGACGGTAGAGCCTTCGAGTACGACAACCTGCCCTATAACATCCTCGGCCTCGCGCTCGATCCCACGGATGGCCACGGCTGGAAGGCGGTCGTCGCGGAGGAGGTGTTGGAGCCGCTCGGCATGACGGAGACGAGCGCCACGCTTTCCACGATGGACACGACCCGGATCGCCATGCCGCACGCGATCGTCCCCGCCGGCGGTTGGAAGCGGATCCGCCTCGGCAAGGCGGACGCGAATCTCCACGCGGCGGGCGGCCACTTCGCCACCCCGCGCGACCTCGCGCGTTTCGTCGCCGCGCACGCCAGCGGCGGAATGCTGGACGGGGTTCGCGTGTTCCCCGAGGAAGCGATCCGCTCGACCCACGAGCTCCACGCCGAGCAGGACCGGGAGTTCGGCCCCTTTCATCGGCATGGCTGGGGCTACGGGTGGGATCTGGGGACATGGGAGGGCAGGACGATCGTTCACCGCTTCGGATCGTTCCCCGGCTACCGCTCGCACATGTCGTTCGACCCGGAGTCGGGGATCGGCGTAATCGTACTGGTCAACGGCGGCGGTCCGGCCTCGCCGGCCTCCGATCTCGTGGCGCGCTACGTCTACGATCGGCTGCTGGGCCGCGAGGACCTGGGGGCCGAGTACGAGCGGCGACTCGCGGAGCTGGAGCTCCGCCGCGCGGAGGCCGACCACGAGGCGGCGGACGCAATCGAGACGCGCCGCGCGCGGCAGAAACCGCTCGCGCATCCGCCCGAGGCATACGCGGGGACGTATGCGAGCCCGACGCTGGGGACGATGACGTGGCGCGTCGCGGACGAGGGGCTCGTCGTGGAGATGGGCGCGGCGTCGAGCGTGGCCGAGGTCCACGACGCGGCGAAGGATGAGTTGCGGGTCGAGCTGGTCGGAGGCGGCAGCGTGGCCGCATTCGAGTTCCCACCCGGTGGCGGATTCGCCGCCGCGCTCCTCCTCGATGGACAGCGGTTCGAGCGGGTCGGCGGCTGAGTCACCGCCTGGTCGAAACCTGCCCCCGGTTCGGTGCGTAGGCGAGGGAGGCGCCAGCCCACACCCTAGGCCGGGAGGTCCCTCCTGACGATTCTTCCGCTCGTGATCCTCGCCTGCACTCCATCTGCGCCTTCCCACGCCGCGCCCGCGCAGGCGCCCGCCGACACGCTCGTCGACGTGGGCGGCTACGCCATTCACGTGGAAGTGATCCGCGGCGATCGCCCGGTCGCCTTCGTCCTGGAGTCCGGCGGGGCCGCCGAGCTGTCCGCGTGGGAGGCCGTGCCCGAGTCGATCGCCGCGCGAACGGGCGCCACGGTCGTGACGTACGACAGGGCAGGCTTCGGCGGGAGCGAGGTCGGGCCCGACGACTTGACCCCCGACGAGCAAGTCGAGGACCTGCGCGGGGCCCTGAGCGCGCTCGGAGTCCCGACGCCGCGCGTCCTGGTCGGGCACTCGTACGGGGGTCTCATGGCCATGCATCACGCCGCGCGCCATCCCGATGAGGTGGCCGGCGTCATCCTCGTCGACGCGATGAACGCCCGGTTCGTCGATGCGACCGGGGACTTCATCCACACGACCGTGCCTCACATCGCCCATCCCGAAACCGACGCCGAGCGCGCGATCGCCCGCCTCGTCGACACGTTCGATGCATTCCTGGGGCTCGTAGACGACACCGCGATCGCTCAGCCGATGGCCGTCATCACGGCGAACGCCTGGTGGGGCCGGGACGGCGCCGAGGATCCGGAGATCGAAGCCGCCTGGCGGGCGAGCCACGAGGCGATTGCCGCCGCAGCGCCCAATCGCTGGCTGGTCGTGGCCGAGGGGTCGCGGCACGCCGTGCCGTCGATGCGCCCCGACACGATCGTCGACGCCGCCGTTCGCATGCTCGAGGAAATCGGAGGCCCTGCTCCGGGTTCCTGATCGGCGGGTGCGGTCGGAGACCCCCGGCCTCGCTTGACTTGCCGGCCCGGAGCCCCGAGCATCGGCTCCCATGCAGCCGCTCCGGATCGCCTTGCTGGGCTGCGGGGCGGTCGCGCTCCGCCACCATCTGCCGATTCTCGCGCGGATGCCGGACGTCCGCCTCGTGGCGGTGGCCGAGCCGGATTCCCCGCGCCGCGACGCCGCGCTCGCGCTTTTGCCGGGCGCTCGCGGCCACGCGGACTGGCGCGCGGCCCTCGCCGAGACCGACGCGCAGGCGGCGATCGTCTGCCTTCCCAACGCCGATCACGCGGAGGCCGCGCTCGCCGCCCTCGCGCGCGGCTGTGCCGTGTACGTCGAGAAGCCGCTCGCGACCACGCTCGCGGACGGCGACCGCGTCGTGGCCGCGTGGCGGGCGTCCGGTCTCGTCGGCATGACGGGGTTCAACTACCGGTTCATCCCGCTGTACGCCTCCGCCAGGAAGGCGATCGCGGCCGGCGAACTCGGCCGACTGATCTCCGTCCGCACGACATTCACGATGTCGCGCCCCGACTTCCCCGACTGGAAGCGCGCACGCGCGGCGGGGGGCGGCGCTCTCCTCGATCTGGGCTCCCACCATGCCGACCTCGTCCTCTGGCTCTTCGGCCGCCGCATCCTGACCGCCTTTGCGGAGCTCCGCTCGCGCCGGACCGAGGAGGACACCGCGCTCCTCCAGCTCGCGCTCGACGGTGGCCCCGGCGTCCAGTGCCTGTTCGCCTTCGGGGGCGCGGGCCGGGAGCGGTTCGAGATCGAGGGCGAGAAGGCCCGCATGATCGTCGATCGGTCGCGGTACCAGGGCGTCGTCATCGAGGTGGCGGGCGCCGGGAGCGCGCGCTTGCGCAGGGTCGGCCGCGCCGCGGGAGCGCTCCGGCACGTCCCGTGGATCCTCGAGAAGCGCCGGGCGCCGGGACGCGACCCCTCCCACGTCGAAGCGCTCGCGCGGTTCGTCGCGGCCGCACGGGCCGGCGATCCGTGCGCACCGGATCTCGAGGACGGGCGGCGGAGCCTCGCGGTCCTCGACGCCGCCGAGCGCTCTGCGCGGAGCGGCCGGGCGGAGGCGGTGCGGGAAGGCTCGGCGGAACCTGCGGGAGCCGCGACGCGTGGAGCCTGAGACGCCGTCGATCTCGGTCGTGGTCGCGACCCGCGACCGCGGACGCGAGGCGGCATCCGCCGTGCGCTCGATCCTCGCCTGTTCTCCCTCCCCACGCGAGGTGTTGGTCGTCGACCAGAGCCGGGACGCGCGCACCTTCGACGCGCTCGCGGGCCTCGCGGGGCAGGTGCGGTACCATCGATCGGAGACCGAGGGCCTGAGCCGCGCCCACAACCTGGCGATCGCCCGCACGACGAGCGAGCTGATCGCGATCACCGATGACGACTGCGAAGTCCCGGCGGACTGGCTCGCGCGGATCGCGGACGCGTTCGCGGTCGATCCGCGCGTCGGCGTGGTCTTCGGCACGGTGGTGGCCGCCGGACACGACCTGGCCGCGGGCTACATTCCCGCGTATTCGCGCGACGCGTCGTTCCTCGCCCGCAGACCGCAGGACAAGTGGCGGATCGAGGGAATGGGCGCCTGCATGGCGATCCGCAGGTCGACGTGGGAATCGCTCGGCGGCTTCGATGTGATGCTGGGCACCGGCGCCGAGTTCCCGGCGGCCGGCGAGGGGGACTTCGCGTATCGGGCGTTGCGATCGGGATGGTGGATCCACGACACCCCCTCGATTCGGATCGTCCACCGCGGGTTCCGGACAAACGCGGAGGGGCGCGCGCTCCTCGTTCGGTACGCCGAAGGAACTGGGGCGATGATGGCCAAGCACGTGCGCTGCCGGACCCCCGGGGCTGCTCGGTACCTCGGGCGGATGGCGTTGCGCTGGGTGATGCGTCGCCGCCCGCCTGGCCTCCGGCTCGGCCCCCGCGATTCGCCTCTAGGGCGGTTGAGCGGGTTCGCGCGAGGATTCGCCCGCGGCGCGTTCGCGCGAATCGATCGCGATCGCTGTCTGTATCTCGATCACACGACGACGCGTGAGGTCCCGTGAGCGACCCTGTCCTCTCCGCGATCGTGCTCGCCCCCGAAGGCTGGCCTCCGGTTCAGACCACCGTCCGCCACCTGGCCGCGCAATCGATCGCCGACCGGATCGAGCTCGTGTTCGTGGTCCCGCGAGGATCCTCGATCGAGCCCGGCGACGGGGCGCTGACCGGATTCGCGGGGCATCGGATCGTCGAGGTCGAAACGCGCGAGTGCGCCGGGGCGGTCGGGTACGCAGCCGGCATCCGAGCCGCCCGCGCTCCCTTCGTCGTCTTCACCGAGGATCACTGCTACCCCGAGTCCGGCTGGGCCCGGGCACTGGTCGAAGCCTACGACGATCGCACGGCCGCGGTGGGACCGGTCGTCGCGCACGCGAACGCATCGGGTTCGGTCGCATGGGCCGACTACCTGCTCGGCTACGGGCCCTGGAGCGATCCCACGCCCGGCGGCGAGGTCGACTACCTCCCGGGGCACAACAGCAGCTACCGCCGCGCGGCGCTCGCCCCCTACGAGCCCAATCTCGAGACGTGGCTCGTGGCCGAGAGCGTGCTCCACTGGGATCTGCGGAGCAAGGGGTGGCGCCTGATCCTCGAGCCCCGCGCGCGCACCCACCATTTCAGCTTCTCGCGCCCCGCTTCGTGGCTGCGGGCGACGTTCCTCCAGTCCCGCGCCTTCGCGGGCGAGCGGACACAGGACGCCGGGCCCCTGAGGCGGCTCTTCTGGGTGGCCGCGAGCCCGCTGATCCCCGCCGTCAGGCTCCGTCGCTGCGTTCGCGACACTCGCCGCTCTGCGGCGGGCCCCGGGCTGGTCCGGGCCCTCCCCGCGCTCGCCGTTTCGCTCTCGGTCAGCGCCTTGGGCGAGGCCGTCGGCTACGCCTTCGGGGCCGGAGAGGCCCCCGCGCGGATCGCGCAGTACGAGTACCGGCGCTACCTCCACGTCAACGCGCGAGACCGCCACGCGATGGAGCGCGCGCGCTTCTGGGAGTGACGCCGCGCGTCACGGCCGTGATCCCCACGGCCGGTCGGCCGCGGCTCGTCGTCCGCGCGGTCGAGAGCGCGCTCGCTCAGACCGTGCGGGGAATCGAAGTGGTGGTCGTGATCGACGGGCCGGATGCCGTGACCGAGAGTGCCCTCTCGACGATCGCCGATCCGCGCCTGCGCGTGATCCGGCGCCCCAAGGCCGGACCGGGTGCGGCGCGGAACGCCGGCGTGGCGGCGGCCGCGGCGGAGTGGGTGGCCTTCCTCGACGACGACGATCTCTGGGCGCCGGCGAAGCTCCAGCGGCAGCTGTCCGCCGTAGAGTCCTCTGCTCTCGCCTACCCGATCGTCGTCGGACGCGTCTCCGCCGACGACGGCGGCGGCCGCGCGCGGGTCTGGCCGCGGCGGCTCCCCGATCCCGGCGAAGCGCTGGGCGATTACCTGCTGGTCCGCCGCACGCCCTTCTGGGGGGAGTCACTCGTCCACACGTCGACGATCCTCACCCGGCGTGAGCTTCTCGAGGACGTGCGGTTCCGGGAGGACATGGCGTGCCACGAAGACATGGACTGGCTCCTGCGCGCCACGCGCGTCGAGGGCGCCGGGCTCGTGTTCGTTCCCGACGCGACGCCGCTCGCCACCTGGAACGTCGACCGCAGGCGGGAGCGTGCGAGCCGGCGCGGCGACTGGCGCGAGTCGCTGGCCTGGGCGCGGCTCGAGCACCCGCTGATCTCGCGGCGCGCGTACGCCGGCTTCCTGCTCACGAACGTCGCCGCGCACGCGGCGCGGCAGCGCAGCGCATCGGCGCTCTGGCGGCTTCCGTGGGAGGCCTTCCGGCGCGGCCGTCCGCGCGTGCGGGATCTGCTGCTGTTCGCGGGCATCTGGCTCCTGCCGGAGTCCGCCCGGACGCGCGCCGCGGACCTCTGGCATCGCCGAAGACGCGGCGGCGAGCGAGAGCGCTTCTAGAGTCTGCGCTTCCGCGACGCGAGCGCCCGGTCGACGCTGAACGGACCTGCGCCGTTGCCGGCGAGGAAGATCCAGACGCTCATGTAGAGGAGCGCGAGCTCGCCGCGGTTCATATAGGGGATCGGGCCCTCGGGGGCGTGGGCGTAGACGTAGGCGATCAGCATCTCGAGCGCGAGCACGACAGCGACCGGCCGCGCCAACAGGCCCAGCGTGATCGCCAGACCGCCGAACACCTCGAGCACTCCGGCGAGTCCCATCAGCGAGAACAGCTCTGCCGATCCGCCCTCCGGCCCCATGCCGCCGAACCAGCCGAAGAGCTTCGGGGCTCCGTGCATGAAGAACAGCAGCCCCGCGCCGATTCGCAGGATCGTGTGGGTGATTCCCGCGATGCCCGTCCGCCCTGTCGTGCCGATCGCCTTCTCCATCTCCCTGCCCCTTCCCTTCGCGGTCCCGGTTTCTGTGCGCCGGTCGTTCCCCGGCCTGGTTTCCATCCGTTCTGCAACAGCCATGGTTACACTCCAATCGAAAAAAATGTTCAACGCGCGGGGGCCGGCGACTCCCTGCCTTCGGCCACCACCTCGGCGAGGACGTCCGCCAGCGTCCGCTCGCCGAGCTCGCGCTCCAGCGCGCCCTGTGCGGCCGTCGTCGCTCGCTCGAGCACCGCCTGGATGTTGCGCCCGACCGGGCACCTGGGGTTCGGCTTCTCGTGGTGGAGGGCGAACAGCTGACCCTCGCATTCGACCGCGCAGTAGACGTCTCGCAGCGTGATCTCGCTGGCCGCGCGTGCAAGGACGGTCCCCCCTCCCGCTCCCATCCGCGCGCGCGTCAATCCCGCGCGGGCCAGGAGCGACAGGATCCGCCGCACGACGGAGGCGTTCGTGTTGACGCTCCCCGCCATGTACTCGGAGGTGAGCGGTTCCCCGCGACCCGTCTCGAGTAGCGTCAGGATGTGGACGGCGACCGCGAAGCGGCTGCTGATCGTCATGGCATGCGTCTCCGCTTAGTGTTACTATAACGGTAACACATCAGGCGCCCGCCGTCAACCCCGGCTTTACGCCATATGGTGTAGACTCCTCACGATGGAGGCAGCGATGGCGAATCCCCCGATCGACCCGCGCGTCCGGATCGGCCACGTCCACCTCAAGGTCGCCGACCTGGATCGGGCGCTCGGCTTCTACCAGGGAGTGCTCGGGTTCGAGCTGACCCAGCGCTACGGACGCGACGCGGCGTTCGTCTCCGCCGGCGGCTATCACCATCACATCGGGCTGAACGTCTGGGAGAGTAGGGGTGGCCAGCCGCCGCCGCGCGGGACGACCGGCCTCTACCACCTGGCGATCCTCTATCCGACGCGCGCTGCCCTGGCGGACGCGTTGCGCCGGGTCGTCGAGGCGGAGATTCCGTTGGAAGGCGCGAGCGACCACGGCGTCAGCGAGGCGCTGTACCTCCGCGACCCGGACGGCAACGGAGTCGAGCTCTACCGCGACCGTCCGGAGGAGGAGTGGCCGCGGGACGGCGATGGGAACATCGCGATGACGACGGGGCCGCTGGACGTCGAAGGGCTTCTGCGGGATTGATCCGGGCGCCTGCACTCCTCGTGAGTCGTGGCCGGGCGGGACGTCGGGGACCGCCTAGTCGTCGACCTGCCGTGCCGGGTAGCCGCCCGCCTCGAGCCGTCGGCGATCCTGTTCGAGCCGCTCAGCCGCCGATGGCAACGCGTAGGGACCGAGCCGGACGCGATAGTACCCCTGCCCATCGACGACCCCGATCTCGACCTCCGGGAAGAAGCCGTCGCTCTTGAGGCGCGAGGACAGTTCGGCGGCATTGGTCGCGCTCGTGAACGCGCCGACCTGGATCCAGACGGTTTCCGACTCCCGCGAAGGCTCGTCGCGCGGGCGCGCGTCCTCGATGACGACGGGCGGGGGCTCCTCCCGGACCGGCTCGTCCCGAGCGGGCTCGTACCGCGGTTCCTCGCGCGGCGGTTCTTCCCGCGGTGGTTCCTCGCGCGGCCGCGCGTCCTCGATGATGACGTCGGGAGCCTCCCCGGCGGGGGCCTCCCTGGCCCCGGCGTCCGGCACGTAGACGGGCGCGCCACCGGCCGCGGACTCCGCCGGCGCCTCCTCGCGCGGGCCGGCGTCTTCGATGACGATCTCGGGCGCCTCCTCCACCGGCTCCTCGGCGGGCGCGACCGGTTCTCCCGCGGGCGCCACCGGCTGCCCGGCCGGGGCGGAGGTCGGTGCCTGTCCATCTTCGGCCTCGCCCGCCATCGCGACCTGCACGGGCTCTTCGCCCCCCTCCATCGCGAGCCGCGCCTCGGCCGCCTGCGGCGAATCGGGGTAGTCGAGCGCGAGCATCGCGTAGTACTGGGTGGCGGTCCGGTTGTCGCCCTCCTCGCCGAAGGCGCGGGCGAGCTGGTAGACGTACTCTGCGCCCAGCGCCTCGCGCTGGCCGGCCGAGAGCTCCTGTGGCAGGTCCTGCCGCTTGACGCGCGTGAACCCCTCGATGAATGCATCGGTCGCCTGCCGGTATTGCCGGTCGGCGAGCCACGCCTTGCCCGTCCAGAGCGGGATCTCGGCCTGAAAGCGGCTGAACGGATAGTCGACCGAGAGCCGCTGGAGCTTCTCGCGCGCATCCTCCGTTCGTCCTTCTACGAGGTCGAGCTGCGCGAGCCGGAACAGCGCCTCGTCCGCCACCGACGAGGCGGGATACTCCTCGACGATCGTCCGGTAGTGCTGCGCGGCGATCCCGGCGTCCGCTTCCATCAGCGCGATCGTATAGAGGGCGTCGGCCTGCGGCAGGCGCGAGGGTCCCGTCAGCCCCGCTGTCGCCTCGAGATACGCCCAGAGATCCGTGCGCGCGGCCTCGAAGTCGCCGGCCTCGAAGGCCCGCTTGCCGCGGTCGAGGAGCTGGGCGGCGTCCTGGGCCCCCACCGGGCCGGCGCCGAGCAGCAGCGCGAGGGCCATGCACATCGCTCCGACAATCGCCTTCATGCGGGCGGTCACGCGGTTCGTTCCCGTCGTCTCATGCAGCATTCTCGAGGATCTCCAGCAGATGTCGGTGAAGGACGAATTCTTCGCCGTGCGAGGTCGACTTGAGCATCACGTCCGCCTCCGCCAGGAGGTCGAGCGCGCGGGCGACCGACTCGGGCGTGTGCCGCCGCGCCTGCCCGGCCAGACCCTTCGCCATTCCGTACCACGTGCGTCCCGGCAGCGCCTCCATGATCGCGTTCGGGCTCTTCGACGGCAGGTTCACGACGATCCCGAGCCGCAGGAAGTGCGTCCCGAGGAGCGGCACGAGCCGGTACGCGGTCTCGCCCGCGTCCAGGAGC
>DASSBK010000049.1:0-4768 GCA_035698825.1 Gemmatimonadota bacterium
GCGCGAGCGTCGCATCACGACGCGCCGCGAGATCGCGGCGCTTCTGCGCGGCGCGCGGGCGCGCGGGGAGGCCTTGGAACTGTACCGTCGGCCGGCCGCCGGACCGATCGCCCGTGCCACGTGCATCACTCCGAAGCACGGGCACACGGGAGTCGAGCGGAACCGGTTGCGACGCCGGATCAAGGAGCTGATGCGGGAGATCCTGCTGTCGCGGGGCGAGGGGGAGGACTGGCTGGTGCGGACGCGCCCCGCCGCCTACGACCTGAGCCATGCCGAGCTGAAGGCCACGCTGGAGGCCCTGGCCGACGAGCCGGTGGCCCGATGAGCACCCTCCTCGTGGCGGCCATCCGCCTCTATCAGCTTCTCACCTCCTGGGCGCCGCCCACCTGCCGATACAGCCCCACCTGCTCCCGGTACGCCATCGAGGCGATCCGGATCCACGGCTCTCTGAAGGGGTCGATCATGGCGGCCAGGCGGATCGGCCGGTGCCACCCCTGGCACGAAGGCGGCTTCGATCCGGTCCCGCCGCGGCGTCCCGCCGGCGCGCGCCGCGCCGCCAGGAGCTGAGGCGATGGAACAGCGCCGGGTGCTGCTTGCGTTCCTGCTCATGGCCCTCGTCCTGGTGGCGAGCCAGTGGTGGTACGGCCGGACGCGGCCGCCGGCCGACGCCGGTGTTCAGGATACAACCGGAGTTGTAGAAGAAGGGGCTCCCGCCGAGCCGGACGGCGCCCGCATCGCATCGACCACGACGGACACGACCCCGCCGGCCGCCGCCGACAGCGCAGCCCCGGCCGACACCGCAGAGCCGGGGGACGCCTACGCGAACGAGCTCCTGGCCGGAGGCCGAGCCCCCTCCCCCGTGACCGTCGAGACCCCGCTCTATCGGATGACGCTCGACCCCCGCGGGGCCACGGTCGCGCAGGTCGAGCTCCTCCGCTACCAGTCCTACCAGGGCGAGGGAGCCGTGCGCCTCGTCCCCGAGGGGACCGCCTTTCTCGGTCGCACGGCCGAGATCGGGGACCGTCGGATCCCGCTCGATTCCCTGACGTTCCAGCCCGGCGACAGCGCGCTCGTCCTCGGGACGGGCGACGCGCCGCGCGAGATCGCCTTCGTGCACGTTTCGTCGGGCAGGCGGATCACCCAGAGCTACCGCTTCGATCCCGCCGAATACGTCGTCGACTACCGGCTGGACGTCGGCGGCACGGGCGACGGGGTGCTCGTCACGGCCGTGGGTCCCCGCCTCCGGACGAACGAGAAGAATCCCCGTGACGACTACGGACAGCTGCGCGCCGTGGCCCGTATCGACGAGCAGGTCGTTTCCTTCGTCGCGGGCGATGTCGACGAAGAGCGGATCGCGCGAGGCGGCGAGGTCGATTGGGCGGGGCTCAAGAACAAGTACTTCCTCGCCGTGCTCCTGGCTCCCCGGGAGGGGATGCTGAGCGCGGTGGAGGTGGAAGGGGCCACGGACGACAGCCTTCCGCGCCTGGACGTCTCGGTGAGGAGCCCGTTGCGCTCCGGCTCGAGCGCCTACCGCCTGTACCTGGGCCCCCAGGAGTACCGGAGGCTGGCCGCGCTGAACGACGGGCTGGACGGCGTCAACCAGTACGGCTGGTCCTGGCTCCGCTGGATGATCACGCCGTTCGCCAAGGCGATCGTCGTGGCGATGCTCTGGCTCCACCGGTTCGTGCCGAACTACGGGCTCGTGCTGATCGTATTCGGCGTGCTGGTCAGGCTCGCCATGTGGCCGCTGACGACCAAGTCGTTCCGGTCGATCCAGGCGATGCAGAAGATCCAGCCGGAGATCCAGCGCCTTCGCGAGCGGTACAAGAGCGACCCCCAGCGGATGCAGCAGGAGACGATGCGGCTCTACCGGGAGAAGAAGGTCAATCCGCTCGGTGGATGCCTGCCGAACGTGATCCCGATGCCGATCCTGTTCGCGCTGTTCTTCGTCTTCCAGGGGACGATCGAGTTCCGCGGCCAGCCCTTCCTGTGGCTGCCGGATCTCTCGCAGCCCGATCCCTGGTACATCCTGCCGATCCTCATGGGGCTCACGATGTTCGTCTCCTCGAAGATGACCCAGACCGACCCCAAGATGGCGGCGATGACGTACGTGATGCCGGTCGTGCTGACGTTCGTGTTCCTCAACCTGGCGGCGGGCCTCGTCCTCTACTACACGGTCTCGAACGTGCTGACGTTCGTGCAGCAGTGGATGCTGCGGCGGGGGATGGATGGACCCGCCGTCGCTCAGACCGCGGAGACCTGACGCTCCCGACGGCTCACGCTTGCCGCCGGCCCCGGGAGCGACAACATTGGAGCGGCACCGCAGAAACAGTACGAATTCGAACGGTTTCCAGGGCCTCGCCTTTGATCCCACCAAAGCGATGATCGACGCCGAATCTCCGGCACCCGGCGACGCGCGGGCGGCGCGGGAGAGGCTCGAGCGGGAGCTTGCGCGGGCCTTCGCTCAGGATCCCCCCGTCTCCCTGCAGGACATCGAGCGCCCCGTCTCCCCGGATCCATCGGACGTTTCACGTGAAACATCGGAGGCCGCCGAGACGGTCCGCCGGGGCAAGAAGAAGCGGAAGAAGCGCCCCCGCGCGGGCGCCGATTCCGCAGATTCGGCCCGGCCCGCCGCCGAGCGCCGGACGCGCGTGATCGGAATCGTCAATCAGAAGGGGGGCGTCGGAAAGACGACGACCGCGGTCAACCTCGCCGCCTGCCTCGCCGTCGCCGAGCGCCGGACGCTCCTCATCGACCTCGATCCGCAGGGCAACGCGACGAGCGGGCTGGGCGTCGACAAGAGCGCCCTCGACGGCAACGTGTACGACGTCCTCGTCGGGGGGGAACCCCTGCGCTCGGCCGTGGTCGCCACGGCGGTCCCGTACCTCGACATCCTGCCCGCCACGGTGGACCTCTTCGGAGCCGAGATCGAGCTCGTCAGCGCGATCGGGAGGGAGCACCGGCTCGCCTCCGCCCTCGAGGGGCAGACCGAGGAGTACGAGTTCGTTCTCGTCGATTGCCCGCCGAGCCTGGGCCTCCTGACCGTCAACGCGCTGACGGCTGTGGGTTCGGTCCTGATCCCGATCCAGTGCGAGTACTATGCGCTCGAGGGGCTCTCCCAGCTCCTCGGGACGATCCGGATCGTCCAGAAGAGCCTGAACCCCGCCTTGGCGATCGAAGGCGTGGTCCTGACGATGTACGACCAGCGCCTAAATCTCGCCCGACAGGTGGAGGAGGAGGCGGTTGAGTACTTCGGGGAAAAAGTGTACAGTACGGTCATCCCACGGAACGTGCGTCTCTCGGAAGCGCCGAGTTTCGGCCAGCCCGTCATCCTGTACGACATCCTGTCCGCCGGCGCGGTCAGTTACATGAAGCTCGCAGAGGAGCTGATCGAACGATGCCGACCCCCAGAAAGCGGCTAGGCAAAGGTCTCGGCGCCCTGCTCGGCGAGCAGGCCGTCGCGTCCGGAACGGGCTCCGGGGTGACCGAGGTGCCGGTCGCCCGGATCTCGCCGAACCGGTTCCAGCCCCGCCACACCTTCGAGCCCGAGGCGATCGCCGACCTGGCGGCCTCGATCTCCCAGAAGGGGGTGCTCCAGCCCCTCATCGTGACGCCGGCGCGGGACGGCCGGTGGGAGCTGGTCAGCGGCGAACGCCGCTGGCGGGCGGCCCAGCAGGCCGGCCTCGCGACGGTGCCCGTGGTCGTCCGCGAAGTGGACGAGCGGGATCTCCTCGAGATCGCGTTGATCGAGAACCTCCAGCGCGAGGACCTGGACGCCATCGAGGAGGCCACCGGGTACCGGCGGCTGATCGACGAGTTCGGCGCAACCCAGGCCGAGCTCGCCCAGCACCTCGGCCGGAGCCGCCCCGCGGTGACGAACGCGCTCCGCCTCCTCGACCTCCCCGACCAGGTCCAGTCGATGCTGCGCCAGGCACGCCTGACGGCCGGGCACGGCCGGGCGCTCCTCGGTCTGGAGAACCGCCGCCGGATGCACGAGCTCGCGCGCGAGGCGGCGGACCGCGGGCTGTCGGTCCGGCAGCTGGAGCGGAAGGTCAAGCGCGAGAACCGCGGACCGCGGAAGCCGGCGGAGGGTTCCCGCAGTGCGGAGCTCGAGCGCCGGCGGATCGAGGAGGATCTCCAGCGGGCGCTCGGCACCCGCGTGGCGGTCCGGCCGGCGGCGCGCGGCAAGGGTCGGATCGAGATTTCGTACAGCTCCCTCGAGGACTTCGAGGGTCTGGTCGAGCGGCTGCTGGCCGCGCGGCGGTGACGGACAAGTTCCTCACCGTCCTGGTCGTCCCCCACGACGAGCGAAACGTCCGGCGGCTGCGGCTCTCGTACCGCTGGATCAAGGTCGGGATCACGCTGGCGGGCGTGCTCTTCGTGGTGGTCGCGCTGGCGGTCCTCAGCTACGGGCGGGTCGCCTCGCGGGCCACCCGGGCCGCGCTCCTCGAGCGGGAGAACGCCCGCCTGGAGGTCGAGAACGCCAAGGTCGACGAGATCGCCGAGAACCTGGAGCGGACCGAGCGGGCCTACGCCCAGATCCGCGACATGGCCGGACTCCCTCCCGCGGGCGTCGGGGAAGAGTCCGGTCCCGTGGATGCGGGCCCCCCGGCCCACGGGGAGCCGGCCCCCACGACGGCCGCCGAAGCCCCGGACAGCGTTCCGTCCGGCTGGCCGCTCTCCCTCAAGGGGTTCCAGACCGCCGGATTCGAGGGAGGGGAGGGGCACCCGGGCGTGGACATCGCGGTCCCCGTCCACACCCCCGTCC
>DASSBK010000050.1:0-24760 GCA_035698825.1 Gemmatimonadota bacterium
GAGGCCCGGACGGACGGTCCACGACCCGACGCTCCCGCATGCCCAGAGAGCGGCGACGGCGCGATCTTCGTCCTCGGGCGGGATCTCCAGATCGAGCTCGACCCACGTGGCGGGATCGGTAGGCGCACGAGCGGTCATGCCGGCAATGTAGCGCGGGCTCTGCGCGGGTGTTTCGTCGCCGTAACGGGCGACGGAGGCTAGGTCGAGAAGGCCTCCCGGACCTTGCTCCAGAACCCCTTGCCGCTCCTCGGCGGCTGGAAGTTCTCGGCATCCCCGAGCGCCTCGAGCGCGCGGCGCTCCTCGGCCGAGAGACGCGTCGGCACGAAGACGGAGATCTGCGCGAGCTGGTCGCCGCGCGCGCCGCCTCCCAACCGCGGGATCCCGCGGCCCGTGAGACGGAGCACCTCGCCGGACTGGGTCCCCGGGGGGACCGTCAGGACGGCCGGGCCGTTCAGCGTGGGGACCTCGATCTCGGCGCCGAGCGCAGCCTGGGGGAACGAGATCCCCAGGTCGAAGACGACGTCGTCCCCGCTCCGCTCGAAGATCGGATGCGTTTCGACGTCGATGACGATCAGGAGGTCGCCCTGCGGACCGCCGCGCGGCCCCACGTTCCCCTCGCCCCGCAACGTGAGGTAGTTGCCGCTTTCGACTCCGGCGGGGATGCGCACCTTGATCCGCCTGTCCTCCCGGACGCGCCCTTCCCCTCCGCACGTCCGGCACGGGTCGGTGATGATCCTGCCTTCGCCTTCGCAGCGCGGGCAGACGTGGACGCTGACGAACTGCCCGAAGATCGAGCGCTGGGCCTGGCGGACGTCGCCGCTACCCTTGCATGTCGGACAGGTGGTCGGCTCCCCGCTCGTGGTCCCCTTCCCGTCGCAGGTCTCGCACCGCTGGAGCAGCTTCACCCGGATCGTCTTCTCGACGCCCGACGCCACCTCTTCGAGGGAGACGCGAAGACGCGTCTGGACGTCGCTCCCCCGGAACGGTCCGCGTGACCTCCCGCTCCTTCCCCGCGGGCGGCCGAACAGGTCCTCGAAGCCGCCGAAGTCGCGCATGAACGCGCGCAGCGCGTCGGAGAGATCGAAGTCGCCCAACCCGCCCCGCGTGTCGGACCCGACCCCCGCGTGGCCGAAATGGTCGTAGCGCGCGCGCGTGTGAGGGTCGTGGAGCACCTCGTACGCGCGGGTCGCCTCGCGGAACTTCTCCGGCGCCTCCGGATCGTCGGGGTTGCGATCGGGGTGGTACTGCATCGCGAGTCGCCGGTACGCGCGCTTGATCTCCTCCGGTGGAGCCGTCTTGTCGACCCCGAGGACCTCGTAGTAATCCCGCTCCGGCATCGCTCTCTCAGCTCATCTGCAAAGTTGGCAGGAAGATCAGGCTATAGGATGCAAGGCCCGTGACGCGGAAGGGCCATGGGTGCGCTCCGTCAGTCCGGGGTCAGCGTCGAGAGCAGCCGCGCAGTGTACTCGACCAGGGAGACCATCCGGTCGTAGGGCATGCGGGTGGGGCCGATCACCCCGATCGTTCCGTGGACGCTCCCCATCTCGTACTCGGCGGTCACCATGCTGAAGTCGACCAGCGGCGGAATCGCGTGCTCTCCGCCGATCGAGATCACGATGCCGTCGGCGCGCCGGTCGCGGAGCGCCTCGGCCAGCACGTCCCGCTGCTCGGTCAGCTGGAGGAGCGTCCGCAGATGCTCGCGGTCCGCGAACTCCGGCTGCGCCGCCAGGCCTGCCGTGGGACCCAGCAGCACGTCCTCGCCGGCCGGAGGCCGCGAGGAGAACAGCCCCTCGGCCTGCTCCAGGAAGATGTTGAGGAGATCCGCGTGCTCGACGGGCCCGTCGGCCAGGCGGTCGCGGTAGGTCTCGCGGATCTCGCGCAAGGTCTGGCCCGCCAGCCGCTCGTTCAGGAATCCCGCCACCGAGCCGAGCGCCTCGTCGGAGTCCGCGCGCTCGCCCTCGACGAAGATCGTGCGCACCGGTCCCGACCGGATCGTCAGGACGATCAGGAGGCGGTCTCGCGACACGCCGACCAGGTCGATCTTCTCGAGGACGCCCTCCTCCATGCGCGGCGCCAGCCCGACCCCGAGCTCCTGGGTGACGACCGACAACGCCTTGACCGCGCGTGCCAGGATCCGCTCTTCCGCGCTGGTCCGCGCCACGTCGAGCGCGGCCTCGATGCGCCGCGTCTCCTCGGACGTCAGGCGGTCGGGCCGCATCAGCGTGTCGACGTAGTAGCGGTAGGCCTTGTCGGTGGGCATTCGCCCGGCGCTGGCGTGCGGCTGGGTGAGGTAGCCCTTGCGCGTCAGGTCGCTCATGGTGTTGCGGATCGTCGCCGGGCTCACGCCCAGGTCGAACTGCCGGGCCACCGTGCGCGACGCGGCCGGCGAGGCTGTCTGGACGAACGTCCGCACGACCGCTTCGAGGACCAGCGCCTCGCGCTCGTTGAGATCGTGCTCCGCCATCATTTCGCGGCCGACTCTATCGGCGGCCCAGAACGTTGTCAAACGAGTCGCTGCGCTCCATCCCGGGCCGGGACGCGCGCGTCGCGATGCCCCCCGCGCGGGCTCCCACGGCAAGCCGCTCGAGGATGCCGTCGAGCACCAGAAATCCCCGCGGCGTGCACGTGAGGCGACCGCCCTGCTCGACGAGCAGTCCCTCGCGCACGAGCGCGTCGACGACCTCTGCCGCCCGCCCCGCGAGGAGCGGATGGCTGCGCTCGACGCCCTCGGAGCGCCGGAGCCCCAGGTACAGGGTCTCCAGCCGGCGCTGGGATGGCGTGAGGAGCTCGACGAACGCGCGCGGATCGCCGCCGGTCGCGAGCGCCTCCGCCCAGCCGGTGAGCGAGGAGACGTTCGCCCAGCGGCGGAGGCCGTCGAACGAATGCGCCGCCGGACCGAGGCCGAGGTAGGGCGCTCCGGTCCAGTACGCGCTGTTGTGCCGCGATCGGCGACCGGGGAGCGCGAACGACGACACCTCGTAGTGCTCGAGCCCGGCCCTGCGCGCGGCCCCGCACGCCGCTCGGTATTCCGCCACGTAGGCCGCGTCGGGCGCCGTCAGCGTGGCGCCGCCGCGAAGGCGCGCGTCGAACGCGGTACCAGGCTCGATCGTGAGACCGTAGAGAGAGAGATGAGTGATCGGCAGCGAGAACGCGGTCGCCAGGTCGCGCGCCCACGCCTTCCGCCGGACCGCGGGCGAGGTGCCGGGCACCTCGAGGTTGAAGATGAGGTCCAGCGAAACGTCTTCGAATCCCGCGCCGGCCGCCGCGCGGACGGCGCGGCCGGCGGCCTCGGGCCCGTGCGTGCGACCCAGGAACGCGAGGCGGGCCGGATCGAACGACTGCGCCCCGACGGAGATGCGGGTCACACCGCGGTCGCGCCAGCGGGCGAACCGCTCGGTGGTGGCGTCGTCGGGATTGAGCTCCAGCGTCCACTCGTGTCGCTCGCTCCGCGGCGCGATGCCGAGCACGAGCGCGGCGGCCCGCTCGAACGCGTCGACACTCAGGAGCGACGGTGTCCCCCCGCCCCAGTACAGCGTGGCGAGCCGCGCGCCGTCGAACGCGCCGCATCCTCGCAACGCGGCGATCTCGCGCGCGAGCCCGTCCAGCCACACCGCCTCACGCCCATCGTCGTGTCCCAGGTTGTAGAAGTGGCAGTAGGGGCACTTCCGGGCGCAGAAGGGGACGTGGACGTAGACGTGGAGCGAGCGGGCGATGGCGGCCTCCTACTCCCGCGCGCTGATCGATTGCGCGACGAGGAAGGCGGTCGAGGAGATCACGAGGACGATCGTCGGGGCGAAGAGCAGGTGACGCATGACGGGAAAAGCTCACCCGCCGCCCTCCACCGCGCCACCCCGGCGAATCTTCTTGTCCTTCGTATCCGTCTCGTCCGGACGCCGTGGGAGCGCGTAGCGCTGTCCCGGGCACGTCCGTGCAAGGCCCAGGAGCTCGAGCTCGGTCAGTGCGGCGAGCACGACGCCGAGCGGCAGGCCGAGGTCGAAGGCCACCGCTTCGGGCGCCCGCGGCGATCTGTCGAGGGCCGCCAGCACGCACGTGCGAGGGTCTCCGTGGCGGCGTGGATCCGGACCCGCATCGCGCCGCGGCGGCCGCGCTCCCTCGATCCGCGGCAGCTTCTCCAGCACCTCCAGCACGTCATCGACGCGCAGCACCGGGTGCGCTCCGTCGGCGAGGAGCTCGTTCGATCCCGCGTACTCGGGCTGCAGCGGATGTCCCGGCACGACCATGACCTCGCGTCCCGCGGTCAGGGCGTGCCGGGACGTGATCAGCGCGCCCGAGCGCCGCGCCGCCTCGACGACGACGACGATCCGCGCGAGCCCGGCGATGATCCGATTGCGTCGCGGGAACGACCAGCGGGTGACCGGCACGCCGTCCGGGAACTCCCCGACGATGCAGCCGCGCTCCTCGAGGATCCGCGCCGCGAGACCCCGGTTCGACGGCGGCACGGCCATGTCGTGACCGCCGGCGAGCACCGCGACCGTCGCGCCGCCCATCTCGAGCGCGCCGCGATGCGCGGCCGCGTCGATCCCCATCGCGCAGCCGCTCACGACCACGACTCCCGCGGCACCCAGGCCCGCGCCCAGCCGCTCGCCCATCTCGAGACCGAAGCCGGTGGCCCGCCGCGCGCCCACGACCGCGACGGCGGTCTCCGACAGCAGCGCGTCGTCGCCGCGGACATGGAGGACTTCCGGTGCGTCCTCGATCGCCCGAAGCAGCTCGGGATATCGGCGGTCCGGCCTGGGGATCGCGCGGGCCGGCGCCAGGGCGTCAGCTGCGCGGGTCACCTCCGCCGGCGTCCCGCACGCGTCCCCACAGGTCGTTGACGAGCGCGTCCAGGCCGCGTCCCGTCACCGACGAGATCACGTGCGTGGCCGAGGCGTCGGGGAACGTGACGCCCCCTGGGGGCTCGGCGAGGTCGGCCTTCGTCCACGCGACCACACGGGGCAACTCGAGCAGCCGCGGCGACCATGCTTCGAGCTCGGACTTGAGGCTCGCGTACTCCGCGGCTGGATCGGAGCTCAGCACGTCGATCAGGAAGCAGAGCACGCGGGTCCGCTCGATGTGGCGCAGGAAGCGGGCTCCCAGGCCCTTGCCCTCGGACGCGCCGGCGATGAGCCCCGGGATGTCGGCCATGACGAACGAGCGCTCGGGATCGGGCGCGACGACGCCCAGGTTCGGCGTCAGCGTGGTGAAGGGATAGTCGGCGATGCGCGGGCGGGCGGCGCTGACGCGCGACAGGAGCGTGGACTTGCCGGCGTTGGGGCTCCCCACCAGGCCCACGTCGGCCAGGAGCTTGAGCTCGAGCGCGATCCGGCGGCTCTCGCCGGGCTCTCCATCCTGCGCGTGGCGCGGCGCCTGCCGTGTGGCGCGGACGAAGAACGCGTTCCCGCGCCCCCCGCGTCCGCCGCGCGCGACCACCGCGCGCTGCCCCGGCTGCGTCAGATCCGCGATCAGCTCGCCGGTCTCCGCTTCGCGGACGAGCGTTCCGACCGGGACCCTGAGCACCACGTCCGCGCCCTCGGCGCCGGTGCGGTTGTTTCCCGAGCCGTGCTCGCCCCGGCCGGCACGATAGCGGGTCCGGTAGCGGAAGTCCTGGAGCGTCGAAAGGTTGGGGTCCGCGTCGATCACGACGTCGCCGCCCTTGCCGCCGTCGCCTCCGTCCGGACCTCCCTTGGGCACGTACTTCTCGCGCCGGAACGAGACCACCCCGCTCCCGCCCCGTCCCGCCTCCACGTCGATCACCGCCTCGTCGATGAACTGCACGAGAGCCGTCTACATCCTCTCGATGATCGCGTCCCCGAACTGGGAGCACTTCACTTCCGTGGCGCCTTCCATCTGCCGCGCCAGATCGTAGGTCACGATCCGGTCGCGGATGGTGGCCTCGAGGCCCGACTCGATCCTGGCCTTGACCTCGTCCCAGCCGATGTATTCGAACATCGCTGCGCCGGAGAGGATCAGGCTGCCGGGGTTCACCTTGTCCTGGCCGGCGTACTTCGGCGCCGTGCCGTGCGTGGCCTCGAACACCGCCGCCATGTCGCCCACGTTCCCACCCGGCGCCATGCCGAGTCCTCCCACCTGCGCCGCCACCGCGTCCGACAGGTAGTCGCCGTTCAGGTTCGGGAGCGCGATCACGTCGTACTCGTCGGGGCGCAGGAGCATCTGCTGGAACATCGCGTCCGCGATCCGGTCCTGGATCACGACCCGGCCCCCGGGGTCGCGTCGCTCGTCGCCGTCCCACAGGTCCGTCTCCCGGACCGTGCGGTCGCCGAACTCCGCGGCGGCCACCTCGTACCCCCACTCGCGGAACGCGCCCTCGGTGAACTTCATGATGTTCCCCTTGTGCACGAGCGTGACCGACCGGCGGCCCTTGTCGATCGCGTACTGGATCGCGGCGGCGACCAGCCGCTTCGTGTTGCGCTCGCTGATGGGCTTCACCCCGATCCCCGCGTCGAAGGGGATGTGGGTGCCCATCTCCTCGTTGAGGAAACGCCGGATCTTGTCCTGCTCGCGCGTGCCCACCTTCCACTCGATGCCCGAATAGACGTCCTCGGTGTTCTCGCGGAAGACGACGACGTTCACCTTGCCCGGCTCCTTCACGGGGGAAGGCGTGCCCTCGTACCAGCGGCAGGGCCGGATGCAGCAGTAGAGGTCGAGCTCCTGGCGGAGCGTCACGTTCAGCGAGCGGAACCCACCGCCCACCGGCGTGGTCAGCGGTCCCTTGATCGCCACCCGCCAGTCGCGGATCGCCTTCAGCGTGTCGTCCGGCAGGAACGCGTCCGGGCCGTACTTCGCGACCGCTTTCTCGCCGGCATAGATCTCGAACCACTGGACCTCGCGGTCGTCTCCGTATGCCGCCGCGACGGCGGCGTCGAATACTCGACGGGCGGCGGCCCAGATGTCGGGCCCTGTTCCGTCCCCCTCGATGAACGGGATCACGGGCCGATCCGGCGCCTTCACCCGGAAGGCGCGCTCGTACTCGATCGGTCCGCCCGACGTGGGAGGCGTCAGGCGTTCGTACGCCATCGGTTGCTCCTTTCCAGTCTTTGCAAGATTCGGGACCGCCGCGTTCCGGCCGGGAAACCGGCCGCGGGCTTCAGCCGCGTTCGCCGATCGGGACGTAGCGGAGGTCGCGCTTGCCCACGTACCTGGCGCGCGGCCGGATGAGGCGGTTCTTCGCGTACTGCGCCTCCACGTGCGTGACCCATCCGCTGATCCTCGCGATCGCGAAGATCGGGGTGAAGAGGTCCGCCGGCATTCCCAGCGCGTGATAGGTGGAGGCGCTGAAGAAGTCCACGTTGGGGTCGATGCCCTTTTCGGCCTGCATCGTCGCCACGATCTCCTCGCTCATCTCGTACCAGCGGGTATCTCCGGCGCGCTCTCCCAGGGCCTTCGAGAACCGCCGCAGGATGGGGGCGCGAGGGTCCATCGTCTTGTAGACGCGATGGCCGAACCCCATGACCTTCGATCCGGCGGCGAGCATCTCCCGGATGTGCGCCGCGGGCTTCACCCCCCGCCGGTCGATCTCCTGGAGCATCTTCATCACCGCTTCGTTGGCGCCTCCGTGGAGCGGCCCCTTCAGAGTCCCGACGGCGGACGTGGTCGCGGAATGGATGTCGGAGAGAGTGGCGGCCGTGACCCGGGCGGCGAAGGTGGACGCGTTCATGCCGTGCTCGGCGTGGAGGACCAGGCACACGTCCAGGACGCGCGCGTCCTTCGGATCGGGCTCGGTTCCGCGCAGCATGTAGAGGAAGTTCGCTGCGTGGTTCAGATCGTCGCGTGGCGTCAGCGGATCGGCCCCCCGGCGCGCGCGGTCGAACGCGGCGACCACAGTCGGGATGCGGGCGATGAGGCGGATCGCCTTCCGCCGCGTGGCGTCGGGTCCGTCGTCGCCGCGGTCGGGATCCGTCAGCCCGAGGATGGATACGCCGGTCCGCAGGGCCGACATGGGATCGGCCGCGGGCGGAAAGCGACGCACCGCGTCCAGCGTCTCCCCATCGAGCGCGCGCTCGGCGGCCAGCTCGCGCTCGAAGGTCCGCAGGGACTCGACGTCCGGCAGCTCGCCGTCCAGCAGGAGCTTCGTGGTCTCCTCGAACGAGGAATGCTCGGCCAGCTCCTCGATCGAGTAGCCCCGATACACGAGCCGTCCCTCCTGGCCGTCGACGTACGAGATCTCGCTCTCGGCGACGACGACGCCTTCGAGGCCGGCGGCCTGCGGTTGAGCGGAAACGGTTTCGGTCATGGAGTTCGGCAAGCTATCGGGGGGTTCCGGGGCCGTCAAACGCGGCCCTTGCCGAGCCGCGGCTTGTCCCCGACGCGATGGATCTTCATGAGGTTCGTGCGTCCACCGACGTCGAGCGGAGCCCCGCACACCAGCACGACGACTTCGCCCTCTTCCACCAGCTCCTTTTCCAGTAGCAGCTTGTCGACGTCCGCGATCAGGCGGTCGATCGTGACGGGGATGTCCATCACCATCGGCGTCACGCCCCAGCTGAGCGCCAGCCGGTTGCGCACGCTCGGATACGGAGTGAATGCCAGTAGCGGAGCAGGCGGTCGGTACTTGCTGAGCAGCTGGGCGGTCGAGCCGGACTGCGTGAAGGCGACGATGTACCGGGCACCCACTTCCGCCGCCACCAGCGTGGCCGCGTCGCAGACCGCGTCGGCGAAGTCGGTCACCCTGGCGACACCGTGGAACGGCTTCCACGGGTTGCGCTCCATCTCGATCTCGGCCGCCACGGTGATCCGCTCCATCATCTCCAGCGCGGCGACCGGGTGATCGCCGGTGGCGGTTTCCGATGAGAGCATGACCGCGTCGGCCCCGTCGAAGATCGCGTTCGCCACGTCGGAAGCCTCGGCGCGCGTGGGGCGCAAACTGGTGGTCATCGATTCCAGCATCTGGGTCGCGACGATGACGATCCGCTTCGCCTGGTTGGCGCGGAGGATGATCTCCTTCTGCAGGATCGGCACCCGCTCCGGCGGCAGCTCGACGCCCAGATCCCCGCGCGCGATCATCACGCCCTCGGCGCGCTCCAGGATCTCGTCGAGGTTCTCGACCGCCTGTGGCTTCTCGAGCTTGGCGATGACCTGCGGGCCGCCACCCGCCGCGCGGATCTCCTCCTTCAGGCTGTCGATGTCCTCTCCGCGCCGGACGAACGACAGAGCCACGAAATCGACGCCGTGCTGGCAGCCGAAGCGCAGATCCTGGCGGTCCTTCTCGGTGAGCGCCGGCGTCGAGACCATGACTCCGGGGAGGTTGATCCCCTTCCGCTCCTTGAGCACTCCCCCTTCCAGCACGATGCCGCGGACCACGTCGTCGCCTTCGATTTCCACGACTTCCAAGACGAGACGCCCGTCGTCGAGGAGGATCAGGTCCCCCGGGGCCACGTCGTGGGGCAGCTCGCGATACGTCGTCGTCAGGAGCTCCCGCGTGCCGGGATTCTCGTTGTTGTTGATGATGCGAACGGTCTCGCCTTCTCCGAGCTCGACCATCCCGCCTTCGATCCGGCCGATCCGGATCTTGGGACCCTGGAGGTCCTGCAGGATTGCCACGGCCCGCTCCAGCTCCTCCGACGCCGAGCGGATCACGTCGATCACGCGCGCGTACTCCTCGTAGTCCCCATGGGAGAAGTTGAGCCGCGCGCAGTCCATGCCCGCGACGATCAGCTCGCGGATGATCTCGGGACTCTCGCTGGCGGGTCCCAGCGTGCAGATGATCTTGCTTCTCGTCGGTCTGATCATGGCGGGGCCAAGTTAGGTCCATTGGTTTGACTGCGCAGGAGGGCGCGGGTAGCTTTTTTCCGGCCTGAGTGGGGCTGTAGCTCAGCTGGGAGAGCGCCTGAATGGCATTCAGGAGGTCGTCGGTTCGATCCCGATCAGCTCCACCATCCCCCTTTTCGTAGAACGATCGTCGTCCCGGTGAATCCCCCCACCTGACCGCATTTCGACGGGAGTCGCACATGCCGCTCTACATGGACATCCATCACAAGGTCGACGCCACGCCGGACGACGTGCACAACGCGCACCTGAGCGACCTCGAGGCGCAGGAGAAGTTCGGCGTCAAGTACCTCAAGTACTGGTTCAATCCTCAGGCCGGGACGATCTGCTGCCTCGTGCATGCGCCGGATCCCGAGACGGCCAACAAGGTCCACCTGGCCGCGCACGGACTCGAGGCCGACAAGATCATCGAAGTCCAGGGCGAGGTCGTGGAGGCGTTCCTGGGGGGTAGCGTCGACGCGGGCACCGGGCGCATGATCAGTCCCGCCGGGACCCCCGATGGGGGCTTCCGCACCGTTCTGTTCACCGATATCGCGGGCTCGACTTCGATGACCCAGCGTCTCGGCGACGCCGAGGCGATGAAGATCATCCGGGCTCATGACTCGCTCGTACGCCGGGAGATCGAGGCGCGCCAGGGCCGCGTGGTCAAGCACACGGGCGACGGCACCATGGCCGCGTTCCCGGCCGCTTCGGCCGCCATCTATGCCTCGATGGCGATCCAGAAGGCATTCCACGTCCACAACCAGCGTCTGCCCGATCGGCCCATCGAGGTGCGGATCGGGATGAGCGCCGGCGAGCCCGTCGACGAGGGTCAGGACCTGTTCGGATCGGCCGTGCAACTCGCGCGGCGCGTATGCGACGCCGCGGAGGCGAGTCAGATCCGCGTCTCCAACGTCGTCCGCGAGCTGTGCATCGGAAAAGACATCGGCTTCGTGGACCTCGGGCCGACGCCGCTTCGGGGATTCGAAGAACCCGTCCACATGTTCGAGGTGCGCTGGTCGTGAACGGCGAAGCGCCGGCCACGGAAGGGATGCCCAGGGAAGACTTCCAGGAGCAGGCGGTCCTGTACGAACTGGGTCGGCTGCCGGTCGAAAAGCGGGACGCGTTCGAGGCCGAGCTCGCGGCGCGCGGCGAGGACGGCCGGCGGGTGCTGGAGGGGGTGCGGCGCGCGTTCGCGCGCGCGGGCCTCGGTCCCGGATCGACCACAGTCTCCGCCGAGCGCGCGGCGCTGGCGGCCGTCACCGCGCGGCCCATCCGCCGCCGCCGCTCGAGCTCGAGGGGCTGGCCGCTGATCGCGATCCTGGCCGGACTCCTGTTCGTGGGCGCCTTGGCGTGGGCGCTCACCGTCCGCGCGGAGCGGTCGCGATTCGAGCGCGAGCGCAGCGCCGCCGTAGCCGCCGCGGATTCTCTCGCGCGGGAGATCAAGGCCCGCGATTCGCTCGATACCTCGCGGCCCGGGGCCACCGATCTGGCTCCGATCCTCGCGTCCCCCGATCTGTCGGCCATCGACCTGACCGGGGCCACAGGCGGAGGCGGCCGCCTCTTCGCGGCAGCGGACGGAGCGCTCCTAGTGGTCGAGGAGATTCCCCCGCTATCCGAGGATGGCGGCTACCACCTCTGGACCCGCACGCCGGGCGGCATGGCGGCGCACGTCACCGCATTGGGATCGGCGTCCACCGGCTATCTGCTCGCTCGCTTCTCCGATGCGACGTTCCTGCGGGGCGCCGGCGGTATCCTCATCACCGCCGAGACCGGCCCGGCGGGCGCGTTTCCCAGGGGCGCCGTCCTGCTCCAGGGATCGGTTCCGATCGCACTGCGGTAGCGTTCCGCCCGCGCGCCGCCGCTAGCGTCGCCGGACGGGGCTCCGTAGCTTCTCGTGTTCGCGAAGGGCTGTCGAATCCAGCACCTTCCGGCGCCGGGGTGGCGGAACTGGTAGACGCGCCGGACTCAAAATCCGGTGGCCGAAAGGCCGTGTGGGTTCGATTCCCTCCCCCGGCACCATCCATTCGGGACGGTTGACGGCTCCCGAACCTCTCGTCACCTTCGGGATCGAATGCATCGTACTCTCGTCCTCGCGCTGCTTCTCCTCGCGGTCACGCTGGGTCTCCGCTGCGCGCGCAATTCGGAGCGCGCGGCTCTCGACGAGCCCATCACTCCACCCGGCACCGTCGAGCGCGAGCCCTACTTCGTGTGGATGACCGACTCCAGCGCCACGATCCGCTGGCGGACCTGGCAGCCGGCGCAATCCGGGATCCGGTTCTGGACGGAGGCCGACACGACCGAGCTGCTGCTCGAGCAGGAGGGCCGGACCCACACGTTCCAGATGCTTCAGCTCCAGCCTGCGACCACCTATCACTACGAGATCCGCCTGAACGACACGCTGTGGTCCAAGACCGCGGACTTCACGACGTTCCCGGTGCCCGGATCGAAGGACGCCTTCACGTTCCTGCTGATGGGCGACACGGGGATGGGAAACGCGCCCCAGCGCGCGCTCGCCGAGCACATCAACGAGGAGACGCCCGCCTTCATCGTCCATGTCGGGGACATCGCCTACATGGACGGCACCGATCGCGAGTTCACGGTCAATCACTTCGAGATCTTCGCGCCGGTCCTTAAGCGCGCGCCCATGTTTCCCGCTCCGGGCGACCACGACATGCGCTCGAACCTGGGCGAGCCCTACATCGAGGCGTTCGACCCGCCGGGGGGGCACGAGTCCGGATCCCCCCTGTACTACTCGTTCACGTACGGCAATGCCCGCTTCATCTCGCTCGACACGAAGGATGATCCCGAGCACGCCGCGCAATACGGCTACATCGGCGACCCGACGAGCGACCAGTACCAGTGGCTCCTCCGCGAGCTGTCCGACGCCCGCCGCGATCCCGGCATCGACTGGATCATCGTGTACTTCCATCACGCGCCCTACAGCGCCTCGACGGGCTTCGGCGGACACGGCTCGCATCTTCCGACGCGCCGCGCGTTGAGCCCCTTGTTCGACGGTTATCAAGTGCCGCTCGCACTGAGCGGTCACGATCACGACTACCAGCGCTCGCGACCGATCCGCGGAAACACGATCCAGGAAGACGGCAGGGGTACGGTGTACATTGTGAGCGGCGGCGGCGGCGGCCGCTGGACGTTCCGCGGAACCGGAACGGACTGGTTCACGGCCTTCTCGCGGCAGATCAACGAGTACGTCCGGATCCGGATCGACCGTTACGACCTGGCGCTGGAAGCGGTGGACACCGGCGGCAACGTCTTCGACTCCTACGAGATGTCGATCCCCGAAGACCTGAGGAAGCCCGAGGTCACGCCCGCCGAGCCGATCGCTACACCGCCGGCGGCGGCGGCCGAGACCGAGGCCGCCGGGGCGACCCAGACCGACACCTCCGCGACCACCACGTCGAGCGCCACCACGCCCTAGCGTCCTGACCCGGCAACTCGCCATTCCCGTAGCGCTCGCGATCCTGGCCGCCCTCGGAAACGTTCTGGGGGGCTGGCTGGTGAGCTCCCGGCGCGGCTGGAGCGACACGATGCTCCGGCTGTTCGTCGCGATCGGCGCGGGCTTCCTGCTCTGCGTCGCATTGCTTCGCATGCTCCCCGAAGCGGTCGCCCTGGAGCCGCTCGCCGCGTTGCCGCTGGTCGCCGGCGGCTATTTCCTCACGCACCTGTTCGAGCACGCCCTGGTGCCGCATTTCCACTTCGGGGAAGAAGTCCACGCGGAGTTCGTGCACCGGACCTCGAGCCGGGCGGCGATCCTGGGGCTCGGCCTGCATTCCTTCTTCGACGGCGTCTCCATCGCCGCGGGGTACGCGGTCTCGCCGGTCCTCGGGTGGATGGCCTTCGTCGCGATCGCCCTCCACAAGCTCCCCGAGGGGTTCACGATCGCCTCGATCGTGCGGGCGGCGGGCGGCGGGCGAGCCGAATCCCTGGTGTCGGCGGCGGTGGTGGGGGCGGCGTGCGTCTTCGGTGCGTTGCTATTGTCGGGCGCCGACGACCTCGCGGGGTACGGCCTCGCGCTGGCGACGGGCGTGACGATCTACGTGGCGGCCACCGACCTCATCCCCGAAGTCAACAAGGAGGTCGGCCACCATCTGGCGTTCACGGTCCTGGGGGGTCCGGCGCTGTATCTGGCGGCGGCCTGGGTGCTGCGCCTCCTGGATCTGCGCTAGGCGCCACTCCGAGCTTCCGCACCAGATGGACGAGAGCGTCCAGCTCGGTCAACGATTCGGCCACCAGGTCCACGTACGTCGGCTCGCCGGAGGCACCGTCGATTCTGGCCCCGGGTAGCGAATCGGCTTCCCCCACGTCGATGCCGGCAGGCACCCGCACGGCGGTCGGTCCGGTCGCGTAGGTCCGCTCCCGGTCCGAGACGTTGGGGCGTTCCTCGCCGGTCGGCTCGGCGATCGAAGCGGGCGGGGCGAGGGCGACCATCGAGTCGGCGCTGTCGAGCCAGGTCCCGATGCGGCCGAGGACGACGCGGACCGAGTCGGACCGCGAGGCCAGGAAAACCGGCGGCTCGGAGGCCGCCAGCTCATCGACCCGCTTCCGGAACTCCTGGATGAGCTCGGGCGAGAGGGTCCCGTCGTCCCGCCCGACGGCCTCGGCGACCGGGGCGCTCCAGCGCACGAGCGTGGTCAGGGCCGGCCAGTCGTAGAGGAGGACCTTCTCGTCCCGGTAGGAGGACGTGTCGATGAACCGGGGCTCGAAGGCGCGGGATCCGCCGGCGGAATCGGCCGCGGCCGGCTCCTGCGCCCGGGCCGAACCGGTCCAGACGGCCGCCGCCAGGACCGCAATCAGGGTCGCGCTCGACCCGCGAAAACATTCCATCCGCATGGGTGTATATACTCCCCCGGCCAGGGAAGGATCACCGGCAAGTCCGAGGTTGGCGCCGCAAGCGGCTGTCCTGCCTTCACTTGCGCCCACCTTCCCCTTGACAGGTCGGGCGTGGATCGGGTATTGTATCATGTTCCACGATATTCGGCGATTCTCGGGCGTGTCGGTATGGATTTGGTGAGAGGAAGACAGGCTGGTTCATGGCGAAAAAGCGCAGAAAGACAACGAACATGGCTCTGGGCTCCGGGTCCGACAAGGTCGACGAGGGCGCCCTCGCGCTGTATCTGGAGGATATCAAGAACCATCCCCTCCTGACACGCGCGGAGGAGGCCGAGCTCGCCCGTCGCATTCGCGAGGGCGACCAGCTAGCGCTGGAGAAGCTCGTCCGTTCGAACCTCCGGTTCGTCGTCTCGGTGGCCAAGAAATACCAGAACCTGGGCATGAGCCTGCCGGATCTGATCTGCGAGGGCAACGTGGGTCTGGTGCGGGCCGCCCAGAAGTTCGATGAGACCAAGGGCGTCAAGTTCATCTCCTATGCGGTGTGGTGGATCCGCCAGGCGATCCTCAAGGCGCTGGCGGAGAACTCGAAGACGTTCCGGCTGCCCATCAACCGGGCGACCACGCTCAACAAGATCTCCAAGAAGGAGGCCGAGCTGACGCAGAAGCTCGGTCGCGAGCCGAAGCCCGAGGAAGTGGCCGAGGCGATGGAGATGGACGTCGACGAGGTCCGCAAGCTGATGAATGTCTCGCGCAAGTCGCTCTCTCTCGACGCTCCGCTGTTCGAGGGCGAAGAGAAGACGCTGTTCAGCTACCTCTCGGACGACGAGACCCTCGACCCCGAGGAGCAGACGTTCGAGAGCGCGAGGCAGAAGGAGATCCGCGAGACGCTGGACTCGCTCCAGCCGCGCGAGGCGAAGATCGTCAAGCTCTACTACGGGCTGGACGGCAACGAGCCGCTGACCCTCCGGGAGATCGGCTCGATCTTCAACCTCTCGCGCGAGCGGATCCGGCAGATCAAGGAACGGGCCATCGAGCGGCTGCGCCACGTTTCCCGGGCGCGCCGGCTCGAGCCGTACCATTAGGCCGACAGGGCTGCCGGGACTTCCGAGCCCCCGGTCCTCGTGAGAGGGCCGGGGGCTTTTTGCTTCCGGCGGCCCTGCAGGACGGGGCCACACCCAGTCGGTCGACAGTCAGCCGGCGGGAGTCACCGCGGGCTCGGCTGGCCGGCGCCGGAGCAGGTAGACCCCGGCCCCGACCAGAAGGGCAACCGCGCCGAGGATCAGATTCTGCCGTTCGGCGCCGACCAGGAAGGCCAGGCAGAGCGCCAGCGCCGCGATCGGGATCGTCGGTCCCCCGGGGATCACGATCGTCTCCTTCGTTCGGGGCAGCTTCCGGCGCAGCACCGGCACCGCCGCGGCGGTGCTCATGTACATGGCGATGCGCGCCACGATCGACAGCAAGACGAGCTGGACGAAGGTTCCGGTTACGGCGGCTACGAGCGCGAGCGCTGCATGGGTTACGATGGCCACGTGAGGAGTGCGCCAGCGCGGATGGATGTTCGCCAGGCGGACGGGACCGAATCCGTCCTGGGCCATTGCGAACAGGTAGCGCGGTATCGTAAAGATGGACCCCCCCATAGTGCCCAAAATCGAGATGACCGCACCGGCGGTAAGGGCCGCGCCGGCCCAACCCCCGAGGAGTTGCGCCGCAGCGTCCGCCAGGGGCGCACCCCCGGCGTGCGCCCCCAAATCCGCAAGGGCGCCGAGCGCTACCAGCTGAACCAAGAAGTAGAGAACCGTTACGCCGGCGATCAGCGTCAGCTGGGCGAAGGGAACGTCGCGTCGCGGGTCGCGGTACTCACCGGCCACTGCCGCGGAATTCTCGAACCCCACGTACGCGAACAGGATGAGGAGGGCTGCCTCGCCCATTCGGCCGCTCGCGAACCTGGATTCGCGTACTACGTTCGGGACATCGATCAGGAACACCCCTGCCCCGACGAGAAGCAATAACGGGGCGAGCTTGGCGATGGCCATTCCGGTCGCCGTCCTGGAACCCCAGCGCACACCCGCGACGTTCACCGCGGTCAGAATTCCGAGCGCCGCTGCGATCAACAGTCGCCTTCCCCACCCCGAGGCAGCGCCGGACCACAGGAAGCTGAGCGCCTGGGCGAAACCGTTCGACAGGGCGGCTAACGTGGCGATCCCCGCGAGCCATTTCATCCATCCCACCTCGAAGGCGATGAAGGGCCCGAACGCCTCGCGCGTATACAGGTAGCCACCGCCGGGCTCGTCGAAACGGCTGGCGGCTTCCGCGAAGCACAGGGCGAGCAGGGCGACCGCGAGGCCCGCCAGCAGAGTGGCCCACAGACTGGCGCCGCCGATCAGCGCAGCGGACGCCGCGGGAAGCAGGTACACGCCGCTGCCGACGACGTCGTTGACGGTCACGCCCAGGACTTCCCAGCGCGGGACGGCGCGTCTGAGGGACGCGGAGCTGCTCGAGCCTTCTGTAACGGGTGATACGACGCTCAAGCGAATCAGTCGGTCGGCGGAACGGCCGAGTGGGCCACGGGCTTGCGCCGAGTCGCGAACAGGATCGCGCCGATGGTGAGCGCGATCGCTCCGGCGATGAGATTCCAGCGCGTGGCACTCAGGAGGAACACGAGGCACAGGGCGAGCGCGAGGATCGGGATCAGGGGGCCGCCCGGCAGGCGGACCGTCGACTCGGTGCGGGGGAACTTGCGGCGAAGGACCGGGACCGCGGCAGCGGTACCGATGTACGTCGCCAGCCGCGCCACGATCGACAGCATGGCGAGCTGCACGAACGAGCCGGACAGCGCGAGGACGAGCGCGATCGTGCTCTGTACGATGATCGCCACCCACGGCGTCCGCCACGTCGGATGGACGCTGGCCAGCGCGCGCGGGCCGAAGCCGTCCTCGGCGAGCGCGAACAGATAGCGGGGCCCCATGAGGGTCGTATTCCCCACGTTCCCCTCGATGGAAACCGCGGCGCCGACGGTCATCACGACCCCGGCCCAGGCGCCGACCAGGAGCGTGGCGGCATCCGCCAGCGGCGCCCCCTCCACGCGCTCCGCCAGGTCGGGCAGGGTTCCGAGAGCGACCAGCTGGATCAGGAAGTACAGCGTGGTGACGAGCGCGATCATCGTGAGGAGCGCGAACGGGACGTCACGTTGCGGGTTCTTGTACTCCCCCGCCGCCGCGGCCGTGTTCTCGAATCCGGCGAAGGCGAACAGGAGTAGGAGCGCCGCCTCTCCCAGCACGTCGGTGCGCGGCGCGGGGATCGGGAACAGCGCGCTGGTATCGATGGCGGGCAGTCCGACGATGATCAGGAATACCAGCGGCAGAACCTTGGCGATCGAGAGGAAGACCGCGGTCCGCGCGCCGGACTTCACGCCGACCACGTTGATCCAGGTCAGGAGCGCGAGCGGCAATGCGATCACGAGCGCCCGGGTCATGCCCACGGTCGCGTCGGGCCACAGGAATCCGAGCGCCTGCGCGAATCCGTTCGAGAGGGACGCCACCGATGCGATGCGCGCGAGCCACGTCATCCACCCGACCTCGAAGCCCACGAACTCGCCGAACGCCTCGCGCGTGTAGACGTACCCGCCGCCGGGCTCGTCGAAGTGGCTGGCGGCCTCGGCGAAGCAGAGGACAAGGAGCCCGACCGCTCCCCCCGTCACCAGCACGGCCCAGAGGCTCGCCGGCCCGAGCAGCGCCGCCGCCGCGGCGGGCAGGAGGTACACGCCGCTTCCGATGACGTCGTTGACCGCGAGCCCGACGATCTCCCAGCGCGACACCGCGCGCCGGAGCGAAGGCGCCTGGCTGACCTGCGCCTCCGTCATCCGCGCTCGCGATCCGCGCTCAGGAAGGCGTCGAGCAGCTCGTCGATTTCCGCGCGCGAGGCGCGCGCGGGGCGCTCTTGCTCGGCACCGGGCTCGTGGTCGCGCCGCGGCTGGTTCCTATCCGGCGCCGACGTCCAGCGCCGGTAGAACTCCATCGCGCCGAGGACCGTGAAGCCGAGCTGGCGGGCCGGTTCCCGCACGTCGCTATCCGACGATACGACCCAGGTGGAGACGGAGCGGGACGCGAAGGGACCCCGGCAGAGCTCGATCAGCCGCTCGTCGGCGCTCGTTCGCGCGGAGGTGTAGACGATTGTCAGCCGGCCGGCCCGGGTCTCCCGGCTGCCCGCACGGCCGTCCCAGACCAGGACGCAGCGCTCGACGCGAACTCGTGCGGCTGTTTCGGCGAGCCACGCCTCGAAGCGGTCGCGGGCGGGAGCCAGGTCCCGCCCGCGCGGCGCGAATTTCGGAATGGCGTGCAGGACGTTGTAGCCGTCGACCAGGACGGCGTGCGGCCCCTGCACTAGCCGCGCACTCGGAGCACTACTGCGGGGTGCCCGCCGTGGCCGGCGCTTCGGCCGAAGCGGTCGATTGGGCGGCCCGATCGGCGGCCGCCTCGCGCTCCAGGCGCGCCAGCCGGAACAGGTCTGCCAGCGTGTCGGCCTCCGACAGGAGCTCCACCGCCTTCGCCAGCGGCAGATCGGCGCTCAGCACCGCCTGCCTGGCCACGCCCTCGCCGTGATACTGACTGATCAGCGTGTAGCGCAGGAAGTCGTGGATGTAGTCAGCCTCGGAGTCGAACGCCTCGTCGGAGAAGTCGATCTCCTTGACGTCGCGCAGGTACGTCCGGAACTCGTCCAGGACCGCCGCATCGGGCTGGAAGTCCCGGGGGATCGACGGGTGCGAGGCGCGATACCGCACCGCGAACGAGAAGAACGCGTTCTCGATGAAGATCTCCTGCAGGAGGTCGCGCGAGACCTCGGCGATCTCGCCGGCGCGGACGACCACGTCCGGCATGACGCCGCCGCCGCCGTAGACGGTGCGGCCCATGTCGGTCTGGAAGACCAGGCTGTCGGGGATCTCCTGGGGATCGGTGACCCGCTCCGAGATGATGTCCTCTTCCTCCGGGGACCCCACCTCGCCCGGCCACCACATGCTCCCGAAATCGATGTCCAGCGTCTCGTCGCGCTGGATGCTGCGGCCGCTCGGCGTGTAGTAGCGTGCCGTCGTGAGCTTCAGGAAATAGCCGTCGTCGAGCGGGAACAGGCTCTGGACGAGCCCCTTGCCCCACGTCGTCTGTCCGACCAGGAGCGCCCGGTCGTGGTCCTGGAGCGCCCCGGAAACGATCTCGCTCGCCGACGCGCTCGCCCGGTTCACGAGCACGATCATGGGATGGACCGAGAAGTCGTCGTTGTCGCGCGCGTTGTAGACGCGATCGGACTCCGACATGCGGCCGCGCGTGGCCACGATCTCCGCGCCGCGCGGCAGGAACAGGTCGGTGACCTCGATCGCCTGGTCGAGCAGGCCGCCCGGAGTGTCGCGGAGGTCGAGGATCAGGCTCCGCATCCCCTGCTTCTCCAGATCCCGCACGGCCTCGCGGATCTCGTCCCTGCCATGCTCAGAGAACTGCGTGAAGCGGACGTACCCGATGCCTTCCTGGAGCATGAAGGCGTACGGGACGGCCGACAGGGAGATCGGCTGACGCTCGATCGTCACGTCGAGGGGCTCTTCGAGTCCCTCGCGCGCGATCGACAGCGTGACCTCGCTGCCCCGGGGGCCGCGAAGCTCCTGCACCGCCCGCTCCTCGGTCCACGCCTTGGTGGGCTCCCCGTCGACCATCACGATGCGATCGCCGGGCAGGAGCCCCGCCTTGTACGCCGGCGTGCCCTCGATCGGGCTGATCACCGTCAGGACCTGGTCGACGATGTCGATGCGGATCCCCAGGCCCTCGTAGTTGCCCTGCGTGTGGATCTGGAGGTCCTCGTAGTCCTTCGGAGTGAGGAGCTGCGAATACGGGTCGAGGGACAGGAGCATCCCGTTGAGGGCCCGCAGGTAGAGGCTGTCCGAGGGAATCGAGTCGACGTACTTGTCGGAAACCTGATGGATCGTCTCGTTCAGCAGCTTGATCGCCTGATAGGGATCGTCCTCGCTGGACGCGGACAGGTCGTCGTAGATGATCCCGCCGGTCAGGACGGCGAGAAAGAACAGAACGATGAACAGGGACCCGATCCGCTTTCTGATCATGAGGTTTCCGCCCTTGGAGTTGGGATCCGCTCGGCCAATGCTCCCAGAACTGCCCCGCGAATCGCTGACTGCACCGTATCTATCGGCTCTGTACCATCCAAAACGACGAACCGTTCCGGTTCGTTCAGTGCCATCTCCCGGTACCCGCTCCGCACCCGGTCGTGGAACGAGCGCCCGGCACGCTCGATGCGGTCGGCCCGCCGCTCCCGCGATCGCTCGGCGGAGGCCTCCACCGGAACGTCGATCAGGACCGTGAGATCGGGCGACATCCCGCGCGTGAAGAACGCGTTCAACACCTTCACGCGGTCCGGGTCGAGCCCCCGCCCGTATCCCTGATAGGCGACCGAGGAATCGCCGTACCGGTCGAGCAGGACCACGTGCCCCGCCTCCACGGCGGGGCGGACGACCTCGGCCACCAGCTCCGCGCGGGCCGCCAGGAACAGGGCCAGCTCGGACTCCGCCGACAGATCCTCGCGGGCGGTGCGCAGGAGGAGCTCGCGGACCGCTTCCCCCACCTGGGTGGTCCCCGGCTCGCGGGCCGTGGTCACCTCGTGCCCTTCGTCGCGCAAGAAAGCGGCCAGCCGCTCGATCTGGGTCGACTTCCCGCTTCCCTCGCCTCCCTCGAACGTCACCAGGAGGCCGCGGCCGGGCTCTCGTCGAGGGACGCTCTGCACCGGCCCGAATATCGTCCGCGCCGGGGCCAAACTCAAGCGGCCCGGAGAAGGGGAATGCTCAGGGGGATGCCGTCAGGAAATCGTCGGCGAACCGCATCGCGCGATCGAAGTCCCGCGCCTCGATTCCGGCGAGCGCGGTGCCCGAAGACCAGACGATGATCTCGTCCCCGGCACTCAAGCGGTACCGGGTTCCGACTTCGTTGCCGTCCGGGTCCGTGACGACCGACTCCTCGACCTGGACGTATCCGAGCCCCACGACCGCGTCCCGCAGCCGCTCGAGCTCGGAGGCGCAGCGCTTCTCCGAGGCGTAGGCCGCGATCTGGATCACGATCTCGTCTCCCGCGGAGTCGCGGTAGACGGCGTGGACCGCGTCGATCGCGCCGTTGCCGAGCATCTCGGGAAGCTCGGCGGTCTCGACCAGGAGGTACTCGCCGACCACCGGCAGGAGCTGATCGGCCAGAGATCCCGAAGGGCGCTCCTCCGCAGGGATCCCGATGATCGACCCCAGGTCCCCGCTCCGCACGTCCCCGCACGCCTCGACGGCGCCCTGGTAGCCGAGGAAGAAGGCCGCCAGCCGCTGGGGCGGCGTCCCGTGGGATCCCGGCTCGTTCCACGGCACGTCATAGTTCCCGGAGCGGAACGCGGCGTCGAGACCTTCCTGGAGATCTCCGGGCTCGAGCGCCCCGCGCTCGTCGGCGTCCCTGGCGAACGCGCCGGACAGGCAATCGGCCTGGAGCTCGGCCTGGATCGTGTACTCTTCGCGAAACCCCTCGAGCTCCTGGACGAGGTGCCCCCACTCGTGGGCGAGGATCGTCACCGGCGCGTAATCGCCACCGGTCGACATCTCCTCGTCCATCCAGGCGTGGTCCAGGTAGATCGAGTGGTCCGCCACGCAGTAGCTCGCGTTGCGGCTCCAGGCGGGGGAGCTCATGTCCGCCGTGCCGCATCCGGTCTCCTCCCCGTCGACGTACGCCTTGACCCGGGTCGGCGGCAGGTAGCGCCGTCCCTCTCCCTCGAACCTCCCGAGCCAGAAGAGGTCGAGGTCGATGGTGGCGAGACGCAGGAGGTCGTCGACCGTGTCCGGGCATCCGTCGCCGTCGGAGAACCCGTTTCTCGTCTCCGGCAGGACCGGGCAGTCGTCGGAAGCGTCCGCGACCCCATCGCCGTCGGCATCCAGGACCTGGACCTGGAGTCCCGCGCCGCCATGGACCTGCGGCCGGAGCGTGGCCGCCAGCACGAGTGCGAGCGGCAGGAGCCGGCGCCGGGCGATCACGAGACCCCCGTGGCGATCTCGAGCCTCAGCAGCTCGTCCCTCAGGCGATGCACCGCGCTCCTCAGCCGTTCGACCTCTACCCGCGCGCGCGCCCTGGCGCGGGGGTCACGCGCGTGGCGCTCGCGGCGCAGGGCGAGCGCCAGCTGGACCCGGCGGTTGTGGAGGTCCTTGACGAGCGCGTGCCCGCGCAGGTCACCGCGCAGGAGCGCGGCGAGCGCGGCCCGCCGGCGGGCCAGGTAGCCCCCCGGCCAATCCGGGCCCACGACCGCGCTCTCGGCCTCGAGCTCCTCCCGGATCGCCCGGCGCTCCCCCTTCAGAGAACGGAGGGCGAGGAGCGCGACGAAGACGACCGGCATCGCGAGCGCGGTCCACAGGCGGACGGCGGCCGGAGAGCCGCTCAGGGCCGCCCCGTGCGCCAGCACGTCGTAGCCGATCTGCGCGGCGACCGCGAGCGCCCAGCCGAGCAGCGCTCCGATGACGGAGCGCGGGAAGCCGCGGCTCAGCGCGAACCCCACGCAGCCGATCCCGATCAGGGCCCCGAAGAGCCCGTGGGCGAGCCCTCCCAGCGCGGTCGTCCAGAGGACGGCCAACGGTCCCGGCCGGATCGAGGCCAGCGCACCGGTCGGACGGTTGACGAGCTCGATCAGGGTGTCGCCGATCGCGAACCCCAGCCCGGCGGCGGCGCCGTAGACGAGCCCGTCCATGGCGTCGCTGACCTCGGACCATCCCTTCCACGTCCCGACCGCGAACAGGACCGCAGATCCCGCTCCGAAGGCCAGGAGCGTGGCCGATTCCTCGATCACGGCGGCGCGCACCGGGTCGAGCACCAGAACCGGTGATCGGACGAGGAGGTGGACGATCGCGGCCGCAGTGGCGCCGGCCCAGAGCATGAGGCCGAGGCTCCAGAGGGGCTCGCGTTCGTTCAAGTCCACGAGGCGCAGGACCGCCAGATCGACGACGGCGATCGCGGCGACGATGAGGAATGGCTCGAGGTTCTCGGAGAGGATCGGCATCCGCGGACCTTCTACTCCGATCGGAGTCGGCTGTCAAGCCGCTCGGCCGGCTAGGGTCCCGATTCGAAGAGGAGCCATCCGGCGGGATCGATGATCACCTCCACGGGGCCCGCGAGATCGAGCGGGACCTCCGCGACCGGCCCGTCCATCTGCACGGTGCGGCGGCTGGACCCTCCGTCCGCGCGCAGCTCGACCTCGACCGCGAGACGATAGGGCTCTCCGCGCTGGAGCTGCTCGATCCGGAGGATCCGGCCGCCGCTCCCCTCTTCCACCGATGCGGTCAGGATCGGCATCCCCGGGCGGGCGACCCACTGCGCGAAGAACCACCCCAGCGGCCGTCCCGCCGCCTCCTCCATGACGCGCGCGAAGTCCGTCGTCCACGCGGTACCCCCTCTCAGGGTCGCGTAGTAGTCCCGCACGCCCTCGAAGAAGGCCTCGTCGCCCATCAGTCGGCGGAGCATGTGGAGCACCCACGCGCCCTTCTCGTAGCTCTCCGCGTCGAGGAGCCTGGCATACTCGCCCGGGCCGACGTCCGGGGTGTAGATCGCCTGCGGGCCCGCGGCTTCCAGCTCGCGGACGGCGGACGCCCGCGTCTGCATCTGTCGGGCGAGCTCGGCGGGTCCACGGCCTTGGTTCCCGCCGTGGAATTCGAAGAAGACCGCATCGAAGTACTCGGCGAAGCCTTCGGACAACCACACGTGGTTCCAGTCGGCCTCCGTCACCGCGTCGCCGAACCACTGATGAACGGTTTCGTGGGCGACCAGGCTCGTCAGAACGTCGCGCCCCGCCGCGTCCGCGGAGGTGGCGCCGGCGATGGCGTTCTGGCTATAGAAGATCGCCCCGGGGTTTTCCATGCCGCCGAACCTCGTGGCCGACTGCACGTGCGCGAGCTTCTCGTAGGGGTAGGGACCGAAGAGCGAGTCGTAGAACGCCAGGATCTCGGCTGAGCGCGAGAACGCGATCGCCCCGGCGGCGGAATCCTCCACGAACGTCCAGTGCGTGACGTCGATCCCGCCGACCTGGCCGGCCGTTTCGACGGCGAAGTCCGCGGCCCCGATCACCATCCCGTACACGGGGATCTCCG
>DASSBK010000051.1:0-11960 GCA_035698825.1 Gemmatimonadota bacterium
GACGACGAGCCCCTTGGCCGACATCTGGCGCGGCACCCAGCGATCGACGGGCCCGGGGGCGATCACGATCCCGCAGGGATGGGCGGAGATGTGGCGCGGGTACATGTCGATCGCCAGCGCCAGCTCCAGCACCTCGTCCCACGGCGGACGGTCGAGCGGAAGACCGCGGCATTCGGGCAGCGTCTCGCGCAGCTCGGCCAGCATCTCGACGCTCGAGAAGTGCGGCACGCGCCCGGTGACGTGCGAGATCTCGCGGTCGGGAATGCCCAGCGCGCGCGCCACCTCGCGCAGCGCGCCGCGCGCTCCGAGACGGCAGAACGTGGCGATCATCGCCACCCGCTCGGCGCCGAACCGCTCGTAGACGTACTCCAGCACCCGGTCGCGGCGGCGCCAGCAGAAGTCGAGATCGAAGTCGGGACAGTCGGCGCGCTCGCGATTGAGGAAGCGCTCGAAGAACAGGTTGTGCCTGAGCGGCTCGACGTGCGTGATCCCGAGACAGAACGACACCAGGCTGTTGGCCGCCGACCCGCGGCCCACCAGCGGGATGTGGCGGGAGCGCGACCACTCGGCGACGTCGCGGATCGCCAGGAAGTAATCGGCGAACCCCTTCTCCTCGATCACCGAGAGCTCCTCCTGGAGCCGCCGGATCGCCTCGGTCGGGAGCGGCCGGTACCGCTCCGCCAGCCCCTCGAAGGCGACCCGCCAGAGCATCGCGAACGCGCTCTCGCCGTTCTCGGTCGGATACTCGGGGAAGTGGAACGCGCCCCACTCGAAGGCGAAGCGGCACTCCTCGGCGATCCTGCCCGCATTGGCGAGCGCTTCGGGGCAGTCGGCGAACGACGCGGCGAGCGCGTCTCCGGCCTGGAACCACGCGGTCGCGGGCGCGAACGGGCCGGTGTCGAGATCGCCGCGGCCGGGAGCCTGCGATCCCCGCCGCGCGCGGTCGTCGAGCGCGGCCAGCGTCTCGTTGGCGCCGATCGCTCGCAGCACGCGATGCGCGGCGCGGTCGGCGGGCGTGGCGTACCACGCGCCGGTGGTCGCGACCGGCGGCAGCGAGAGCCGCGCCGCCCAGGCGAGCGTCTCGCGGCGAAGCGCGCGCTCGGCCGAGGATGTGGGGTCCTCGCCCGCCGGAGCGGGCCGCACCTCGGCGTACGTGCCCGCGCGGCGTCCCGCCGCGACCGCGGCCTCGAGGAGCCGGTGGTCGCGCGCCAGCACGGCCAGGTGATCGGAGCGCCCGCGCACCGCGCCCGCCAGCGAGAAACCGTCGTCCAGCCAGCGCGCCGAGACGAGCGCCGAGAGCTCCTCGTAGCCGGCCCGGTCCCGGGCCAGGAACACGGCGCGCCAGGGCCGGCGGGGGTCGGTCAGCTCGGCGCCCACGATCGCGCGGACGCCGGCCTCCGCGCACGCCTTCGCGAAGGGCACCGCCCCGTAGAGCCCGTCCGTGTCGGTGAGCGCGACCGCCGGCATGCCGTGCTCGGCCGCGCGGCGCGCGATCTCGACGGGCGCCCACGCGCCCGCGAGGAGCGACCAGTGGCTGTGGACGTGCAGGTGAACGAAGGGTCGGGCCATCGGGCCGATCGCGAGAGGGTCGAGAAAGAGCGCCGCGCCGGCATCGAACGGGCCGGACTGGCGCCAGGCGGCGGGGAATCCCATTGTACCGAAGTTTTCCCGAAAATCAATGCCGGCAAAACACTCGTATCGCCTCTTTGCGCTTCCTCTGGTCCGAAACCGCCTCTCGGCGCGCGCCGTACAGGAACCACGGCGGTCTTCCCCACGAAAAGGAGCCTCGATGACCCTGGTGCGTTCGACCTCACTCCTCGCCCTGTTTCTCTTCACCGTCCAGCCCGTGCGCCCCCAGGGGCTCGCCCCCGAGCGTCATCTCGCGCTCCGGCTCGAGGCCGACTCGCTCTACGCGGCGGGCGAGCGGGTGGAGGCGGCCGGGCTCTACGCGCAGATCGCCGGGGCCCATCCGGCCGACGGCCAGGCGCTGTCCCGGGCGTCGCGCGGACGCCTCGAAGCGGGCGACCTCGATGCGGGGCTCGCGCTCTACGGGGAGGCCGCCGCGCTGGGCTGGGGAGATGCCGTCGCCGAGCGCCGGATCGCGGCCGTGCTCGCCGGGGCCGGCCGCCGCGACGAGGCGCTCGACTGGATCGAGCGGGCGCTCGCCTCGGGCTACGAGGACCGGCCCGACCTGGCCGGCGACGAGGCGTTCGCCGCCCTGGCCGACGATCCGCGCTTTCGCAGGCTCGCGGGTCTGGCTCCGACCGACGAGCCGACCCGCGAGGAGCGGTGGCGGCGCGATCTCGCTCATTTCCTCGAGGAGGCGCGCCGCCTCCACGCCGCCCCGTCGGGGATCGCCCGATCGCCCGAGTTCGCGGCGCGCGTCGAGGAGCTCCAGGCGCGCGTCGGAACGCTCACCGACATCGCGGTGGCGAACGAGCTCCAGCGGATCATCGCCTCGCTGGGCGACGGCCACAGCGTGCTCTACCCGCTCTCTACCGAGACGGTGGAGTTCCCGGCCCTGCCGCTCCAGTTCTGGTGGTTCGAGGAGGGGCTCCACGTCGTCGGCGCGCCGGATGAGCACGCCGACCTGATCGGCGCCCGGGTCGAGGCGATCGGCGGCACTCCGGTGGCCGAGGTCGTGCGCGCCCTCGACCCCGTGGTCAGCCGCGACAACCCGCAGAGCTTCCGCTGGATCGTCGCGGCCGTGCTCCGGTTCACGCCGTACCTCGTCGAGCTCGGTTACGCCGACCGACCCGACCGCGTGATCCTGACGGTGCAGGATCCCGGCGGCGCGCCGCGCGACGTGACGGTCGAGGCCGCTCCGATCCACGAGCTGCGCACCAAGCTTCCGGCCCCGCCGGGGATCGATCCCCTGCCACGCTGGCTCCGGCGGATCGAGGACGGGTACTGGCTCGACCCGATTCCCGAGATGGACGCGCTCTACGTCCAGATCAACCAGATGCGCGATATCGAGGACGGAGAGTCGCTTGAGGATTTCGCGCAGCGGGCGCGGGCGGCGCTCGTCGAGTCGGGAGCGCACGAGCTGATCCTCGACCTGCGCCACAACAACGGTGGCGACAATTTCACGATCTGGCCGATCGTGCGGCTCGTCGGCTGGCACGAGATGGAGGGCGGCCGGACCTGGGCCATCGTCTCCCGCAACACGTTCTCGGCGGCCCAGGATCTCGTGAACTTCCTCGATCGCACGACCGCCACCCATTTCGTCGGCGAGGAGTCGGGGAGCAAGCCGATCTTCGTGGGTGAGGACACCGGCGTGGTGCTCCCCTACTCGGGACTCATGATGAGCATCTCCGCGCGCTACTGGCAGGACTCGTATCCGGGCGACGAACGAATCTGGATTCCGGTCGAGATGCCGGTGTCGGAGACGGCGGAGGCCTACTTCGCCGGGCGCGACGCGGTACTGGAAGCGCTGGGTCGGTTCCTGAGCTCTCCCTAGCCGCGTCACATCGCGATCTCGACGAAGGGACGGAGCGGGCTAAGTTGGGAATGGTGGGTACCGCCCGCCCTGTTCGTCCACCCGATGCGCGGTCCGCTCGAGGAAGGCCCGGGAGTCTCGGACGAGGCCGCGTCACGCGGACGCCGCTGGCCCTCGTCGCGGGCTTCTGCGTCCTCTCGGTCGCGCTCGCCTCGCCGGTTCGGGCCGCGGCACAGGAGGGCGGGACGGTCGAGGGCGCGCAGGCCCCGCCGGTCGATTCCCTCACGCTCCTCGACGCCGTCCGCGCGGCGCTCGCGGAGCGACCCGCGCTCGGCGTCGCGGCGGCGGCGCGCGATGCCGCCGCCGCCGACCGCGCCCGGGCCGCGAGCGACTGGTGGCCGCGGCTCTCGCTGGACGCCGGGCTCACGCACTTCGAGGAGCCGATGCTCGTCTCTCCCCTGCACGGCTTCCCCGTGGACGGCTTCGACCTGACGTCGATTCCGGACTTCGACCGCACGCTCGTCGACGCGACGCTGGGCGCCCGCTGGACGGTGTTCGAGGGCGGCGCGCGCCTCGCCCGGAACCGCGGCGCGGAGGCGGGGCTGCGTGCGGCCGAGGCCGGCCTCGAAGCGACCGCCGACGCGACGATCGCGCTGACCGCCGCGGCCTTCGCAGACGCCGTCGCCGCGCGCGAGACCCTCGAAGCGCACGACCTCCGGCTGCGGGCGCTCGAGGCCGAGCGCGAGCGGGTCGCGCGGGCGCTCGACGAGGGAGCGGTGCCGGGGGTCGATGCCATGCGCGCCGACGCCGCCCTCGCGTCCGCCCGCGCGGACCGTGTCGCCGCGGCCGCGCTCGTCGACGTCACGACCGGCGACCTCGCACGCCTGACCGGCATCCCCGAGGATCGGCTCGACCGGCTGGCGGTCCCCTCGCTGGAGCTCGACCCGGAGACGGTCGCCGACTCGGCGTCGAGCCCGGCCGTCGAGGAGGCGCGCTGGCAGGCCCGCGCCGCTGGGGCGGCGACCGACGCCGCGCGAGCGGCCTGGTGGCCGGAGGTCTCGACGCGCGGCGCCTGGATCGAGCGGGGCGCCGGCGCGGACGGCGACACGTACAGCGGCGAGTGGCAGATCGGCCTCAGGCTCGACTGGGAGGTGTTCACGGGCGGCGCCCGCACCGCGGCGATCGCGCGCGCGGAGGCCGAGCGCGTCCAGGCCGAGGAGCGGCTCGCGCAGGTCGAGCTCGACCGGGACGCCGCGATCGATCGCGCCCGGGCGGACCTCGCCCGGACGCGCGCCAGGAGCGCCGCGCTCGCGGACGCCGTCGCCGCCCGGACCGAAGTGGCCCGCGTCGAGCGGCTGTCGCTGGACGTGGGGGCCGGCATCCAGTCGGAGTGGCTGGACGCAGTGGCGGACCTGCTGGACGCGCGCGCCGCGCTCGTCCGCTCCCGCGCGGAAGCGCTCGTGGCCGGCGTCGAGCTCGCGCGCGCGGCGGGCATCCTGGATCTCGAGTGGCTGGCGAACCGACTGGAGGAAGCGCGATGAAACGGCCATCGCCCGGGATCCTCGCCGTCGTACTCGTCCTCGTCGTCCTCCTGGCGCTCGCGGTGTGGGCGCTGCGCGACGAGGACGACGGCCCGCTGGAAGCGTCGGGGACCGTCGAGGCGACCGAGGCGGATCTCGGCTTCCCGCTCTCGGGGACGATCGAGCGGATCGCGGTCGACGAGGGCGACGCGGTCTCCGCCGGCGATACGCTCGCGATCCTCGACTTCGCCGCGCTCGAGAGCCGCCGCGCCGGCGCCGCGGCCGCCGTGGAAGCCGCGCGCGCGCGACTGGACGAGCTCGAGCACGGCTTCCGGCCGCAGGAAGTCACGCAGGCGCGGTCGTCCGCCGAAGCCGCGGCAGAGCGCCTCGAGGAAGCGCGGACCGAGGCCGAGCGCTCGCGGGCTCTCTACGCGGGCGAGGCGATCTCCAGACGCGAGCTCGACCGCGCCGAGACCGAGCTCGCGAGCGCCCAGGCCGACGCCGAGCGCGCCGTCGCGCAGCTCGACCTCGTGCGGGAGGGCGCGCGCTCCGAGGTGATCGACGCCCAGCGCGCCTTGGTCGCGCAGGCGGAGGCCGGCCTCGCGCAGGCCGAGGCCGCGCTCGACGACGCGGTGGTCCGGGCGCCCTTCGGCGGGGTGGTGACGATCCGGCACCGCGACCCGGGCGAGACGGTCTCCCCCGGCGCGCCGGTCGTCACCGTCATGGATCCGGCCGACCGCTGGGTCCTGATCTACGTCCGGGAGGACGCGATCGGGCGCGTGAGCGTCGGCCAGGCGGCTTCGATCGGCTCCGACACGTGGCCGGATCGCGACTACGAGGGCCGCGTCACCTTCATCGCCAGCGAAGCGGAGTTCACGCCCGCAACCGTGCAAACAGACGAGGAGCGGGTGAAGCTCGTCTACCAGGTGAAGGTCCAGGTGACCGGCGACCCGGACGGGGATCTCAAGGTCGGGACACCCGCCGACGTCCGGCTCCTCGATTCCGACCGATGATCGGACCGGCCGGGACGGAAGGCTCCCGGTCCGTCGCGCCCGATGCCGCGCCCGCCATCGAAGCGCGGGGGCTCACGCGAGCGTTCGCCGGCGTGCCGGCCGTCGAGGATCTGTCCTTCGACGTCCACGGCGGGGAGCTCTTCGGCCTCGTGGGCCCCGACGGCGCCGGCAAGACGACCACGCTGCGCATGCTCGCCGGCGTCCTCCGGCCGAGCGGCGGCGATGCTCTGGTTCTCGGCGCGAGCGTGGCGCGCGATCCCGAGGCGATGAAGCCGCGGATCGCCTACATGCCGCAGCGCTTCGGCCTCTACGGGGATCTCACCGTGCGCGAGAATCTCGACTTCTACGCCGACCTCCACGGGCTCCGGAAGGGCGCCGAGCGCGAGGCCAGGATCGAGCGGCTCTACCGCTTCTCGGCGCTCGAGCCCTTCGCGGGCCGCCTGGCGGGCAAGCTCTCGGGCGGCATGAAGCAGAAGCTGGCGCTCTCCTGCGCGCTCATCCATCGGCCTCGGCTCCTGCTCCTCGACGAGCCGACGTTCGGCGTGGACCCGATCTCCCGCAGAGACCTGTGGATCATCCTCCAGGAGATGCTCGCCGAGGGGATCACGATCCTCCTCTCGACGTCCTACCTCGACGAGGCCGAGCGATGCGACCGCGTCGCGCTCCTGGACGGCGGCAAGATCGTCGCGCTCGACGCTCCGCGCGCGCTCCAGGCGGGACTCGAGGGCAGGGCGTTCGAGATCCGCGCCGCGTCTCCCCGCGCCGCCCTCCGGACGCTCCGGGAGCGGCCCGAGACGCGCCGCGTCGCGCTCTTCGGGGAGAGCGTCCACGTCACGCTGCGGGAGCCGGCGAGCCGTCTGCCGGCCGAGGTCCTCCGCGCGGTGGAGTCGGCGGGAACGGGAGTGGAGTCGGTCGAGGCGCTCCGGCCCTCGCTGGAGGACGTGTTCCTCGAGCTGACCGGTGGCTGACGCGGCGGCCAGCGCTCCGCCATTCGCGGAGGGCGGCGAAGCGGTCATCGTCGCCGACGGCCTGACGCGACGGTTCGGCGACTTCGTCGCCGTCGACGACCTCTCCTTCGCCGTCGAGGCGGGAGAGATCCTCGGCTTCCTCGGGCCGAACGGCGCGGGGAAGACGACGGCCATCCGGATGCTCATCGGCTCTCTTCCCCCGACGAGCGGCACAGCGCGGGTGGCAGGGCACGACGTCGCCGTCGAGCCCTACGCCGTGCGGCGCGCGATCGGCTACATGAGCCAGCTCTTCTCGCTATACGGCGACCTGACGGTCCGCGAGAACCTCGACCTCTTCGCCGGCCTCTACGACCTGAGCGGCGAGCGCCGCTCGGGCCGGATCCGCTGGGCGCTCGCCAACGCGGAGCTCGAGGGCCGCGAGGAGCAGCTGACCGCCATGCTGCCGCTCGGGCTCAAGCAGCGGCTCGCGCTCGGCTCGGCGATCCTCCACGAGCCGGCGGTCCTCTTCCTCGACGAGCCCACCTCGGGCGTCGATCCCGCGGCACGCCGCGCGTTCTGGGAGCTGATCTCCGATCTCGCGGCGGGCGGCACGACGATCCTCGTCTCGACTCACTACATGGAGGAGGCCGAGCACTGCCACCGGGTGGCGCTCATGAACCGCGGCCGCCTGATCGCAATCGACGCGCCCTCCGCCCTCAAGGCATCCCTCGAGCGGCCCATCCTCGAGGTCCGGACGAGCGATCCGTCGCGGGCCGCGGCGATCCTCGACGGGCTGGAGGAGCTAGAGGACGCGACGATGTTCGGCAGGACCGTGCACGTGGTGGTGTCCGACGAGGCGGTCGCGCGCGAGCGGATCGCCGCGGCCCTGGAGCGCGAGGGGGTGGAGCTCGGGGAGGTGCGCCGCGTGCGGCCCACGCTCGAGGACGTGTTCGTGTCCCTGGTCCGGAAGAGCGGCGGGGTGGTAGCCGGATGACGTTCGGCCGCACGCTGGCGATCGCCCGGAAGGAGGCGCTCCAGCTCCGGCGCGATCCCCGCAGCCTGACGCTGGGATTTCTGATCCCGCCCTTCCTGATCGTCTTCTTCGGGTACGCGATCACGTTCGACGTCGACGACATCCGCCTCGCGGTGTGGGACGCGGACCGGACGCAGGCCTCCGCGCGGCTCGTGGACGCCTTCGTCGCGTCGGGGTACTTCCGCGTCGTCGACCGACTCGAGCGATATCCGGACGCCACGGAGGCGCTGCAATCGGGCGACGCGCTCGCCGTTCTCGCGATCCCGCGAGGGTACGCGCGCGACCTCGCGGCCGGCCCCTCCCCCGTCCAGCTCCTGGTCGACGGGTCGGACGCCAACACCGCCACGATCGCGATCGAATACGCGCAGGGGATCGCCTCGGCGCACTCGCGCCGCGTGACGCTCGCGGAACGCGACGCGCGGCCGACACTGGTGCCGGACAGCCGCGCCTGGTACAACCCGTCGCTGGACAGCCGGAACATGGTCGTGCCGGGACTCGTGGCGGTCATCATCTCGATCCTGGCCGCGCTCCTGACCGCCCTGACGATCGCCCGCGAATGGGAGCGGGGCACGATGGAGCAGCTCGTGTCGACTCCCGTCACCCGGCTCGAGATCGTCGCCGGGAAGCTCGCGCCCTATCTCGCGATCGGCCTCTTCGACGTGCTCCTCGCGGTGGGTATCGGGACGCTCCTGTTCGACGTGCCGTTCCGCGGAAGTCTCTTGCTCCTCCTCGCGATGACATCCGTCTTCCTGCTCGCCGCGCTCGGGTTCGGGATGTTCCTCTCGGCGGCGCTCAAGTCGCAGGTCCTCGCCACCCAGTTCGCGATCGTCGCCACCTATCTGCCTGCGCTCCTCCTCTCCGGGTTCATCTTCGCCATCGCGAACATGCCGCGCGTGCTGCAGCTGGCCACGTACCTGTTTCCCGCGCGGTACTACGTCACAGTCACGAAGGCGATCTTCCTCAAGGGCGTCGGCATCGAGGTCCTCTGGCCGCAGGCGCTGCTGCTGTCGGCGCTCGCGTCCCTGGCGATCGCCGCGACCGTCGCCGTGTTCCGCAAGGAGGTCGCTTGAGGGGACCCTCGCCGCGGCACGTCGCCGAGATGGTCCGCAAGGAGCGCCGCCAGCTCCTGCGGGATCCGCGGACGCGCCTCATCATGTTCGTGGCCCCCGTCCTCCAGCTCCTGATGTTCGGCTACGCCGTCAACACGGACATCCGCGACACGGCGACGTTCGTGGTCGACCACGACGCGAGCGCCAGCTCCCGGCGGCTGGTCGAGGCGTTCACGACGACGGGCAGGTTCGAGGTGGTGGGCAGATCGTCGCGATCGGCAGATATCCCGTCGGCGCTCGATCGCGGATCGGCGGTCGTGGCGATCGAGATCCCCGCCGGGTTCGCCGCCGATCTCGCCGCGTCGCGCCCGGCGCGGGTCCAGATCATCGTCGACGGGACGCACTCCAACACTGCCACCGTGGCGCTCGGGTACGCGACCCGTGTCGTGCAGGCCTTCGGCAGAGAGCAGGGACGCGCGGGCGGAGACGCGCGGGTCGCCCTGCGGGGGATCGACCTGCGCTCGCGCGCGTGGTTCAATCCCGGCCTCGAGAGCCGCGTGTACAACGTCCCGGCCGTGATCGGGATCGTGGTGCTGCTGATGTGCCTCCTGCTGACGGCCCTCGCGGTGGCTCGCGAGCGCGAGATCGGCACTCTGGAGCAGCTCATGGTGACTCCGCTGACGCCTGCGGAGCTCATGCTCGGCAAGACGATTCCCGTCGCTATCGTCGGGATGATCGACCTCGTTCTCGTCACCGCGGTCGCGGTCCTCTGGTTCGACGTGCCGCTCAGGGGCTCGGTGCTCGCCCTCCTCGTGGCCGCGCTGATCTACATCCTGGCCGGCCTCTCGCTCGGCCTTCTCATCTCGACCGTCTCCCGCTCGCAGCAGGAGGCGTTCATGACGATGTTCCTGTTCATCCTCCCGGCGGTGATTCTCGGCGGGTTCCTGTTTCCCGTCGAGACGATGCCGGCTCCGTTCCGCTGGCTCTCGGTGCTCGACCCGGTGCGCCACTTCCTGCACGTCGTGCGCGCGATCTTCCTCAAGGGCGAGGGGATCGCCGGGCTGTGGCCGCAGTACGTGGGGCTCCTCGCGATGGCGATCTGCGCCCTGGCGTTCTCGGTGCTCCGCTTCCGCAAGACGGTCGTCTGAGGATCCCCAACGGTCCGTTGGTTGCGTGAGCGAGAAGCGGCCCGTTATCTATCGGCTCGAATCGCGCGCGGTGCGCGACTTGCACGCGGAGGCTGGGACATGACGATCGTCATCGCCGTCGCGCTGGTGGCCCTGGCGGCATGGGTGGCCTGGGTCTTCAACCGCCTGGTGTCGCTCCGGAACCGCCTCCGCTCCGCCTGGGCGGACGTGGACGCGCTGCTCAAGCGGCGCGCGGACCTCGTCCCCAACCTGGTCGCCGCGGTCCGCGGATACGCCGGGCACGAGCAGCGGACGCTCGAGGAGGTGACCGAGGCGCGCGCGGCCGCCGTCGGGGCCGGTGACGACCGCGCCGCCCGGTCCGCGGCCGAGAACGCGCTTACGCGGCGCGTGCACGGGCTGATCGCGATCGCCGAGGCGTATCCCGAGCTGCGCGCGAGCGCCAACTTCCTCCAGCTCCAGTCCGAGCTCGTCCTTACCGAGAACGACATCGCCAGCGCGCGACGCTACTACAACGCGGTCGCGCGCGACCTGAACACGAGCCGCGAGACCTTTCCGAACCTCCTGATCGCGGGCGCGCTCGGCTTCGGCCGCGCGGAGTTCTTCGAGCTCGCTGACATCGACGAGCGCGCCGCGCCCGACGTGGGCGCCGCGCGCACTCCACCCGGCGCGAGGTGATTTCCATGTACCAAGGAAAGCTCATGCTCGGCGCGCTGGTCGCAGCTCTCTTCCTCCGGCCGGCCGCGACCTTCAGTCAGGCTGCCGAAGACTCACTTGAATTGGACCGGCTTGAGGGAACTTGGAACGAAGCTCACGAGCGAGGGGATGCTGCGGCACTCGACCGGCTGTGGGATGCTGATCTCGAGGTGGCAGTGCCGGGAATGCAGCCGATGACGAAGGCGCAGGCGCTGGACTTTGCTCGCTCCGGACGCATGCGATTCGAGCGGTACGCCACCAGAGATGTGGTCATCCGTCTGTATGGCGATGCTGCGGTGGTAACAGGGCGTATGCAGCGGGTGCGGGAATTGGAGGAGAGCCGCACGAAGGACGATTGGTTTTTTACAAAGACGTATGTTCGAAGGATCGATGGCTGGCGTGTAGTAGCTTTTCATGCCTCGGAGGCTCCCGTTGCGTCCGATTGATCATGATGCGCGAACGGAGCGGCGAGTGGAGGAAGGTTTGAAAACGCCGCATCTTGCACGACTCACCGTCGCTCTACGGGCGTTGGGCTTCCCGGTGGGGTTTGCGCTCGCTGCCTTGCTTTCGCCGGTCAACGGCGCGCACGCCCAGGACACGGGCTGGACCATCACCGACTTCCACGCCGACTACGTCGTGCACCCCGACGGCTCGCTCGGCGTCATCGAGCGGATCCTCGTCGACTTCGACGGGCTCGAGCGGCACGGCATCTATCGGACGATACCGGTCGTCTACAAGCGTCAGGTGTCGGCGGAGGTTCCGTTGTCGGCCGGACGCGTGCGGTTCTCGCTGGACGTGCGCGAAGTCAGCGACGCCGCCGGCAACGCGATCCCCTACGAAGTGTCCGGCATCCAGAACAAGGAGATCCGTATCGGGGATCCCGACCGCACGGTGAGCGGCCGCCAGACGTACGTGATCGACTACACGCTGTCGGGGGGTCTCGGGTTCTTCGAGGGGTTCGACGAGCTGTACTGGCAGGTGACCGGAACCGGCTGGCCGGTTCCCATCGAGCACGCGTCCGCGACCGTGCTGCTCCCCCCCGATCTCGCCATCGCGTTCGTCGACAGCGCCCCCTGGCAGGCGCGCTGCTACGCGGGCGGGCCGGAGAGCACGAGCGC
>DASSBK010000052.1:0-4005 GCA_035698825.1 Gemmatimonadota bacterium
CTTCCTTCAGGCTGACCTCGAACTCGGTCTGCTCCTCGGCCGCCGGGGCCGCCGCCGCGCCGGCGCCGCCGGCCGCGGGCGCGGCACCCACCGGGGCAGCCGCGATCGTGACGTTGAACTTGCTCTTGAAGGCCTCAATCAGCTCGGCGAGCTCGAAGACCGACATGTTGCCGATCGCGTCGAGAATCTCGTCCTTGCTCATGGTCGCGTTAGCCATTGTGGTTCTCTCCGGGGTGTATGCAATCAGGTGAGGAGATCGGTTGTGCGTCGTGAGTTGTGGGTGGTGAGGGCGGGCATCGCGGGCGCTCGCGGCTCGGAGCCCCAACAGGACCACTCACGACTCGACACCCACAACTCATAACCCAGCTCATGTTCCTTCGCGCTGCACGCGAAGCGCATCGAGCGCTCCGGCGAACATGTACAGCAGGCCATTGAGCGCGCCCACGAAGCCGGCCATCGGCGACTGGAGGCCGGCGGCGAGCTCCGCGAGCATCTGGTCCCGCGAGGGAAGCGACGCGAGCTGTTTCACCTGCGCGACGTCGATCGGCTTCCCCTCGAGCATCCCGCCCTTGACGCCGGGCTTCTGCTCGTTCTCCCGCGCGAAGTCGCTGAGCACCTTCGCGGCGGTCACTGGATCGGCGCCGATGACGACGCCGGTGGGCCCGCGGAGTCGCTCCGTCGTGAGGCCCACCTCATGCACGGCCCGCAGCGCGAGCGTGTTCTTGATCACGACGTACTCGACGCCCGCCCTGCGGAAGCGGCGGCGGAGCTCCGTCATGTGCTTCACGTTGAGCCCGGTGAAGTCGGTATAGTAGAGGGCCTTCGCGCCCTTCATCTTCTCGGCGAGCTCGGTCACGAGCTGCTCTTTCTCGCTGCGCTTCATGGCTCCTTACCGGTACGGCGTGGTATCGATGGCGACACCGGGTCCCATCGTGCTCGAGATCGCCACGTGCCTGACGTACACGCCCTTGGCCGCGGAGGGCTTCGAGCGGATGATCTGATCCATGAAGGCGTTGAAGTTCTGGCCGAGCGCATCGAGGCTGAACGACACCTTGCCGATCGGCGCGTGCACGTTCCCGCTCTTGTCCACCCGGAACTCGATCTTCCCCGCCTTGACCTCGCGCACGGCGCGGGCGATGTCGAACGTCACCGTGCCGGCCTTCGGGTTCGGCATGAGCCCGCGCGGTCCGAGAATCCGGCCGAGCTGGCCAACCTGCCCCATCTGATCGGGCGTGGCGATCATGACGTCGAAATCGAGCCAGCCGTCCTTGATCTTCGGGATGTGCTCGACCCCCACGTAATCGGCGCCAGCCGCCTCCGCCTCGCGCGCCTTCTCGCCGACGGCGATGACGAGCACCCGCACCGACTTCCCAGTCCCCGCGGGGAGGAGCACGGTGCCTCGCACGAGCTGGTCGGCGTGGCGCGGATCGACGCCGAGGCGCACCGCGACCTCGACCGTCTCGTCGAACTTGGCGAACGAGGCCGACTTGACGAGCTCCATCGCCTGCTGCGGCTGATAGGGCACGGCCACGTCGACGCGCTGTGCCGCCGCGCGATAGCGCTTCCCGTGATTCCGCATCAGTCCGTCACCTCGATGCCCATCGATCGCGCGGCCCCGGCGATCATCGACATGGCCGACTCGATGGACTCCGTGTTGAGGTCGGGGAGCTTCAGCTCGGCGATCTTGCGGAGCTGCGCCGTGGTCACCGTGCCGACCTTGTTCCGGTTCGGAACGCCGGACCCCTTCTCGATGCCGAGCTCCTTCTTGAGGAGGATCGCGGCCGGCGGCGTCTTCGTGATGAAGGTGAAGGACTTGTCCGCGTAGATGGTGACCTCCACGGGGAGGATCGTGCCATCCTGGGACTGCGTCCTGGCATTGAACTCCTTCACGAACGCCATGATGTTGATGCCGTGCGGACCGAGCGCCGTCCCGACCGGAGGGGCCGGAGTGGCGCGTCCCGCTGGCACCTGCAGCTTGACGAATCCAGTCGCTTTCTTAGCCATAGACCTTCCTTGACGAAATGGCGCGGCTCGCCGCGCCGGTCTCCCACGGTGTGTTTAACGTCGCTGTGGTGGGCGACGGGGGGGCATCAATATGCGCGGAGCTGCAGATAATCCAGCTCCACGCTCGTCGGCCGGCCGAACAGGCTGACCGACACGCGGACTTTCCCCTTGTCCGGATAGACGTCCTCGACGGTGCCGTTGAAATCGCTGAAGGGCCCGTCCGTGATCGCTACGGCCTGGCCGACCATGAACGGGATCTCTTCCTTCGGCTCCTCCTGCTCCAGCTCATCGGCGATCCCGAGCAGGCGGTTCACCTCTTCGGCGCGCAGCGGCTGCGGCGCGCGGTCCTTGCCAACGAACTTGATGACGCCCTGGATGCTGTTGATCGTGTGCGAGGTCTCCTGGTTCAGGAGCATCTCCACGAGCACGTACCCCGGGTAGATCTTCCGCTCGACGGTGACCTTCTTCCCGTTCTTGATCTCGACGACTTCCTGCGTCGGGACGAGTGCCTGCCGGATCGGGCGCTCCTCGGCTGGTCGCTGGTCTTGCTCGATGCGGCGCTGGACCAGCGAGCGAACCTTGTTCTCGTGTCCGGCGGTCGTCTGGATGGCATACCAGCGATGTTCCACGGCTATCGCGCCCCGAACAGCGACGGGATGCCGCGGACGAGGATCGCCTGCAGCACCAGATCCATGACGCCGATCAGGGCGCCGATGATCAGGACGAAGATGATGATCGCGATCGTCGCCTGCCGGAGCTGCGCCCGGTCGGGCCACGTCACCTTCCGCATCTCCGCCCGGACGTCCGACACGAACTCCGAAGTACGGGCGACAAGCTCGGGCATGACTACTTCGTTTCCTTGTGCAGGGTGTGCTGGTTGCACCGCGGGCAGTACTTCTTCCACTCGACACGCTCGGGGTGCGCCCGTTTGTTCTTGTCGGTGAAGTAGTTGCGGTTCTTACAGTCGCTGCACGCGAGGATGATTTTTTCTCTGGGCATTGGAAACACCCGCGAATCGCGAGTCGCGCATCGCGAATCGGGACTCCCGCCAGCGCCAACGACGAGGCGTGCGAGGATGTCCGCGATTCGCGAGCCGCGGCTCGCGACGCGCGCTCATTTAATGATTTTCGTGACGACGCCGGCGCCGACCGTCCGGCCGCCCTCGCGGATGGCGAAGCGGAGCCCCTCGTCCATGGCAATCGGCGTGATGAGCTCGATCTCCATCTGCACATTGTCCCCCGGCATGACCATCTCCGTCCCCGCCGGCAGCTGCACACTCCCCGTCACGTCGGTCGTCCGGAAGTAGAACTGCGGCCGGTAGCCGTTGAAGAACGGCGTGTGCCGGCCCCCCTCCTCCTTCGTCAGCACGTAGACCTCGGCGAGGTAGTGCGTGTGCGGGGTGATCGTCCCCGGCCGCGCCAGCACCATCCCGCGCTCGATCTCCTCCTTGCCGACCCCGCGCAACAGCAGCCCGACGTTGTCCCCGGCGCGCCCCTCGTCGAGCAGCTTGCGGAACATCTCCACCCCGGTGACGACCGTCTTCTTGTCACTCCCGAAGCCGACGAGGGCGACCTCGTCCTGGACCTTGACCACCCCGCGCTCGATCCGCCCGGTGGCCACCGTGCCCCGCCCGGTGATACTGAAGACGTCCTCGACCGGCATCAGGAACGGCTTGTCGACCTCGCGCTTCGGCTCGGGGATGTAGCTGTCGAGGGCGTCGAGGAGCTCGCCGATCTTCTGCCCCCACTCCGAGTCCGGCGTGCCCGCCTCCAACGCCTTCAGCGCCGAGCCCTTGATGACCGGGATCTCGTCGCCCGGGAACTCGTACTGCGAGAGCAGCTCGCGCACCTCGAGCTCGACCAGCTCCAGGAGCTCCGGGTCGTCGACCATGTCGACCTTGTTCATGAAGACGACGATGTAGGGCACGTTCACCTGGCGGGCGAGCAGGATGTGCTCGCGCGTCTGCGGCATCGGCCCGTCGGCCGCACTGACGACGAGGAT
>DASSBK010000053.1:0-15846 GCA_035698825.1 Gemmatimonadota bacterium
GGATCCGCTGCGCGCTCGTGGCCGGCGATCTCGATCCCGGTCCGCGGCGCGCTCTCCCCGGCGAGCCCGAGCTCGCCGAGCGCCACGCTCGCGTCGGGGTTGCGGGAGATGGGCCGCTCACGCTCGTCGACGCCGTCGAGCGCGTGGCGCGACGTTCGGGCGCCACCGCCACATGGTCGCGGAGGGACTGGGTGCGGTTCGAGGGCGCGCACGGGTCGATCCGCGTGTTCCCGCACGAAGGCGGGGCCTGGCTGCAGCTGGCGGGCGCCGACGAGGGCGCGCTCGCCGGGTTACGATACCGGCACGGACTCCCGCCCGAACCCGAGGGACCGCCGAATCCTCCGCCGGGCGCTCATCTCTACCTTCGGGATGCCGCCTCGCTGACGCCCTCGATCGAGGCGATGATCCGGCAATGGCTCCGGGGAGCCGCCTGAGGGAATCGCCTGCCCGACGGGAGGTTCAGCGGCATCCTACTCGGGGGAGCCGAGCGCCTTCCTCAGAGCCTCCGGGTCGTTGACGTTCTGGAACGCCTGCTCGGCCGCGTCGCCGAGCAGCTCTCTCGCGTCGACCTCCACGGCGCCGACCTCGTCGAGCACTTCCCGTACCCGCCGCGTCCCGCGAGCCAGCGCCCGTTCGCACGCCGGCGCCAGATCGGACCTCCAGATCGCCAGGAGCGGATGCGCCCGTCCGTCCAGGACGGGAACGATCGCGGTGGCGCCCGGGGAGACGGAGAGGAGAGCGGGGAAAAGAGCGGGATCGGCATGGGGGTAGTCGCAGGCCGCCACGGCTACGGGAGCGGTGTCCCACGCAGCCCCGATCGCCGCCAGGCCCCCGGAGAGTCCCGCGAGCGGGCCTTCGCCAGGACGCTCGTCGTCCACGCGGCGAAACGCGCCCGCCGGGAGCGCCTGCCCGGGCCGTGCCGCCACCCACACTTCCGCGGCGATCGGAGCCAGCCGCCCGATGACCCTCAGGAGGAGCGGGGTTCCGTCCCACGTCAGGTTCGCCTTGTCGCGCCCCATCCGGCGGCTGAGACCGCCTGCCAGGACGAGAAGGGGAACGTGTGGAATCGAGGGCATGCAGCAAGATACGGCCCTTACCCGATGGGCCGCAGGCTGTTAGTTTCTGCGCCGTCACGAGCATCGAGTCGCGCCCGGGCCCGAGGGCTCGCCGCCGGCCCCGCATCCGCCCCCGTAGCTCAGGTGGATAGAGCAGCGGTTTCCTAAACCGCGTGTCGTGCGTTCGAATCGCGCCGGGGGCACCACCCGTCCCGACATCAAGGTGATTCTCCGATAATGAGCCGCAAGCGATTGTCCAAGACCCAGTTGAAGCGCGACAAGTTCGTCGAGCGTACGTTCGACTGGGCGCACTGGGCCGAAACCCACAGGCGGGAGATGGTGGGTGCGGCCGTGGCCCTCGTGGTCCTCGCCGCCGGTCTCCTCGTCTACCGGAACGTGTCGCGCGGCGCCGAGGAAGAGGCGGGCCGGGATTACCTGATGGCGCGCCAGGCGTACTTCGCCGGGAACTTCCAGCTCGCCGTGAGCGATCTGCAGAGCTACCTGGGACGCCACGGCGGCTCCGATTACGCCGATGACGCGATGCTCTTCCTCGCCGAGTCGCAGCTCCAGGCCGGCCAGCCCGCCGATGCTGTCGCCACCCTCGAGAAGATGCTCGATGAACACGGCGATTCGCCCCTCGCCGACAACGCCCGCCGGCTCCTGGCGGCCGCCTACGGACAGGCGGGGCAGCTCGACCGCGCGGCCGAGACGTATCACGAGGCGATCGAGAAATCGGAGTTCGACGAGCAGCGGGTCCAGCTCCGCGCGGCGCTGGCCGAGCTCTATGCTTCGCAGTCCAGGAAGGCCGAGGCGGTCGAGGAGTACCGCGCGATCGTCGAGCTCCAGCCGGAGGGTCCGGCCGCCGAGGAGGCGCGCCGCGCGATCGCCGAGCTCACCGTTCAGCCGCTGACGGGAGACGGAAGCGCGGAACCGTCGGGGGAGCGGGTGGCCGACGGCTCCTCTCCCGCCGAGAGCGCCGCCCCCTAGACGCGGGGCTGCTCCACTTCGGACCAGGCGGGCGCGATCGCGGCCGGCTCGAGTGGGAACCCGCCGTACTCCACGGCCTCGGCCGCGTCGACATGCACGTCACTCTCGACGAAGGCCGCGATCCGTTCGGGCTGCTCCTCGATCATCCGGACGAACGTCTCCGCCAGCCGCGGATCGAATTGGGTCCCCGCGTTTCGTCGGATCTCCTCACGCGCGTACCCCAATCCCTTCACGCGACTCTGGTACGGGCGCTTGCTGACCATCGCGTGAAAGGAATCGACCAGGCTGACGACGCGCGCCCCGAAGGGGATGTCCTCGCCGCGGAGTCCCTCGGGGTATCCCTTCCCGTCCCAGCGCTCATGATGATGCCGGATGCACGGCACCGCGCTCGTGAACGGCTTCAGCGGATCCAGGATCCGGGCGCCGATCTCCGGATGCTTGCGCACGATCTCGTACTCCTCTCGCGTCAGGAACTCGGATTTCTGGAGGATCTCCTGCGGCACTCCGAGCTTACCGATGTCGTGAAGCATGCAGGCGATCCGGATCGTGCGCCGTTCGGTGTCGTCCAGGGTGAGATACCCGAGGAAGAGGTCGGACAATTCGGCGGCCTGTTGCAGATGATGCCGGGTGTAGGTGTCGCGAGCGTACATGGCGGTCGTCAGGCTTTCGATGACGTCCTCGATGTTGTCGATGATCTCGTCGTCGGTCGTGAACAGTGACAGCCGCTCGCGGATCTCGGCGATGCGCGGGTCGTCGTGGCTGAAGTGCCGTTCCAGGGACACCGACGTGAAGGCCTGGACGAGCTCGCGCTGGAGATCGTCGGCCGAAGTCTGCCGGTGCAAATGGTCGTATACGGTGATACGGTTCCGGCCGCGGTACTTGGAGTAGTAGAGCGCCTGGTCCGCCTGGTGCACGAGGTCACGCGGGGTCGTGGCGTCGTAGGGATAGGTGGCGAGTCCGATCGACGCCGTGATGGGTGAGTCCACTCCGGTGTGTTCGGAAGCCGCGATCGCGGCGCAGATGCGCTCGGCCACCTTCTCGGCCCGATCGATCTCCGCGCCCGTCAAGATAACCGCGAACTCTTCGCCGCCGTACCGCGCTACGAAGTCGACCTCGCGCACCTGATCAGTGAGGATCTTCGCGATACCCCTGAGAACGGCGTCACCCGCGAGGTGTCCGTAGGAGTCGTTGACGCGCTTCAGGTAGTCGATGTCGATCATGAGGAGCGAGAGGGGCCGGAGCTCGCGCTCCGAGCGCGCGACTTCCAGGTCCAGCCGTTGGTGGAACGCCCGCAGGTTTCGCAGACCCGTGAGCGGGTCCCGCGATGCGGCCTCCTCCATCTCCGCGTACCGCTCCGCGTGCTCGACGGCCCTCGCCGCCGCATGAGCCATGAGCTGGCAAAACGCCAGTTCCTGCCGGCTGTACTCGATCCGCGACCGCTCGTTGCGGATATAGAGGACGCCTCGCGGCTGATCGCCGACGAGGATCGGCGCCACCAGGATCGAGGGCCTTCGCACGCGCCGGCGGAAGGGAAACACGCGACCCGTCTGGGGCTCACGGCGGCGGACCACGATGGGCCGCTGCCTGGCGACCGCCTCCGATACCTCCGGGTGCTCGGGCAGGTCGACGAACAGATCCATCCGGAGCGGGTGACCCAGGTCCGCGGCGGCCACGACGCGTCCGACATCCGGCTCCTCGGTGAGGGCGATCATCGCCACGCGATCGGCCTGGAGAAGCTTCGCGACGAGCTCGACGAGCCGCCGGTAGACGGTATCGACATCGAACGTCCCCGCAACCAGCGCCGAGATCTGGAGCGCGCTGTCGAGCAGGTCACCCGTCGTTTCGTGACGGGATAACTCCTCGGTCAGCTGCCCGACCGCGGCCGCCGCGACGAGCAGGATCACCCCCTGGAGAATCAGCGCGCTGGGCTCGATCGCGAACTCGCTCCAGCCGTGGCCCGAGGCGTAGAGCGGGATCTGCGCGAGCGCCGCGCCGGTAGCCACGGCGATCGACCAGCGGACGTTGCGGGCGAAGGCCGCCAGCAGAATCGTGACGAGGAACAGCGGCAGGTAGAGCGAGCCGCCCTCGCGGTAGGTCACCACGAAGGCGCCCAGGAGAACGAGCTCGGCGAGCGTGAAGATCGGTAGGAGTCGCGGCCGCTCGAACCACTGCCTGGGGACGAAGGGCAGAACCAGAGTGGTGGCGGCGTAGACGGCCCAGAGGAAGATGGCCGCGCCGTGCGCCATTCCCGGGGCTGGCGGATAGCTCCACAGCAGAACGCCGCTCGCCGCCACGGCGCAGAGGCGCAGCGCGACGAGCATGGCCTTGGTGGTCGGTGTCGCGGATAACTGCATAGGCGTCGGGAGCATGGTTGTGGCAAGGCGTGGGCCACCCCTGGGGAACCTGGGAGCCGGTCGGCTTTCGGGCCCCTTGGACTGGATGTCGCATAACGTATATTATGTAAAGCTACGCCTGGGGATGCAGTGGGCATCCGCGCGAGCCTCCGGCTAGCGGCTCCCCACCGGCCGGCTAGATTCGAGCCGTGCCCGCCAGCCCGCGGATCCTGATCCACCTCGACCACAACCCGCATCCGCGCGTCTTCGACCAGATCATGTCGTTGGACGGCGGGGCCGATCAGATCCTGGCGCACGGTGACGTCGACCCGCAGGACGTTCCGGTCCTGGTCTCGGGCGCGCTGTACTCGAGGCCCCGGGACGAGCTCCACCGGACCGCGCTCCTCATCACCGGGACCAACGACCACGTCATCGACGAGATGGTCCGACAGGCGCGCCGGGCGTTCTTCGGTCCCTACCGGATCTCGCTCATGTCGGAATGCAAGGGCGGGAGCACGGTCGCCGGCGCGACCGTCGCGCGGGTGCGGCAGCTCGTCACGCTCACCAAGGCGCGTGTGGTCGTCGTCGGCGGCGGCCCGGCGGGGGCGCGGGTTGCCGGAATCCTCGCGGGCGAGGGCGCAAACGTCTGCCTCACGGTGTTCGATGAGGAAGAGGCGGAGGAGCGCATCCGGTTCGTGGCCTCCACGTTCGAGGAGACGATCGAGACCCTCGTGTGGAAGACCGGCGAGCCGCTCGAATCGGTGGTCGAGGGGGCGAGGGTGGTGATCACGGCGGGACCCCCGGGACTTACGCTCCTCCCCCGCCGCGTCTGGTCGGCCCTCTCCGACCTCCGGCTCCTCGTCGACATCAGCGGGGCCGAGCCGGCCGGGATCGAGGGACTATCCGGGGAGGAGGACGGCGACCCCGTGCCCGACGGCGGCCACAGCGTCCTCGCGGTCGGCGGCCTCGCCGTCAGCCGCTACAAGATCCGCGTTCACCGGTCGGCGATACAGGGTCTGTTCGAGCGCGAGGCCGTGGTCCTCGGTCCGGTCGAGATCGCCCGGCTCGCGCGGGAGATCATCATCCCGTCCCTGGACTGAACCCGGCCCCAGCGCAGCGCCGGATCCCGCAGCACGGGTTTCGGTCCCATTCTCAATCCCACGGTTCGATGTTCGGTCTGCCGGAATGGCGGGTGTGGAAAGCTGTGGGCTGCACCAGCCACCCGAAAATGGAGCGCTCGAACTCCCGTAAAGGATGAAGCGGAACGGCGTAAAAGACTGGAGCGTCAGACGATGCGGAAGTAGTCGACGAGCACGCAGCGGCGGCGCCGCACGAAGGTGCGCGCGGAGGTCGGTCCCTCGCCGGTGGGGGTCGAGATCGTCATGGCGGTCGGTCCTTCCCCACCGAATCCCAGCCCGGCCAGGTTGGGGCCGTTCTTGACGAAGATCGAGCAGTTGATCGCCACCGCCATGCGGTGGAGCGCGTCCAGGTTCTTCGAGTGCATGCAGGCAGTGTGCTTGAATCCGTGCTCGAGCTCGACCGCCCAGTCGATCGCCGTATCCACGTTGGGACAGCGGATCAAGGGGATCACCGGCGTCAGGAGCTCGAGCACGGCGAACGGATGGTCCTTCCCCGTCTCGGCCACCAGGAGCCGGGTCGTCTCGGGGACGCGCTTTCCGATGAGCCCCGACAGGACCGCGGGATCCTTACCCACGAAGTCCTTGTTCATCCGGGGCTCTCGACCCGGATAGTCGGTCAGGATCGCCCGGGCGAGATCCTCGGCCTCCTCGGCCGACAGGAGTACGGCGTCGTTCCGCTGGAGCTCGGCCAGGAGCTCGTCCGCGATCGCATCCTCGGCCAGGATCTCCTTCTCGCAGGTGCAGACGATGTTGTTGTCGAATCCCGCGCCGGCGACGATGTCGCGCGCGGCCCGGGCGAGGTCCGCGGTCCCGTCGACGACGACCGGCGGATTGCCGGGCCCCGCGGCGATCACGCGCTTGTCGGACTCCTGCGCCGCGCGGACCACTCCGCCGCCCCCCGTCACGACCAGCAGGTCGATCCCCCCATGATGGAACATCGCCTGCGCGGCCTCGATCGAGGGCTCCGCGACGGCCGTCAGCAGCGTGTCGGGCCCCCCCACCTCCACCGACGCCGCGTTCATGAGGTGGATCGCGTGATTGGTGACGTTCTTCGCGAGCGGGTGGGCCCCGAAGACGACCGCGTTGCCGGAGGCGATCATCGAGATCCCGTTGTTGATGATCGTCGCGGCCGGGTTGGTCGACGGCGTCACCGCCCCGATCACGCCCCAGGGCGCGAGCTCGGTCAGTGTCAGGCCGTGGTCGCCCGACAGGATCTCGGGATGGAGATCCTCGGTCCCGGGCGTGCGATCGACGACGAGCCGGTTCTTGAGCGTCTTGCTCCGGACGTTGCCGAGCCGCGTCTCCGCTACCGCCTGCTCGGCCAGCGATTCCGCTTCCTCGCCGAGCCGCTTCCGCTGGTTGGCGATGATCCGGTCGCGGAGCTCGAGCGTCCGGATCTCCCGCTGCGCGCCGCGGGCCGCGGCGACGGCCTGATCGACGGTCTCGAAGATGCCGAGGTACCCCGAACGTCCGGTCGTCGGCGCCCGGGGCGCCGGGGCCGATGGCGAGGGACGAGCGAGAGGGGGGCCGCCGCTCGCGCCCGCGGAGGGGGTCGCGGCGCGGCTTCGGTCGAGCTCGGCCGTGATGCGGTCGACGATCGTGCGGATGTCGCGTTCGGTCAGTGGCACGGGTGGTAAGGTCCGGAAAGGCGCGCGACACGAGGCCGCGCGCCCGGATCGGAGAAGACTGCTACTCGGCGACGATCGGGAAGTGCGCGTCCAGGTCCGTGTGCGGCCGCGGGATCACGTGCACGGAAACGACCTCGCCGACCTTCTTGGCGGCGGCCGCGCCGGCGTCCACGGCGGCCTGGCACGCCGCCACGTCGCCGCGCACTAGCGCCGTGACGTAGCCCGCGCCGATCTTCTCGTACCCGACGAGCGTCACGCGCGCTGCCTTGACCATCGCGTCGGCGGCCTCGATGAGCGCCACCAGCCCGCGCGTTTCGATCATCCCCAGTGCTTCCATTCGGTCCTCCTCCCGGCCGAGGGGTGGTGCGGATGAGCGTCTCGCGCGCCGGCGAACGGCGCGGTGCTAGAGATCGAGTCCTTTCAAGGCGACCGGCCGGGGCCCAGGAGCGATCGCGGTGGGGCCAGCCGTTGAGCGAGTTTAAAACCGACGCCTCCGCTATTCAAGTCGGCCGGCGGGCTCGCCCTCCATCAGGCGCTCGGTCAGGTACGTGTAGATGATCGCATACATGCGCGCCCGCTGCTCGGGCGTGACGCCCGCCCCGTGCCCACCCTCGGTGTTCTCGTAGTACCAGACCGGGTGGCCCATCTCCAGCATCTTCGCCGCCATCTTGCGCGCGTGCCCCGGATGGACCCGGTCGTCCCGCGTGGTCGTGTAGAACAGGGCCCGCGGGTACTCGGCGTCCGCGGAGACGTTCTGATACGGCGAGTAGCGCCGGATGAAATCCCACTCCGCGGGGTCGTCCGGATCCCCGTACTCCGCCACCCAGCTGGCACCCGCCAGGAGCGTGTGGTAGCGCCGCATGTCGAGGAGCGGGACCTCGACCACCACCGCCCGGAAGAGCTCCGGGCGCTGGGTCATGGCGACCCCCACCAGCAGCCCGCCGTTGCTTCCCCCTTCGATGCCCAGATGCTCCGGGGACGCGATGCCGCGCTCGATCAGATCCTCGGCGACCGCCAGGAAATCGTCGTACGCGCGCTGCCGGTTCTCCTTCTGCGCCGCCTTCCACCAGTCCGGCCCGAACTCCCCGCCGCCCCGGATGTTGGCCACGGCGAACACACCGCCGCGCTCGAGCCACGCCTTGCCGGTGATCTCGCCGTACCAGGGCGTCATCGAGATCTGGAATCCCCCGTATCCGTAGAGAAGGGTCGGATTGGCTCCGTCGTAGGCGAGGCCTTCGCGGTGCACGACGAAGTAGGGGACCCGCGTCCCGTCCTTGGACGTGGCCTCGTGCTGGTCGACGACGAGGCCCCCGGCGTCGAACATCGCGGGGAGCCGCCGGACCTCCCGGATCGTCCCGTCCGCTTCCCCCAGGTAGAGGGTGGTCGGGTCGGTGAAGCTCTCGAAGGTGAAGAACCAGCGGTCCTCGAGCGCGTCGCTGTCGACGACGTACACGGCGCCGAAGTCCGGCGCGGGGACGCGCTCCCCGATCCACTCCGCGCCCTCCCGCCGGTAGCGCCACAGCTGTCCCCGGACGTTGTCGAGGATCTGGATCAGCAGGTGCCCCCGCGTCACCTCCACCCCTTCCACCGTCCGCCGCGGTCCCGGTTCGACCACCACGTCGAACCCACGGTCGCCGGCCAGGAACGCGTCGTACCCGATGGCGAGGACCGAGCCCTGCACGTAGCTCTTCCCCCCGGTCTCCCAGGGGGATCGGAGGTAGACGACGAGGTCCTCTCCCGTGAGCGAGACGTCCGCGTCGAGCGGAACGTCCAGGGCGAGGAGCGATCCGTCGTCCTGGAGGACGTGCACTCGCGTCTCGAAGAACGTCGGAGAGTGGTAGACGAGATGGAACGTCCGCTCCGGCGTCTCGACGGAGCCGGCCCATACGCCGACGTCGGTGGCGTCTCCCTCGAAGAGAACTTCCGCCTCGTCCAGCGGCGTCCCCCGCCACCACAGCTTCGCGACCCGTGGGTATCCGGACTCGGTGAGGGTCCCCGGACCGAAGTCGGTCGTCACGAGCAGCGCGTCGAGACCGCGCCAGGCAACGCTGCTCTTCGCCTCGGGCAGGAAGAAACCGCCCTCTACGAATGCCAGCGACTCGAGGTCGAACTCCCGCACCTCGGAGGCGTCCGACCCGCCGCGCGAGAGGCTCACCAGGCAGTGCCGATACTCCGGCGCCAGGCACTCCGCGCCCTGAAACGCCCACGGCACGCCCTCCTCCTCCGCCAGTCGGTCGATGTCCAGGACCGTCTCCCATTCCGGCTGATCGGACAGGTAGGAGTCGAGCGCGGTCCGCCTCCAGATCCCGCGCGCGTGCTCGGCGTCCTGCCAGAAATTGTAGACGCGGTCTCCCCGGATCGTCGGGTAATCGATCTTGTCCTGGGACTCGAGGATCCTCAGCGACTCGTCGTAGATCGAATCGTAGACCGACCGCTCGCGGAGCGTCGTCAGCGTGGCGTCGCTCTGGCTCCTGACCCACTCCATCGCGCGCTCCCCCTCGACGTCCTCCAGCCACAGGTACGGATCGTCGGCCTCCTGCCCCAGGATCCGCACGGGGATCGCGAGAGCGGGCAGGGCGAGGAGGAGAACGCGATGGAGCCCGTGCATGGGATATCTCCGGAAGCGCGGGTCAGGACGACGGGCGGCTCGCCGATTGGACGCAGCCGATGATCGCGACGTTCACGATGTCGTCCGCGGAGGCCCCGCGGGACAGGTCGTGCATCGGCCGCGCGAGGCCCTGGAGGAGCGGCCCCAGGGCGGTCATCCCGCCGAACCGCTGCGCGAGCTTGTAGCCGATGTTGCCGCTGTCGAGGTCGGGAAAGACGAGGACGTTCGCGCGGCCGGCGAGCGGGCTGTCCGGCGCCTTGCCGGCCGCCACCTCGGGGACGATCGCGGCGTCGAGCTGGAGCTCCCCGTCGACGGCGAGCGCGGGGCGGCGCGCGCGCACCTTGCGGGTCGCCTCCACGACCCGGTCCACGCGAGGGTGCTTCGCGCTCCCCTTCGTCGAGAACGAGAGCATCGCGACCCTGGGCTCCGATCCCGTGAGCGCACGATGCGTGTCGGCGCTCGCGAGCGCGATGTCCGCCAGCTGATCCGCCGTCGGGTCGGCGACGACGCCGCAATCGGCGAACGTATATGCGGCGCCGCGGGCATCGACCATCAGGAACACGGACGAGACGGTGGAGATCCCCGGCGCTGTCCCGATCGCGAGGATCGCGGCGCGCACGGTCTGTGCCGTGGTCGAGACGTTGCCGCCCACGCATGCGTCGGCGTCCCCGCGGGCGACGAGCCACGCCCCGAACCCGGGGCCGCTCTCGAGGAGCGCGTGCGCCTCACGCGCGCCCGCCTCCCTCCCCCGCGACTTCCAGCGCGCCGCGAGCTCCTGGGCGTAGGCGTCGAGCCGCGGCGAGCTCGACGGGGTGACGATCTCGATCCCGGCGAGGTCGATGCCCGCACGGTCTGCCCCCTCGCGAACCGCGATCGGCCCGCCGAGGAGCGTGACCGCGGCGATTCCCTCGTCGGTGAGCCTCCGCGCGGCCTCGGCCGCGCGCGGGTCGGCGCCGTCGGCGAGGACGACCCGCCGAGGTCCGAGCTTCCGGGCGCGTTCGCGAAGATGCGCCAGGAGGTCCCGCGGCGAGCTCATCCGCCCAGCCGCTCCAGCAGCCGCCGGGCGATGTCCCGGACCTGCGACGCGTCGGCGCCCGGCATCCGCGCCCGTACGCGTTCGACGATCCGCTCGACGTCGTCGGGATTGCAGGTCGCGGAATGGGATCGCGGACCGGCCGCGCCTGGCGCGGTCGTCGAGCTCGCCGGTGTCGGCGCCTCGCGCTCCCCTTCGACCAGCTCGATCCCCCGCCGCGCGGCCTCGTCGCGCGCAAGCGGAGTCACGATCGCGTCCGATGGCACGACGATTCGCGGCTCTCCGCTGCGCGCGGCCGCGCGAACGTCTTCGGCGGAAACGACGGGGCGGCTCACGCGCGGGCCCCTGCCGTCGATTTCACGGACCGGCCTTCGCTGCCCTTCTCAACTTCCTCGCGGCTACCGCGCGCCGCGCGCCACCTGGCGACGATCTCGGCGGCGGCCCGATAGTACGCGGCAGCGCCCGCTGATTCGGGGTCCGCCTCGTACAGGAGCCGCCCGTCCCGCGCGGCTTCCGCGAGCGCCACGTTGGTGGGGATCGGCGGCTCGATCAGGAGCTCGCCCCACTCCTCCATCATCTTCGCCAGGCACTCGCGCGCCACGCGCGTTCGCCTGTCGTAGAGGGTCGCGAGATAGCCGAGCACCGCGAGCCGCGGGTTGAGGTGCCGGCGCACGCGATCGACGAGGTCCAGGGTCCGCGGCACGCTCGCGAGCGCGAACGGATGCGTCTGGACCGGAATCACGACCGCGTCGGCCACCCGGAGCGCGTTGACGGTGTAGAGCGAGAGCGCCGGTGGCACGTCGAAGACCGCGACCCGGTACGGCAGGTCGCCGGACCAGGCCTCGGCAAGGAGGCTCTCCCGCTCGGGCATCGAGGCGAGCTCGGACTCCAGAGTGCCCAGGCTCTCGTGCGCGGGCAGGATCGAGAGGGCCGGGTAGCGCGTGGCGCGAACCGCGGGTGCGATCCCCCGCGACGGATCGATCAGCACGTCGGTCAGTGTCGTGTCGAGCGCGGCGGGGTCGAGCCCCACGTGCCGCGTGGCCGATGCCTGGGGGTCGAGATCGACGAGGAGGGTCTCGACGCCGCTCTGCGCGAACGCCCCCGCGATGTGGACCGCGGAGGTCGTCTTCCCCACGCCGCCCTTGGCGTTCGCGAAGACGATCGAGAACGGGCCGGGCACGGTCACCCGGCCGCGTAGTAGCGGCTCTCGACCTTCTCGATCGTCCCCTCGTCGAGAAGCGCCTTGACCGGCAGGATCAAGCGCCGCCATTCGGCGCCGAGCGCTTCCCCGAGCTGGGGGAGCGTGATCCCCTCGGCGCCTGCGCGGCGGATCTCGCGGAGCAACCGCTCGCGGAGGTCACCGTTCACGGGCGGCTGCTCCCGCCGGGATGCCTCGGCCACCGCCCGCGGGGCGGCGACGACGACGGCCTTGTCGCGATCACCCGAGGACCGCGACCGTCCGGTGGGAGCGTTGCGGATCGGGTAGGTGCCGATCCGCCGATCGCCCGGCAGGACGCCGACCAGGAGGTCGGTCGCGTCGTGCGGGCGCGGGATCACGTGCACGGAGACGAGCTCTCCCACGCGCGCCGCCGCGACGGCACCCGCGTCCGTTGCCGCCTTGACGGCCGCCACGTCGCCCCGAACCAGGATCGTGACGAGGCCTCCTTCGGCGTACTCCCGCTTCTCGATCTCGACCTGGGCGGCCTTCACCATCGCGTCGGCCGCCTCGGTGGCCCCGATGAACCCCCGTGTCTCGACCATCCCTAGCGCGCGTCCGGCCATGCCTCAGTACCTCACCGGCTCGCGAGCGACGGAGAGAACCGCCTTCTCGAACGCCTCGCACGCGGCGCGGCAGTCCGCCTCGCTCCCCGTCAGGAGCGCCCCGCCCATGTTCGTGGGGGTGGGCGGCTCGATCCATTCGACGATGTCGACGGCGGCCTGCTTCACGGCCTGGTCCAGCGCCCAGGTCGCCTCGAGCGGCGCGGCCTTCAGATAGGCGAGCGACTGCCCCTCGGCGATTCCCGCCCGGCCCGAGAGGTAGCTCCCCGTCCGGGCGATCAGGTGGGCGAAGTACCGCCCTCCCGACCCCGTGGCGCTGTAGCTCACGCGCGACTCGAGGTGGGCGATCGCAGCATCAAGTCCCGCATCGACTTCGGCGATCCGATCGCCGGCCAGAATCGCCAGGGTCTCTCCACTGGTCGGGCCCGACGAGTAGGCGGCTCCGCCATAGAACGAGCGGGCGGAGACCACCTGCACGGCAGCTTTCTTGGTGGCCTCGTCGATCGCCACGTACGTGGGATCGTCCTGATCCACGGTGAGGAAGCCGACTGCGACCTGATCGTCGGAGAGGCCCAGGGCCTCCGCGAGGGAGCCCGTGATGTTGGGGATCGTGCGGACCGCGAGCACGCGCGGCGTGAGCGTCGTCGTGGGCATCCGGTCTCGGGATCGGGAGGAGAACCTCGGGGAACGCGGTCAGCGTATTCTACGGACCGGCCCGGGAATCGGTCAAGCGGCCCGGGGATCCGCGCTTTCCCGACATGCGGTCTGCCTGGCCGTCACACGACCAGGCTGACGAGCTTGTTCGGGACGACGATCGCCTTCCGGATCGGACGGCCGTCGAGGAGCTCCGGGATCCTCCCGTGCCGGGCGGCGCGGTCCTTGAGCTCGTCGTCGGGAAGATCGCGCGGCACGCGCATCTCGTCCCGCACCTTGCCGTTGAGCTGGATGGCGACCGTGACCTCGCCGGTGGCCAGGATCCGCGGATCGAACTCGGGCCAGCCCGCGTCTACGACCGACGGCTCGTGGCCGATCATCGACCAGAGCTCCTCGGCGAGGTGGGGCACGATCGGCCCCAGGAGCCGGATCATCGTCTCGAGGCACTCGGCCAGGAGCGGCTCGTGGACGTCGTGCGCGGGCTCTCCCTCGACCGGTGCATACTGGTAGAGCGCGTTCACGAGCTCCATGATGCGCGCGATGGCGGTGTTGAACTGCCAGGCGGCGAGATCCTCGGTGGCGCCCTTGACCGACCGGTGGCGAACGAGCAGGAGCTCCCGCGCGGCCTCGGCGGCAGGATCGCCCTCGTGGAGGGCGCGCGCCTCGGCGAAGAGAGCCCGGTGGCGATCGACGAGCCGCCAGACGCGCTGGAGCCACGCCGAGATCGCGCGGATGCCCTCGTCCTTCCAGTCGCCGCCCTCGGCCCACGAGAAGCCGAACATGAGATACGCGCGGAACGCGTCGGCACCGTACTGCGCGACGTAGTCGTCCGGACTGATCACGTTGCCCTTCGACTTCGACATCTTGGCGCCCGCGTTCGTGATCGTTCCCTGGTGAAACAGGCGCTGGAAGGGCTCGTCGATGCCGACGTGTCCGAGATCGCGCATCGCCTTGGTCACGAATCGCGAGTACAGGAGATGCAGAACGGCGTGCTCGATTCCGCCCGAGTACTGGAAGACGGGAAGCCACCGGTCGACCAGCGCCCGGTCCCACGGCCGCTCCGCGTCACCGGGCGAGAGGTAGCGGAAGTAGTACCACGAAGAGTCGACGAACGTGTCCATCGTGTCGGCGTCCCGCCTGGCGGGCTCCCCGCAGCGCGGACACGCGACGTGGAGGAACGTGGTCGAGCGCTCGAGCGGGCTCTTCCCCGCCCCGAGCGAGAAATCGACGTCGTAGGGAAGCTCGACGGGAAGGTCCTCTTCGGGCACGGGCACTTCCCCGCAGCGGTCGCAATGCACGATCGGGATCGGCGCGCCCCAGTACCGCTGCCGCGAGACCAGCCAGTCGCGGAGGCGGTAGTTGACGCTCTTGTGTCCCTGGCCCGCGTGCGCCAGCTCGGCGATGACGTCGTGCAGCATCTGCTCGCTGCGCATCCCCGTGTAGGGCCCGGAGTCCACCACGGTTCCGTGCCCGGTATAGGCCGTGGCCGGGTCGGCGGTGGCTCGGTCGTCCGGCTCGATCACCTTGACGATCGGAAGCCCGAGAGCCCGCGCGAACTCGTAATCCCGCTGGTCGTGCGCGGGAACGCCCTGGATCGCGCCCGTGCCGTACGCGCCGAGCACGAAATCTGCGACCCAGATCGGGATCGGCTGCCGCGTCAGCGGGTGGAGCGCGGTCGCGCCCGTGAAGACGCCGGTCTTCTCCTTCTCGGTGGACGCGCGCTCGACCTCCGACATCCTCCGGGCGTGGGCCCGGTACGCTTCCACTTCCTCGCGGCGCTCGGCCGTGACGATCGAATCCAGCAGCGGGTGCTCGGGGGCGAGCGCGAGGAAGGTCACGCCATAGAGTGTGTCGGGGCGGGTCGTGAACGTCCGCACGGCGGCGTCCGTACCGGGGATCCGCCAGTCGATCTCGACGCCTTCGGAGCGGCCGATCCAGTTGCGCTGGAGCGTCTTGGTGCGCTCCGGCCACTCCAGGGCATCGAGGCCCGCGAGGAGCTCGTCCGCGTAGTCCGTGATCTTGAAGAACCACTGCGTCAGGTCGCGCTTGACGACCGGCGTCCCGCAGCGCTCGCACTCGTTGTCGCCCACGACCTGCTCGTTGGCGAGAACCGTCTGGTCGGTCGGGCACCACCAGACGGGCGCGGCCTTCCGGTACGCGAGCCCCGCCTCGTAGAGCTTGAGGAAGAGCCACTGCGTCCAGCGGTAATACCCGGGGTCGGAGGTGTCGAGCGTCCGCGACCAGTCCCACATCGCGCCCATGCGCTTCAGCTGCGTGATCATGTTGGCCACGTTCTTTGCCGTCGAATCGCGCGGATGTACGCCGGTCCGGACGGCGTAGTTCTCGGCGGGCAGACCGAAGGCGTCGAAGCCGAACGGCTCGAAGACGTCGTACCCGCGCATCCGCATGTAGCGCGCCCAGGAGTCCGCCGGGCCGTAGTGGTACCAGTGGCCGACGTGGAGCCGGTCCCCCGACGGGTAGGCGAACATGACGAGCGCGTAGCAGGGGCGCCCGGCGCCTTCGAGATCGGCGTGGTAGAGATCCATCTCCTCCCACGCCTGTCGCCAGCGCGGCTCGATCTCGTTCGGATCGTAGCGGTTCTCGCTCATCGTCTTCGCGGGGAGGGGAAA
>DASSBK010000054.1:0-9992 GCA_035698825.1 Gemmatimonadota bacterium
CACGGCACCGGCCTCGATCGTGGGCTCGGGGAGCTCGCGGACCTCGATCGGCGCGCCGGGCGCGACCATGACCGCCGCGCGGATCACTGGGCCCTCCGCGCGCCGGCCTTCCCTGCGATCTCCGCGTGCCGGTAGCAGCCCACCAGATGGTCGTTGACCATGCCGACGGCCTGCATGAACGCGTAGCAGATGGTCGGGCCCACGAAGCGGAAGCCTGCGGCTTTCAGAGCCTTCGACAGCGCGCGGGACTCCGGCGTCTCGGCGGGCACCTTCGACGGCGAGCGCCAGCGGTTCGTGCGCGGCGAACCGCCGACCAGATCCCACAGCCAGTCCGCGAACGAGCCTCGCTCCTCGCGCACGGCGAGCACTGCGCGCCCGTTCGCGATCGCGGATTCGATCTTGAGGCGGTTTCGCACGATGCCCGGATCGGCGAGGAGCCGCCGCACGTCGCGCGCGCCGAATCGGGCCACCTTCTGCGGATCGAACCTCGCGAATGCCCGCCGATACCCCTCGCGCTTCCGGAGGATCGTCTCCCACGACAGACCCGCCTGCGCGCCCTCGAGCACGAGGAACTCGAACAGCGTGCGCTCGTCGCGCGAGGGAACACCCCACTCCTCGTCGTGATAGCGGATCGACAGCTCTGTCGCCGCCCAGGGACAGCGCCGGTGCCCCGCCGTTCGTTTCATCCGGCCACCAGAATGATCGTCACTCAGCTCCCCGAGACGACTTCGAGCACCGGATAGCCCGAGCGGGCGGCCTCGCGGCGGTAGAGATCGGAGAGTCGACGCGTCATGGGACCCGGCTCGCCCGCGCCGATCCGGCGGCCGTCGACGATGGTGACGGGGGCGAGCTCCCCCATCGTGCCGGTGCAGAACATCTCGTCCGCGCGATAGACCTCGGTCAGCGACATGTCGCGGACCTCGTGCGCGATGCCGTTCCCGACGCACAGCTCGAGCACGGTCGCGCGCGTGATCCCTTCAGGACAAGCGTGGGTATGGCCCGTGACGACCTTCTCCCCCTCGACGAGGAACACGTGCGTCGCGTTCGTCTCGGCCACGAACCCGCGCGTGTCGAGCATGAGCGCGTCGTCGGCCCCCGCGGCGTTGGCCTCGATCTTGGCCAGGATCGACGGGATCAGGTTCGCGCTGTGGATCTTGGGGTCCATGACGTCGGGCGGTGGGCGGCGGATCGCGCTCGTCACGAGCGTCAGCCCCTCCCGGCCGTACACGGGCGCCTTCCATTCCGCGAGGACGATCAACGTCGGTCCCGAAGTGTTGAGCCGCGGGTCCATGCCGCTCGTGTACTTGACGCCGCGCGTGAGCGTCAGCCGGATGTGCACGCCGTCGCCCATCCCGTTCGCCTCGAGCGTGCGTCGAATCTCGGCGATGATGGCATCGTGGGTGGGGATCTCCGCGAAGGCGAGCGCCTTGGCCGAGCTTCGCAACCGGTCCAGGTGCTCGACCAGCTTGAAGATCCTGCCCTCGTAGAGCCGCAGTCCCTCCCACACGGCGTCCCCTCCCTGGACGGCGCTGTCGAACGGGCTCACGCCGGCCTCGTCGCGGTGGACCAGGCGCCCGCCGATGTTGACGATCAGATCCCGGTTGCGCTCGTCGAACTGCTGGAGCATGTCCCTCCTCGAAGGCCCGGCCTCGGATCGGCCGTTCTCCTCATCCTGTCAGCCGATGCGCGTGGAGCCGCCGGTAGATCGCCTCGCATTCGACGTGAACGCCCGTCAGGCGCTCGGGCACCTCGTCCTCCCGCGGAACGTAGGGCTGGAACCCGCGCGACGCCTCCACCGCCGAATACCAGTGCTTCCCCCAGACGCCGTCGCTCTCGCGCGGACCCGGCTTCCACGAGAGCATCGCCGGCTTGAACGGGACCCCCAGCGCCTCACAGAGCCGCGCCAGGAGCTTCGCCGGATCCTCCAGGATGTCCCGGGAGTCGACGACGGGCGGTGGAGCGCCGCGGCGGGCGGCGACCTGCTCGAAGATCTCCCACTGCTGCGGCAGCCCGGTGTCCCCGACCGAGGGATCGGGGGTGACGCGCGCGAGGGACGTCAGCATCTCGCGCGGATCGCGGATCAGGAACGCGCTTCGAACCTCGTCGATCCAGGTTCGATCGATCTGCGGAAGCAGGTGATGCGCCATGTGCTTCTGATAGAAGATCGGCTTGCCGCCGGGGACCGGGCCGGTCAGGCGATCGACCACCTTGCGCCAGTCCGCTTCGTGGGTCCGGATGATCTCGTCCCTTCCGGGATGATCGACGCCGGTCTCCTTCAGGTAATGGGCGTACAGAGGCTCGTCCCACACCGCGGTGTCGCCGCGGCTCTCCCACGAGCGCATGAGCGCGGTCGAGATGTTCCTCGGCCCGGACCACATCGCGATCCGGACGGACTCTGGCGGAGTGGAAGCAGGACGCGGCGATTCGGACATGTCGATGCAAGATCGCGCATCCCTGCCGCCCATGTCGAGACCGCATTCGTGGTGCGCTCCGGATCGCATGGTGTATAATCGGATTCGGATCGCATCCAATCGCCACACGCACCGGGAGGAACGATGACGTTCGCGCTCAACGTCGCGGCCGCGGCGCTCTTTTCCGTCACGAGCAGTCCGGCCGATACCGTTGTCCTGTTCGACGATCTCGGCGGACACCACTACGAGATCTCGACGACCAACCCCGTCACCCAGCAGTATTTCGACCAGGGGTTGAGGCTCATGTGGGGCTTCAACCACGCCGAGGCGATCCGCGCCTTCGACCAGGCCGCGAAGATCGATCCGCAGTGCGCGATCTGCTACTGGGGGATCGCGTACTCCTACGGTCCGAACATCAACGCGCCGATGGACTCGGCGAGCGGAGTGGCCGCATGGAACGCGATCCAGGCGGCGATCGAGCGGAAGCCCCACGCGAGCGAGCGCGAGGCCGCGTTCATCGACGCCCTGGCGGCACGCTACGCGGCGGTGCCGCCCGTCCAGCGCGCGGCGCTCGACTCGGCCTACTCGCGCGCGATGAACGAGGTCGCCGACCGATTTCCCGACGATCAGGAAGCGGCCACGGTGGCGGCCGACGCGATCATGAACCTGAGCCCCTGGAATTACTGGACTCCCGAAGGCGAGCAGCGGCCCGAGACTGCGCGGCTGCTGATGCTGCTCGAGAAGGTCGTCGCGGAGAACCCGAATCACCCCGGGGCCTGCCATCTCTATATCCACGCGGTGGAGGCGGCGGAGCCCGAGAAGGCCGTTCCCTGCGCCGAGCGCCTGGCGGGGCTGATGCCCGGCGCCGGTCACATCGTCCACATGCCCGCGCACATCTACATCCGGGTCGGCAGATACAACGACGCGATCGAGGCGAACATCCACGCCGTCCACCAGGACGAGACCTATATCGCGGACGTCGGCACCCCCGGGATCTATCCGGCGTTCTACTACCCGCACAACTATCACTTCCTGGCCTTCGCCTCCATGTTCGCGGGACGCGCCGAGAGTGCGCTCGACACCGCCCGCAAGGCGGCCCAGCACATGGATCTGGGCGTCGCCCGCATGGTGGGGCCCGAAGCGTCGCGCATGCTGGCCCACCCCCACCTGACGCTGGCGGCCTTCGGCCGCTGGGAGGACGTGCTCGCGGAGCCGCAACCGCCGTCGGACATCCGGTTCGCGGCCGGACTCGTTCACTACGCGCGCGGGGTGGCGCACGCTGCGCTGGGGCATCCGGACGAGGCGGCCGCCGAGCTCGACTCCGTGCGCCAGATCGCGTCCGAGCATACCGAGGAGTGGCCATCGGTCGTCATGCAGATCGCGACTCACGAGCTGATGGGCGACATCGCGTACCGGCAGGGAGATTTCGCGGGAGCGATTCAGCACTATCAGGTCTCGAAGGGGCTCCAGGACGGACTCCGCTACACCGAGCCCGCGTACTGGAACAAGCCGGTCCGGCACGACCTGGGTGCGGCCCTGCTGGCCGCCGGCCAGGCGGCGGAGGCCGAACGCGTCTATCGCGAGGATTTGGAGAAGTTCCCGGACAATGGCTGGTCGCTCTACGGCCTCGCTGCCAGCCTGGACGCGCAGGGCAAGAACGCCGAGGCCGAGGAGGTCCGCGCCCGGCTGGCGACCGCCTGGTCGGACGCCGACGTCGAGCTCGCCGGATCCCGCTTCTGAAGCACTTGCAGTAACGATACGAAACGCGGCGGAGCCTTCTGGCTCCGCCGCGGCTCACCCGAGCAGCGTCTTGGCGATCGTCGCGAGCTGCATGTTCGACGTGCCCTCGTAGATCTTCCCGATCTTCGCGTCCCGCCAGAGCTTCTCGACCGGATAGTCCTTCGTGTAGCCGTACCCCCCGTAGATCTCGATCGCCCGGCTCGTCACCCGTTCGGCGACTTGGGAGCTGTAGAGCTTGGCCATGGCCGCTTCCTTCAGGAACGGCAGCCCCGCGTCCTTGAGCCGGGCGGCGTTGTACACCATGAGCCGCGCGGCCTCGAGCTCGGTCGCCATCTGCGCGAGCTCGAACTGGATTCCCTGGAACTCCCCGATCGGCTTGCCGAAGGCCTCCCGCTCCCGGGCGTATCCGACGGCGGCCTCGAACGCCCCGCGTGCGCAGCCGATCATCTGGGCGCCGATTCCGATCCGTCCCTCGTTCAGCGTCTCGATCGCCACCTTATAGCCCTTGCCCGGCTCGCCGAGGACGTTGTCCTCCGGGACCTCGCAGCCCTCGAGCAGGAGCTCGGTCGTCGAGCTCGCGCGGATCCCGAGCTTGTCCTCCTTCTTCCCCACCGCGAAGCCCGGGAACTCGCGCTCGACGAGGAACGCCGTGATCCCCTTATAACCGGCGGCAGGATCGAGCGTCGCGAACACGACGTAGACCCCGGCCTCGGCGCCGTTGGTGATCCACATCTTCGATCCGTTCAGGACCCAGCGGTCAGATCGCTTCTCGGCGCGCGTCTTGAGGCCGAAGGCGTCGCTTCCGGACGTCGCCTCGGAGAGCGCGTAGGCGCCCACGGTGTCGGCCGCCATGCGCGGCGCGTATTTCTGCTTCTGGGCCTCGGAGCCCCAGCGCAGCAGGCAGTTGTTGAAGAGGGTGTTCTGGACGTCGACGAAGACGCCGACCGCGGGATCCGCCCGGGAGAGCTCCTCGACGGCCAGGCACGCCATGAAGAACGACGCGCCCGCGCCCCCCAGCTCGTCCGGGATCTCGATTCCCATGAGTCCCAGCTCGAAGCATCGCGGGGGGATCTCGGGGTCGAGCCGGCCGGCGGCATCCATGGCGTGCGCGCGCGGCGCGACGACGTCGCTCGCGAACTGCCGGACGGTTTCGGCGAAGAGCGACTCCTCGTCGGAGAGCCGCGTCAGGGGATCGCTCACGGGACCGGATCCCCCGCGGATCGCACGCGATCGCGCATGCCGCCGCGATGGAGGTCCTCCAGGATCCGGCCTTCGACCAGGTGCTCGCGGACCAGGCGCTCCGCGTCGTCCGGCCGGACGTAGCCGTACCAGACGCCTTCCGGGTAGACGATCACGTTGCCGGCGTACTTGTGTCCCCCGACGTGGCTCGTTGCGCGAAGGGTGACGTCCGCGAGACCGCGCGCCGCGACCGCGGCTTCGAGGGCCGCCAGGAGCGGCGGGCCGCAGTTGCCGCAACGCTCGTCCCGGGCCATGTGCACGCAGACGAACACGTGGCGTCCGGGAAGGGAATCGCTGTCGAGAGACGCCAGTCTTCCGCCCCGCAAATGGTCGGCGAGCACCGACCGCCACGCATCGACGTCAGCGACGCGGTAGCGCACGGACTCGGGGAACACCAGCAGGTCGATGCCGCGCCCCGTCGAGGGCTCGTCGGTCGCGGTAAGCTTGGGAATCGGCCCCTCCGCCTCCCGCAGGTCCCGGACGTCCCGCGCCATCGTGCCGAGCAGGCCCGGAGCGTCTTCGAGACGCGCGGGCCACGACCGGGCGCCCGTACAGGCGAAGGCGTGCCGGTGGTAGGGCTTCACGCTGTCGGAGAGGGACCACTCGCCGCGCGAGCTCGTCGTCGCATTCGGGCTCTCGATCATTCGCGGCCAATGTAGGGGGCCGGTAGATTGCCGCGCCATGCGGGCCGAGGAGCGACGGGGCACGGCGGCGATCCTGGTTTCCGCCGCGAGTTACGGCTTCCTCAGCATCCTCGGAAAGCTCGCGTTCGCTGCTGGCGTGGACGTCCTTCCGCTCGCCGCCTGGCGCTTCCTCATCGGGGCCGCAGTCGTCTGGATCCTGCTTGCGGCGAGGCGTCGTCCACTGCCGCCACTGAGGCGGTGGCCGGGACTCGCGGCGCTGGGGCTTCTCTACGCGATCGACTCGCTCAGCTACCTGGCGGCGCTGCAGTGGGTGCCCGCCTCGACCGCCGTTCTCCTCTTCTATGTGTACCCGGTGGTGGTCGTCCTCCTGGCCGCGCTCTTCCTCGGCGAGCACCTGACGCGACGCAAGCTGACCGCCACGGCCCTGGCGCTCACTGGCTGCGCGCTCACGGTGGGGTCGGGGATCTCGGGCGGGCGGCCCCTGGGGCTCGCGCTCGTCGTGTTCGCGATGCTCGCGCTCTCCACGTACATCGTGGCGAGTCGTCCGATCATGGCCTCGCTCCCGGCGCACGGCAGCGCGGCTGTCACGCTGACATCGACCGGACTCCTCCTGACCGCCGCGGCGCTCGGCTTCGACGACATGCGCCTCGATGGCGGGACCCGCGGTCTGGTCTACGTCCTCGCGCTTTCGCTCCTCTGCACCGCCCTGCCGATCACGTTGTTCCTGGTCGGGATCCGTCACGTCGGGGCGGGGCGGGCGGCGGTGTATTCGACGATCGAGCCGCTCGTGACGGTCTCCCTGGCGGCCATCGTGCTGCGAGAGCGCATCGGGGTGCTTCAATGCCTGGGCGGGGCGCTCATCCTGACGGCCATCCTGTGGCTCCGGGCCGAGCGCCCGCTTCCCATGAGTGAGAAACCGACGCCACTTGACGCTCCTTGACGTAGAGATCTGACAGACTCCCCACTTCCCCATTGCGATACTAGGGCATCGCGGGAAATGAGAGATATGGTGACTTTTGCCTACGAAACGGGGGGATTCCCAGCCATGAAGCAGCTCCTTTTCGCTCTAACGACCCTGGCCGCGGCAGTCCTGATCCTGCCAGGCAGGGCGCAGGCCCAGGTTAGCAACTGGGAGCTGAACCTCCACGGCGGCTTGTATCAGCGCGACCTGGGTCTCGACGTCGAAGAATTCGACCTCGAGGACGAGGACGACGATACGGACACCGATCCGCTCTTCGGCGCGCGGCTGCAATACAACTTCGCCGGCGGGTTCGGGATCGGCGGAAACTTCGATTGGGTCATGGTCGATCAGGTTCCGAATCCGCCCGGATCCGAGAACGAAGACATGAACGTGAACCTGTATCTGTACGACGCGGAGCTGCATTACGCGTTCCCCGCGGCCACCCGTGGAAAGCTCTTCCTCGGAGGCGGCGTCGGAGCGGCTACGCGGAGCTTCACGGACATACCGCCCAACGGCAGCGACGAGAGTTTCACGGATCTGCTGGTACCGGTCTTCCTCGGGTTCAAGTTCATGAACGACGTCGACGACCCGGCGTGGGGCTTCACTGTCGAAGGGCGTGACAACATCATCTGGATCGACGAGTTCGACCCGGTGGAAGACGACACCGACAAGGAGGCCACGAGCACGTGGGCGGTACAGGCCGGCATCTCGCTGTTCTTCGGCGGAGGGCCGGGGTACGAGGAGCCCGAGCCCGTGGCCGACAGCGACGGCGACGGCGTGACCGACGACATCGACCGCTGCCCGAACACGCCTCCGGGGACCCGCGTCGACTCGCTGGGCTGCCCGGTGCCGCTCGATTCGGACGGCGACGGCGTGACCGACGACCTCGACCGGTGCCCCAATACACCTGCCGGCACGGAGGTCGATTCGAGCGGCTGTCCGATCGTCGAGGAACCGGCCGCTTGCGTGGACGGACGCGACTGGTATCGCACCGACGCGCAGATCTCGGTCGAGGCCAACAACTGGGTGAAGTTCGGGTCGACCCGCACCATGACCGAGGGCGAGCTCATCCGGATCGGCGAGTACGACGGCGTGCCCGTCTACGTGCGGAGCGACGCCACGCAGCCCTACACGGAGATCTTCCTGCCGCTCTGTGCGCCGATGAACAGTTACCAGGCGTACCGGCCGGTGGAAGGAGTCCGCGGCACGACGGGATGACGGGATCGTAGCGGAGAGGAGAACGTGCCGTGACGAAGACGGGCCCCCGGAAACGGGGGCCCGTCGCGTAGGAGGGTCCGTCCGGGTCGGGGAGTCGTGCCCCGGCGCCTGCTCGACGGCCGCCGGGCGCGCCGTCTAGGGCGTCCGCGGCTGGGTCTGTCGCGGAGTCAGAGAGCGGAGCGGTGCGCCCGAACCCGAGATCGAGCTCCCCGGACGCGGCCTCGCCGGCCGCGGGTCGGGATGGGAGCCCCGATCGTGACTGCGATCGCGGACATTCGGTCTGCGGTCGCGAACGTGAGAGCGGCGGCCGAACTCGCCCGCGCCGCGCGCCGGCTGGTGCCCCACGATCACGGACGGCCCGTGTCCCACGATGACTCCGGTGCCGTGGCCGATGCCGAGGCTCCGGCCGCGACCCGGCACGAGGACGACGGTTCTCGACGCGTACCCCCCGTCGAGGGGAGCGCTGATCGAGGCCACGACCTGCGGATGGATCCGGAGGGCCACCAGGGTCTCGTAGGTGATGCACTCGCACTGCAGGAGCCCACGCGAGGCCTGGAAGCGGCCGAGCTCGAGCCTGGTCGTCGCGTTCCACTGTCCGGTCGCCCGGCCGGGGTCGAACCCCGCGGCCGCGAGCGCGTGCTGGAGCCGGGAGATCTCCGCGGGAGTCAGGTCGTCGGCCACCTGCCGCTCCCGCTCGCCCGAGTACGGGTCGACGATCTCGATCACCCGGATCGCCGACGCCGGGGCGATGGCCGGCTGCGCGAGGAGACTCTGGGGGATCAGGGCCAGCGCGAGCGCGCTTACGAGCATAATGTATCCGAACAGGTTCATTTCGTTCACCTTTTCCGGAAGATGGAAGCCACGCCCGATCCCTCGTACCACGTTGGGACACGGAATGTTGCGAGGACGGGGCCGATCCGCAGGGAACCCGGGGGCCGCAGATCTCGTACTACGGTAACGATGGAGCTCGGGATCCTGAGCGAGCTCTCCACCTCAAGGGAGGAAACCCCTGATGAAACGCTCGATGTTGGCCATTGCAAGTGCTGCACTGCTGGTCCTCGGAATCTCCGGTCGGGCCCTGGCCCAGGCCGAACACTACGGGCCCTCGCCCATCGAGTTCAACGCCCACGTGGGCGCGCTGTTCCTCGATACCCCCGAAGGGGCGGACAGCGACACGGATCCGATGTACGGGATCCGGCTCGGCTACAACATGCCGAGCGGCTTCGGCCTCGCCGGCAACCTCGACTGGGTGCCGGGGGAGCGCAACATCTTCGGTAGCGACGTCGACGTGAACACGTGGCTCTACAGCGGCGAGATCAACTACACGTTCGGCTCGGGCGCGCGCATCCACCCGTTCGTGGCGGCCGGAGTGGGAGCGGCGACCCGGACGTTCAGCGACCTGCCGGATGACGACGACGACATCGAGAGCCAGACCGATCTGATGATCCCCTTCGGTGGCGGCATCAAATGGTTCTCCCAGAGCAACCGCTGGGGCATCCGGACCGAGATCCGGGACGACATGGTTCTCCTGACCGATGTCGAAGACATCGAGGAGGGCGACGAGGACACCGAGGCCACGCACAACGTGGAGCTCTCGGGCGGCATCTCGTTCTTCTTCGGCTCGTAGGCTTCTTCGGGCGCGAGCCCCGAGAGGCATCCGTTCACGGAGCGCCCGGCATTCCGCCGGGCGCTCTTTTTTTCGCGTCACGTCTCCCCTATGTTAGCCCCCGTCCGGCCGGGTCGTGCGCGGCCATCACCGCTGTCCTACTACGGTGGTCC
>DASSBK010000055.1:0-5082 GCA_035698825.1 Gemmatimonadota bacterium
CGCCTGCTGGTTGATGGGGTCGAGCCCGCTGAACGGCTCGTCGAGGATGACGAGCTCGGGCTCGTGCACGACCGCGGCCACGAACTGGAGCTTCTGCTGCATCCCCTTCGACAGGGTCTGCACGCGGTCCTCCGCACGCTCGGCGAGGCCGACGCGTTCGAGCCACCCGTCGATTCGCGGCCGCGAGACTCTGGGGGCGATGCCCTTGAGCTCGGCCAGGAACGTCAGCACCTCGCGGACCTTCATGCGCGGATAGAGCCCGCGCTCCTCGGGCAGGTAGCCGATCCGGTCCCGCACCTCGGGTCCGGGCTCCTCCCCCAGCACGCGCACCTCGCCCGCGTCGGGCTCCTGGATCCGGAGGAGCGTCCGGATGGTGGTCGTCTTGCCGCTGCCGTTGGGCCCGAGGAGGGCATACGTGGCGCCGCGCGGAACGACGAGGTCGAGACCGTCGACGGCGACCGTGTCGCCGTACTCCTTGCGGAGACGGCGAATCTCGATCGCGGGGGAACCCACCGTTTCCCGGTCGTCGGTAGGGGGGTTCAGCCCGGCTCGCCGGGGGTGTCGGCGGCGCGAGCGCCCGAAGGATCGGGGCCGCCGGCGACTCGAGGAACTCCCGGATCGTGGGCGCCGTCGTGCCCGGAGATGCGAGGGCCGTCGGCCGGCTCGATCGCGTACGCCCCGCCCGTGTCGGCGAACGCGCGCGCCAACGCGTCGGCGACGGACTCGATGGGGGGTTCCAGGAACGTGTTGACCTGGGGCCGCGGCCGGAACGCGCCGTGGACCCCGCTGCCGGCGGCATCGAGGAACGGCGGTCGCAGCGGATCGATCAGGCCCTCGGCCTCGAGGAGGAGCACGAGCTCGGGATCGTCCACGTGGAGCGCGACCTGCCGGTGGCGCGGGAGATCGTAGAGCGCGCCGGCGGGAGCGCCGCCGTCGGGCAGACGCCGGATCGTGTAGCGGGGGAGCTCGGGCATGACGAAAACCTAGCCGCTCTCTCCGCGCCGCGCTCGCGGAACCCGCGATCCGCGACGGCCGCTGCCCCGCGGACGACGGGCTCGCGCTAGAGTGACTTCAGGTACTCGACCAGATCCGCCTTCTGCTGCGCGCTCAGGTCAAGGCCCAGGAACGCGTCGTAGTGTTCGACCACGTCAGCGAGCGTCGCCGCGCTGCCGTCGTGGAAGTAGGGCGGGTGCTGCCAGGCGCCGCGGAGCGGTGTGGTCCGGTACCCGCTCGTCGTACCGCGGCCGGCCAGCACCGGATCCATGCCGGTATCCGACGGATCATGGACTCTCTCGCCGGCATCGGTGAAGGTCGGCGGAACGTGACAGTCGGCGCACGTCGCCTGGCCGCCGAACAAGGCTGCGCCCCGCGCGGCCGCCTCGGCGTCGAAGCTTCCCGCGGGCGGCGCGGGCGCCGGGAGCGTGAGCTGATAGGCCTGGAGATCCGGCAGCTTGGGGGTCACGAGGTCGGGCGTGGCTCGGATGTCGATCCCCAGCTCGGGGTCGAAGAATGACCCCTGGGAGTGCATCTGGGTGACGGCGACGTAGGCGTTCCAGTAGCTCACCGGCCCTTCGCCCGTGAACGTCTCGACCGGAACCTCGGACAGGCCATAGGCCGGTGGAATCACGGTCGGATCGTTGACGCCGTCATGGTTCCAGTACGCGTCGTAGCGGCCCGGTCCCCAGGACGTCAGCACCGCCTGGATGGCGGGATCCTGAAGCGCCGGCGAGAGCGAGAGGATCTTCCCCGGGTCGAGGTCGCGATTGGGGTGGCCGTCGAGACGGCGGCCGATGCCCTCCTGGACGGAGTCGTCGACATCGGAGTGGCAGAGCGCGCAGGTCACCCCGATCCGCTGGATCGTTCCGTTCTCGACCTGCGCCTTCAGACCCACGACCGCGTCGAGCTCGAGGAGCGCGACGGTGGTCGCGGGATCGGAGAGATCGACCTGGGTCAGGATGCCGGGGGGCAACGCGTCCGAATCCACCTTGAGACCGACGGCCAGCGCGGTCAGCGGATCGACGGCGCTCTGGATGACCTCGTGCATGCGCAGCGTGTCGGTCCAGAACCGCTCGTCGCCGAACGTATCGAAGCGGAAGATCTCCCGGCCGGTGACTGGGTTCCCCGGGGACACCGGATCTCGGCTCGTGGCGACTCGGTCCTCGTCGTCGCAGCCGAGGACGAGCGCGGCGAGCGCCATCGTCAGGATGATCAGTGCGCGCATCATGCGGCTTCCTCCTCCGGCAGGCGTCCTGCCAGCTCGCGTTTCTTGACGGGCTTCGCTTCCTCGATCAATCGCCGGGCATTGTCCGCCTGATCCCAGGTGTTCCAGAGCAGCACTCCCTGCACCCGGTCCTTCGCGAGGTAGTAGATCACCCCTTTCCGGAAGGGTTCTTTCCAATCGGCGAACGTCTCCAGCCGCGGGTCGAGGTCCCCCACGGCCTCGAAACCCAGGTCGAAGAGATCGGAATAGAAGAAGGGGAGCGTTTCGTAGGGGCTGGACGCCCCCGCCATCGCGAGACCCGCCGCCTTTCCCATCGTGTCCGTGTTGCTCTCGTGCTCCACGCGGATGCGCCTTCCGAGAACGGGCTGGTGGAAGCTCGCGACGTCTCCCGCCGCATAGACGTCCGGCGCCGACGTGCGCAGGAACGAATCGACCTCGATGCCGTCGCCGACCGCGAGCCCGGCGTCGCGCGCCAGCTCCACATTCGGCGAGATACCGATGCCGACGACGGCGACATCGGCCTCGAATTCGCCACCGCTCTCGGGCCGGACGACGACTCCCTCTCCCTGTTCCTCCACGTCCACGTGCCCGACCGTCCGCACGACGACTCCCTGCTCGCGGTAGTACTCGACGAGGAAGCTCGAGAGATCTTCGGGGAAGAGGCGCGCGCCGAGACCGTCCCCGCCGACGAACATCTCGACCTCGCGGTCCTGCATGCGGAGCGCGGCGGCGATCTCCATCCCGATGAACCCGCCTCCCACGACGGCGAAGCGGAGGGGCCCCGCCGCGAGGTTCCGCAGCCGGCGGTAGTGGTCGAGCGTCCGGTAGTAGAGGATGCGGTCCTCCGATCCTCGGTCCGATCCGGGCAGCCGGCGCGGGGTGCCGCCGGTGGCGATCAGCAGTTTGCCGTATCCGAACGCGGTCCCGCGGTCGTCGGTCACGCTCGAAGAGAGCGGATTGATGCGCACGATTCGGCGTCCGAGGTGGAGATCGGCCCGGGCGGTCTCCACGTCGCGCCAGATCGCGCTTTCCGGCTTTCCCTTCCAGAGGGCCTTGGTCAGCGGGGGTCGGTCGTACGGCGGGTGGGGCTCGGCGCCGAACACACCGATCGTGCCGTGAGAATCGGTGTCGCGGATGGCGTGCATGGCCGTATCCGCCGTCATCCCGGCGCCGATGATGAGGTAGTCGTAGGTGGACATGAAGGCTCCTTGTGGAGGACGGTTCTCCAGATTATCATAGTTTGAACTTATGAAACTGTCAAATAGGCCGCGCAGGGAAATCTCTGCTCGTCCAAGCGTGGCGGGAACACTCTCCGCGGCGGAGATTCGACCGCAATGAAGCGACTCATCGTCGTCCTGGTCCTGGCCGGCGTGGTCGGCATGTTCGCGTGGGCACTCTCGCGCGAGCAGACGCTGGCCTCGCCCCTCGTGGGAAGAGCCGCCCCCGACTTCACGATGCCCCTCTACGCCGCCGACTCCTCGATCTCCCTGGCGAGGCTCCGGGGCACGCCCGTCGTGCTCAACTTCTGGGCGTCCTGGTGCCTCTCGTGTCGCGAGGAGGCCCGCGTGCTCGAGGCCGGCTGGCAGCGGTACGGTCCGGAGGTGGCCTTCGTGGGGATCGCGGTCAACGACGAGGCGGACGCCGCGAAGCAGTTCATACGCAGGTACGGGAAGACCTACCACCTGGGCTCCGACGTCGACGGGTCGGCGGCGGTAGATTACGGCCTCTACGGCGTTCCCGAGACCTTCTTCATCGGACGGGACGGCACGATCCTCTCCCGCCACATCGGCCCGCTGACGGCGGAGGACCTCGACCAACGGATCGCCGAGCTCGAGGCGGGCGTGCCCGGCGAAACGCGCGGCGATCCGGCCAGCGTCCAGCCGCTGTCGATCGAGGGCCCGTGACGCGCGCCGTCCTCGCGGTATTCGTCGCGGCGGCGCTGGCCGGTTCGGCGATGGCGCAGGATGTCGCGGAGGCACAGGATGTCGACGTGGCGCCGGTCGCGGCGCAGGATGCCGGCGAGGCGGTGGGTGCGGCGCAGGATGTGGCGCCCGCGCCGATCTCGCTGACGCCGGAGCAGGAAGAGCTGGCCGCGGAGATCGAGAGCGAGCTCAAGTGCCCGGTCTGCCGCAGCCAGTCCGTCCGCACCTCGCGCTCGTTCATGGCCGAGGACATGAGCCGCCAGGTGCGGAAGATGGTCGCCGCGGGAAGCTCGAAGGAGGAGATCCGCGAGTATTTCGTCGCCCGCTACGGCGACTACATTATCCTGGCTCCGCGCAAGCAGGGGTTCGGGTGGACCGTGTGGCTGCTGCCCTTCGCGCTCGTCCTGGGCGGCGCGGCCACGATCTTCGCGCTGACCAGGCGCTGGAAATCCCGCCCGCCGCCCATCGCGCCGGCGGCGCCGCCGTCGCAATCGACGTGGATGAAGAGACTCGAACGCGAGCTCAAGGAGACCGAGTGAACACGGAGAACACCGCGCCCGCCGGGCGCCGGCCACGGATCGGACGCCTCGCGATCGGCATCCTGCTGGTGGGGGCCGCGCTCTCGTACCTGGTTTACGCGGGGACCCGGGACAACCTGGTCTACTACTACGAGGTCGGCGAGGTGCAGGCGGCCGCGGCCAGCACGGAGGGACGCATCCGGGTCTCGGGGGACGTAGTCGAGGGCTCGATCGTCAAGGACGAGAAGGCGCGCGAGATCCGCTTCGCGATCCGGGCCACGAAGGCGGAAGCCGATCCCTCCGACGCCTCCGGACCGCCGGCCGAGTCGATCCCGGTGGTCTACGCGGGCACCGTTCCCGACATCTTCCGCGAGGGCATCCAGGTGGTCGTCGAGGGAAAGATGGGATCCGACGGGACGTT
>DASSBK010000056.1:0-11207 GCA_035698825.1 Gemmatimonadota bacterium
CGCGCGCGGATCGACGCCGTGCCGCTCGATACGCTGGCCGACTGGGTCGATCCGATGCGGCGCTTCTTCGAGGCCCGCGAGCGGGCGCGTACCCGCGCACGCGGGCGGCGGGCGCGGCGATGACGCGGCGCGGCGGGACGCGGACGCGCAACTCCATCGGCTTCGGCTCGCCATCGTCACCGAGGATCGCGAGCCGATCGTTACCGAGGATCGCGGTTGGGGTGGCTGCCGTGGCTTCGCTCCTCCTCGCCGCGATGCCGGCCGCGGGTCAGGAAACCGCGGAACCGCCCGTGTCGGTGTCGCTGTCGGTCGTCCCCGACCCCCTTCCCGCCGGCGCGGCGGAGCCGACCGTGGGGGATCCTCTGTGGGCCACGGTCCGCGCGTTCGGTCCGCGGGGGACGTACCTCCTCCCGGCTTCCGTCACCGCCGCCTACGCGGCGCGGCCGGAAGTCGCGGTGCTGGGGAGCGAGCGGCGGGACGGCCAGCTCCGCCTGCGCCTCGCGATCTTCCGGACCGGGGACGTCGTTCTGCCTCCGGTCGACGCGCGGGTCGCGACGTCGACGGGGGACACGATCGTCGTGCCGATGCTCTCCGACACGTTCCACATCGCTTCGGTCCTCGCGCCGGGGGACACGCTCCTCGCCGACATCAAGCCCCTCTGGCCGGAGCCGGGCATCCCGCTCTGGGTCTGGGCGGCGCTGGCCATGCTCGCCGCGGCGCTCGTGATCGCTCTCTGGTGGTGGTGGCGCCGCCGCCGCGCGCGGTCGGGCGGGGCCGCGGGCGCGGACGCCGGCGACCCGTACGAGGAGGCGCGGCGCCGGATCGAAGCGCTGGCCGCCGATCCGACGACGGCGGGCGAGCGGATCGCCGCCGCGGCCGGGATCGGGAACGCGATCCGCGGCTACCTGGCGGACGGCTGGAACGCCCCGGCTCGCGAGCGGACCTCGTTCGAGATCCTTCACGCACTGCCGATTCCCCTGGCGCGGGGCCGCCCGGCGCTCGGCGCGATCCTCAACGAAGTCGACCTCGCGAAGTTCGCGCGCCTCGCGCCGGCGCTCGGCGCCGTCCCGTCGCTGGCGGCGCGCGCGCTGGGATGGCTGGACGGCGCGGAGGCGGCGCGAACGCCGCCGACGGCGGTCGCCGAAGCCGCCGGCCCGGTCGAGGATTCGGAAGGAGAGGCGGTGTCGTGAGCCTCGCGTGGACTCTCGCGACTCCCGTCTGGCTCGCGCTCCTGGTGGCGCTGCCCTTCGCCTGGTGGTGGTCGCGGAGGCGCCGCCGCGAGGCGCTCGTCCTCCCGGCCCTGGCCCGCGCCGGGGATCTGCCGCGCACGTGGAGGGAGCGGCTTCGCTGGGCGCCCGACGCGCTCAGAGTCGCGGCCTTCCTGGCGATGGTCCTCGCGCTCGCGAGGCCTCAGGAGCTCGCCGCGGGCCGGCCGCTCACGACGTCCGGCGTCGACATCGTGCTGACGATCGACGCCTCCGGCAGCATGAAGGCCGAGGACTTCCAGCCGCGGAACCGCCTCGAGGTCGCCAAACAGGCCGCGATCGATTTCGTCGCGGAGCGCCCGAGCGACCGCCTGGGGCTCGTGACGTTCGCGGGCCAGGCGGTCACGCAGGCCCCGCTGACGCTCGATCACCAGGCCGTGGGGAGCGCGATCCGCCGGATCGAGATCGGCGGGCTGACCGACGGCACCGCGATCGGCACCGCGCTGGCCACCGCCGTGAACCGCCTCCGCGCCTCCGACGCGCGGAGCAAGGTCGTGATCCTCCTGACCGACGGCGTCAACAACGCGGGCCAGATCGATCCGCTGACCGCGGCGCGCACCGCGCAGGCGCTCGGCGTGCGCGTGTACACGATCGGCGTCGGAACGACCGGCGAGGCGCCGTACCTGCTGGACGACCCGCGGTTTGGCAGGCGGTACGTGCGTGTCGTCGTCCGGATCGACGAGGACGTGCTGCGGGAGATCGCCTCGAGCACCGGCGGCAGGTACTTCCGCGCCACCGATCCCGAGGCGCTGTCGCAGGTGTACGCGGCGATCGACCGGCTCGAGCGCTCCCCGCTGTCCGGCCGCCGGCCCGTCGCGCGCATCGACCGGTACGCCTGGATCCTGGCCCTCGCGCTCGGGCTGGTCGTCGCCGAGGGCGTCCTGCGGGGAACGCTGTTCCGGAGGCTGCCGTGAGCTGGGACGCCGTGTCGTGGGCGCGGCCCGAGTGGCTGTGGGCGCTCGTCGTCGTTCCCGTGGCGGCGCTCGCGATCGCGTGGTCGCTCCGGCGCCGCAGGTTCGCGCTCGAGACGTTCGCCGAGGCCGGCGTGCGCGCGCGCACGCAGCCGCTCTCCCGCGGGCGCCCGGCCCTGCGCGGGGCGCTCCTGACGATCGGCCTCGCCGCGCTCTGCCTCGCCGCGGCCGGGCCGCAGTGGGGAGTCGAGGCGGTCCCCGACCCGCCCGTCCGCCAGCACGTCGTGTTCGCCCTCGACGTCTCCCGCTCCATGCTCGCCGAGGACGCGGCGCCCTCGCGCCTCGACCGCGCGAAGCTCGCCGTCCGGCAGCTCCTCGGCGGGCTGCCGGCGGCCGAAGCCGGCCTCGTCGTGTTCGCGGGCGAGGCGTCGCTCGCCGTCCCGCTTACCCGCGACCACGCCGCGCTCGAGCTCTATCTGGGGTCCGTGGGGCCGGACTGGATCAGCGATCCGAGCACGGACCTGGCGAACGCAGTGGCCGTGGCGCTCGACGCCTTCGGCCCCGGGCCGGGCCGCGGCGAGGCGGTCGTCCTCCTGACCGACGGCGAGGACCAGACCGGTGGGGTGGAGGCCGCCGGCTCGAGCGCGCGGGAGCGCGGGGTTCAGCTCGACGCGATCGGCGTCGGCACGGAAGGGGGAGCGCGGATCCCGATCGACGGCGGGTTCCTGATCGACGAGGGGGCGGAGGTCGTGACGCGCCTCGAGTCCGAGCCGCTGCGCGAGCTCGCCTCCGCCACGGGGGGCGCGTACGTCGAGCTCGCCGCCGGGCCGGGCGACGTGGGACCGGTCCTCGCCCGGCTGCGCGAGCTGGACGCGGGATCGGCCCAGGGCACGCCGGGGGAGCGGAAGGCGGATCGCTATCGCTGGCCTCTGGCGCTGGCGGTCCTCTGCATCGCGGGAGAGGCGTGGCTCCGTCTCAGGGATCGCCGGCGCGCGCCGCGCATGGACCCGGTCCTCGCCGCCGTCGCCGCGCTCCTCGTGCTCGCGATGGGGCAGGCCGATTCGCCGCGCGATCTCTACGAGGCCGGCCGCTACCGCGAGGCGCTCCTCGCGTGGCGCGCGATGGACAGGTCCGCCGAGGCGGACGCGGCCGACGCCTATGGGCGAGCGAGCGCGGCGTACCGGCTGGGCGAGTTCCGTGAGGCGGCCGCCAGCTGGGCGGTCTCGGCGCGGACCGCCGGATCGCGCGGTCGTCAGGCGGAAGCCTGGTACAACGCGGGCAACGCGCGCTATCGGCTCGCCGAGCAGGCCGAGGCCGCCGGGCCCGCGAACGCGATCCGCTTCTGGGACTCCGCCGTGGCTGGTTACCGCGAGGCGCTCCTCCGCGACTCCGGCGACCGGGACACCAAGCACAACCTCGAGCTCGCGCTCCGCAAGCGGGAGCAGGCGGGGGGAGGCGGTGGTGGAGCGGGCGGCGGCGGGGGTGGGGAGGGCGCGGGTGGCGGTGGCGGCGGGCGCGGCGTTCAGCCGCCGTCGACGGGCGGGGAGGGCGGGGGCCAGCCGCTGACGAGGGCACAGGCCGAGCGGCTGCTCGACGCGCTCGCCGCCCAGGAACGGGAAGCGCTCGCGCGCGGAGACGAGGAGCGCCGCGCGGGCCAGCCGAGGAGAGCCGGGTGGTAGCGCGCCGACCGTTCGTCGTCGGCGCACTCGCGGCAGCTCTCGCGGCGAGCCTCCTGACCGCGGGATCGGCCGCCGCCCAGGAAGTGTCGGCGACGATCGCGCCCCAGCTCGTCGCGGTGGGGGGCACGGTCGAGCTCACGATCGCGGTCGATCCCGGGGACCTGACGGGATCGGTCGACGAGCCCGCGCTCCCCGAGTTGCCGGCCGAGGTCGCGGTCGTGGGCCGGGGCAGGGAAGCGCGCGTCGAGATGCGCGGCCTCGACGTCCGCCGCAGCACGGTCTTCCGCTACACGCTCCTCGGCACCTCGCCCGGGACCGCGCGGATCGATCCGATCGCCGTGCGGGTCGGCGGGCGGACGCTCCACACCGATCCGCTCGTTCTCCTCGTCGTCGACGACACCGGGGGCGCGCGCGGTCCGGCGCCCGGCGCCTCGCCGCCGATCTTCGTATCGGCGCGCGTGGACCGGCAGCGGGCGTGGGTGGGGCAGCAGATCACGCTCACGTTCTCCTTCTACCACGATCCCGCCGCGCCCCTGGCCGAGAGTCCCGACTACGACCCGCCCCAGACGCCCGGATTCTGGCGCGTCGAGATGTCCGACGCTCCCGAGATCACGAGCGAGCGCATCGGCGGTCGGACGTACCAGGTGCAGCGCTTCCGGTACGCGCTGTTCCCGCTCCAGCCGGGGATCGCGGAGATCGGGCCCGCTCGCGTGCGCGTCGTCCAGCCGGACGAGGAGCGGTGGTGGGAGCCCGGCCGGCCGCGGACCCTGGCCACCGATCCCCTGACGGTGACCGTCGACTCGCTGCCGGAGGGGGCTCCCCCCGGCTTCGGCGGCGCGGTGGGCACCTACTCGCTGACCGGGGCGCTCCCTACCCGCGAGGTCGCCGCCGGCTCGCCGATCGAGCTCGCGCTGACGGTGCGGGGGAGTGGAAACCCGGCCGCGGTGGACGCGCCGGAGCTGCCGGACTGGCCCGAGATCGAAGTCGGCTCGCCGAACGTGGAGACCGAGTCCGAGATGGACGGACAACGTCTAGGGGGCCGGGCCACGTTCCGGTGGATCCTGGTTCCGCGGAACGACGGCGTCCTGGACCTCGGAGCCGCGCGACTCCCGTACTTCGATCCCGATCGCGGCGCGTACGCCGTCGACACCCTGCGCCTGGGGGAGCTGCGCGTGCGCCCCGGAGCGGTGGCGCGATCGGACGAGGGCGCGGAGCAGCCCCGTGGTCCGACGATCTGGGAGCCCAGGGCGCCGCGAGCACCCCGGCTTCGCGGGCTCGCGGGATCGACGCTCTACTGGGCCGCGCTTGCCGGCCCGTGGCTGGGATGGCTCGCCCTCCTGGGATGGCGCAGGAGGCCGCGAAGGCGGATCGCGGCGGGAACGGGCGCGCTCGACCTGCTCGTCTCCGCGCGGCTCGGCCTCGAGTCCCGGGGAGCCGGCGCCGCGCCGGAGGCCCGTCACGCGGTCGAGCGTGCGCTCGAGCTCCGCTACGGTGTCCCGGTGGCGGGTCTGCCCCCGCGGGAGCGGAGCCAGCGATTGGAACGGAAGGGAGCGCCGCGCGAGGTCGTCGACGCGGCCGGCTCGGCGCTCGAGGCGATCGACACGGTGCGCTTCGGCGGCGCGGGTCTCGACGTCGCCGGATCCGCGATCGAGCGCCTGACCGGCGCGATGGCCGCCGGGCCGGGAGCCGCGCGCGGAGCCGGCGCCGGAAGCGCGGCCCTGCTGGCGCTCCTCCTCGGCGCATCTGCCGCGCGCGCCCAGGATGGGGCGCTCCAGGTCGACCAAGCGAGCGTGTCGGCGGAAGCGGAAGCGGCGTGGAGCCAGGCCAACCGCGCGTACCGCGCGGGAGACATGGCCACCGCGGCGGGAGCCTACGAGAAGCTCGCGGAGCGATACGCGGACCCCCGGATCGAGGCGAACCTCGCCGCGGCGCTCTGGCGCCAGGGCCGGAGGGGAGAGGCGATCGCGCGCTACCGCGAGGCGCTCGTCCTCGCTCCCCGGGATCCCGTGATCCGCGCCGACGAGCGCCGACTCTGGAACGAGCTGGGGCGTCCGCCGGAGCTCGGCGCGCCCGCGCGCGCCCTCGGCGTGGTGCGGCTCGACGAGATCCTGGTGGGCCTTCTCGTGGCGAGCTGGGCCGCCGCGCTGGGGTTTGCGCTCGCGCGACGCGATCCGCGCGCTCGTCCCGTGGCGGGCGCCGCTCTCGCGATCGCCGCCCTGCTGGCGGTCTCCGCGGGGCTTCATGCCGTGGCGATCGAGGGTCCGCGCCGCGGGATCGCGACCGCTGGGGCCGAGCTCCACGCCGCACCGGACGGCGAGCGGATCGCCGCGCTCCCCGAAGGCGCGCTCGTTCGCGTCCTCGAGCGCACGCCGGACGGATGGCGCGTCCGCACGTCGGGTCTGCCCGCGGGTTGGGTGGCGCCCGATCGGATCGTCCCGCTAGATTGAACATCGAACGCGGGATTTCCCCGCGTTCTTCGTCCGCACGATTTCCGATCCCCTCCGAGACATCGCTGCCATGGTCCGCTACCGCAATGTCCTGCTCGCCACGGACTTCTCGGCCGCCGCACGGGCCGCGGCGGGACACGCGCTCGCCGTCGCATCGGCCGCTGGAGCGGAGCTCCACCTGCTTCACGTGATCGAGGAGTTCTCGTACTGGGAGAGCTTCAACCTCAAGCATTTCCCGTCCCGGGAAGTGTTCGAGGAGCTGGAGAGCAACGCGCGGATCGCGCTCGCCGACCTCGCGCGGGACGAGGAGATCGACGCCGGCGCCGCCACCTACGTGCGCCACGGAAAGCCCTTCCTGGAGATCATCCGCGCGGCGCGCGAGCTGGAGGCGGACCTCCTGGTGATCGGCAGCCACGGCCAGAGCGGCCTGTCGGAGACCCTTTTCGGATCGACCGCCGAGAAGGTCGTTCGCAAGGCGCCGTGCGCGGTGCTGGTCGTCCGTCACCCCGAGCATCGGTTCGAGATGCCCTGATGGAGCCCCTCGTGAAGGAGAGGCGCATCCGGGTCCTCCCCGACGGGGTCGTCAACCAGATCGCGGCCGGTGAAGTCGTCGAGCGGCCCGCCTCTGTCCTCAAGGAGCTGGTCGACAACGCGCTCGACGCCGGCGCGAGCCGGATCGAGGTGACGATCGAAGCGGCCGGGCAGGAGCGGATCGCGGTCGCCGACGACGGGCGGGGAATGACTCGCGAGGACGCGCTCGCCGCGCTCGAGCGCCACGCGACCAGCAAGATCGAGCACCTCGAAGACCTGGAGCGGATCGCCTCGCTGGGGTTCCGGGGAGAGGCCCTGCCCTCGATCGCCGCCGTCAGCCGCCTGGTTCTCGAGACCGCGCCGGCCGGTGGCGAGGGGACGGTGCTCCGGGTCGAGGGCGGCCGGGTCACCGCGGTCGAGCGCGCGGCGCGCGCCACGGGAACGACGGTCGACGTGCGCCAGCTCTTCTTCAACACCCCCGCGCGAAAGCGCTTCCTGAAATCGCACGCCACCGAGCAGGCGCATCTCGTGCAGCGGCTGGTCGAGCACGCGCTGTCCCGCGTCGACGTCGCGTGGCGCGCCGCGCACGGCCCACGGTCGATCCTCTCACTCGCCCCGGCGCGCGACCTGCGCGAGCGGCTGGCGGGACTCTACGACACCGCGTACGTGGACACGCTGCTGCCGATCGACGCGCTGGTCCACGACGGGATCTCCGTCGACGGGATGACCCAGCGGCCGGCCGCGGCGGCCACAAGCCGCCGGCGACAGTTCGTCTTCGTCAACGGAAGGCCGGTCGATGCTCCCGACATCCTGCGGGCCGTGCTGCGCGGCTACCGCTCGACGCTTCCGGCCGGATCGCGTCCCGACGTCTTCCTCGCGATCCGGATCGATCCCGCCGCCGTCGACGTCAACGTGCATCCCGCCAAGCGCGAGGTCCGGTTCCGCGACCCGTCGGGTGTGGCGGCGGTGGTGGAGGAGGCGATCCGCGCCGCACTCGGCGCCGGACCCGCGGTGGCGTCGCGCGTCCCGGTCGTGCGCGCGAGCCGCCGCTCGGCCGGCGGACCGGCCTCGCGTCCGATGCGGGTGAGCGAGCCCGGCGGTGAAGGAGCCGGAAACGGCTCTCTGAACGCCGGCCCGGATCAGCTCGCGCTCTTCGTCACGCGCCGGGCCCGCGAGGCGGAAAGGCCCGCGGCGAGCGTCGTGGCCGACCTCGACCGCGCCGCCGTCGAGGCCGGGCTGTGGCAGCTCCACGACCGGTTCATCCTCGCCCAGACGGGCCGAGGCCTCGCGATCATCGACCAGCACTCCGCGCACGAGCGGATCCTCTACGAGGAGGTCGTCGCGGATCTGCGCGAGGGAGAGCGGCCGGCGCAGCGCCTGCTCTTTCCGCTCGTCCTTCACCTCACTCCGGTTCAGCGCGCCACGTGGGAGTCGTACCGGGGACTGATCCGACGGCTGGGATTCGAGATCGAGCCGTTCGGCGGCGACGCGATCGCGGTGTCGGCCGTTCCCGCCTTCCGCCACGCCTTCGACCCCGAGAGCGCGCTGGCGGGGCTCCTGGACGACCTCTCGGAGCCCGGCGGAGGCAGCGCCGACATGAATCAGCACGAGAGGGTCGCCCGGCTGTTCGCGTGCAAGGCGGCGATCAAGGCCGGCTCGCCGCTCGCGCGCGAGGAGATGGCAGAGCTGATCGACCGGCTGTTCGCGACCCGGCTTCCGTACGACGACGTCCACGGCCGCCCCGCGGTCCTCCAGATCGGTCTGGACGACCTCGACCGTCACTTCGGCCGGCATTGAGGCGCGCGTGCACCCGCGGGCGGAACCCGAATACCTCGTGGTCGCGGGCCCGACCGCGGTCGGAAAGACCGCCGTCGCGCTCGAGGTCGCCGAGAAGCTGGACGGAGAGATCGTGATCGCCGATTCGCGCCAGGTGTACCGGGGCCTCGAGATCGGAACCGCGAAGCCGACCGCCGACGAGAGGTCGCGGGTGGCCCACCACCTTCTGGACGTGGTCGATCTCGGCCGGCGATTCACGGCGGCCGACTTCGCCGTGGAGGCCGGGGAGGCGGTCGACGCGATCCGCTCGCGCGGCCGCGTGCCGGTCGTCAGCGGTGGGACGGGCCTGTATCTGGCGGCGCTCGCGGGATCGCTCGATCCGGTGGAGGGAGGCGCAAGCGAGTCCGAGCGCGAAGAGGCCCGCGCGCGCGTCGCCGCGGTCCCGGTCGCCGAGCGTCACGCGATGCTTGCGCGGGTCGACGACCCCACCGCCAGGCGCCTTCACGCCGCCGATCGGCAGCGGGTCGATCGCGCGCTCGAGGTATGGTTCCTGACCGGCGAGCCGCTCTCGCGGCGACAGTCGGGCGGGGTCGCGCCGCGGCCCCATCTCGCCGTCCGGCTCGATCGGCCGCGCGCCGAGCTCCTGGACCGGATCGATCGACGGCTGGAGGCGATGCTCGAAGCCGGGCTCGAGGCCGAGGCGCGCACGCTCTGGCAGGCCGGCTGGACCCCCGACGATCCGGGGATCGACACGATCGGCTACCAGGAGTGGTGGCCGCATTTCGAAGGCGCGCGTGGCCGCGACGAGACGATCGCCGCCATCCGCGCCGCCACCCGCCAGTACGCCAAGCGGCAGTCGACCTGGTTCCGCCATCAGGGGGAGTACATGCCGGTGCCGGCGGACGGGGGGCGCGACCGCCTGATCGATCTGTGGAGGGAGGGACGGTGACCGGCCTGGATGCGCTGGTGCTCGGACTCGTCCAGGGCCTGACGGAGTTCCTGCCCGTCTCCTCCAGCGCGCACCTCGTCATGGGGGAGGAGCTCCTCGGCGCGAACGAGCCGGGCATCGCGTTCGACGTGCTCGTCCACAGCGCGACGCTCCTCGCGGTGCTGGTGTACTTCCGCAAGCGAATCCTCCAGCTGTTCCGCGATCATTCGTGGGGGTATGCGGCCAAGATCGTCGTGGGGACGATCCCGGCCGCGGCCGTCGGCCTCCTGTTCGAATCCCAGCTCGAGGGCACCTTCGACGACCTCGGTCTGCTCGTCCTCACGCTTGCGATCACCGGAGTCCTCCTGCTGTCCCTCGACGCCATTCCGAAGGGCCGTTCGGAAGTCGTCGAGCCGACCTGGTGGCAGGCGTGGTGGATCGGCTGCGCGCAGATGGTCGCGATCCTGCCCGCGATCAGCCGGTCGGGCGCCACGATCGTGACCGCGCGCTGGCTCGGCCTCGCGCCGGCGCCGTCGGCTGAGTTCTCGTTCCTGCTGAGCATTCCGGCGCTCGCCGGCGCCCTCGTCCTCCAGCTAGGAGAGATCCAGGCCGGTATCTCCGGGCAGGGCGCGGCATATTCGCTGGGATGGATCGCCGCGTTCGTGTCGGGCATCGTCGCGATCATGCTCGTCTTCCGGCTGCTGGCCCGCGGACGGTTCTCGCTCTTCGGCTGGTATTGCCTGGCCGCCGCCGCGGCGTTCGGGGCCTGGGTGTGGCTCGGGAGGTGAGCGTTCCCGCCGGCCACGGCGCCGCGCCCGGCCTCTCCGACCTGGTCCGGAACGCGCTCGCGGAGGACGTCGGCACGGGGGACGTCACCACGGCGGCGACGATTCCCGCCGATCGCGCCGGGCGAGCGCGCGTGATCGCCCGCGCTCCCGGAGTCGTCGCGGGCATCGCCGCGTTCGCCGAGACGTATCGGCAGGTCGACGCGGGCGTCGCGGTCGAGATCGCGAAGGGCGACGGCGCCGAGGTCGAGGTCGGCGACCCGATCGCGTTCGCGGTCGGCGCCTTCGGCTCGCTCCTCGTCGCCGAGCGGGTCGCCCTCAACTTCCTCCAGCGCCTCTCCGGCGTCGCCACGCAGGCCCGGCGGTTCGCGCGCGCGGTGGCGGGCACGGGCGCCCGCGTCGTCGACACCCGCAAGACGACGCCGGGCTGGCGCGCGCTCGAGAAGGCCGCGGTCCGGGACGGAGGCGGGTTCAATCATCGGATGGGGCTCTACGACGCGTTCCTGATCAAGGAGAACCACGTCGCGGGAGCAGGGGGGATCGAAGCCGCGCTGGCGTCCGTCGCATCGCGGAACGACGCGCGACTTCCGGTCGAGATCGAGGTGCGCACGGCGGAGGAGCTGGAGGCCGTGCTCGCGTCGTCCCATCCGCCGGACCGGATCCTCCTCGACAACTTCGGGATCGACGATCTCGTCCCGGCGGTCCGGCGCATCCGCTCGGTGGGCAGGCCCGTCGTCGTCGAGGCCAGCGGGGGAATCTCGCTGGCCACCGTGCGGACGGTGGCCGAGGCGGGAGTCGACTGGATCTCGGTCGGGGCCCTGACCCACTCCGCGCCCGCGCTCGACCTGTCGTGCCTGATCGAGCCCGCCTGATCGAGGCCGTCGA
>DASSBK010000057.1:0-11261 GCA_035698825.1 Gemmatimonadota bacterium
GCATCGGGTCGGGCCTCGTGCTCGAGCTCCTCATGAACGGGCAGACGGTGGCCGGGCTCGACAACTTCTCCACCGGCAAGCGGGCCAACCTCGAGGATGTCCGCGCGCGCGTCGGGGAAGACGGCTGGAGCCGGTTCGCCATGCACGAGGGCGACGTCCGCAGCCTGGACGCGTGTCGGAGCGCGTGTGCCGAGGCAGAGATCGTGCTGCACCAGGCTGCGCTGGGGTCGGTGCCGCGGTCGATCGCCGACCCCGTCACGAGCCACGAGAGCAACGTCAACGGGACCTTGAACATGCTCGTCGCGTCGCGGGACGCCGGCGTTCAGAGGTTCGTCTTCGCTTCGAGCAGCTCCGTATACGGGGACGAGCCGAACCTCCCCAAGGTCGAGTCGCGGACCGGGCGGCCTCTATCTCCCTACGCGGTGACGAAGGCCGCGGGCGAGAGATACGTGGAGGTCTTCCGGCACGTCTATGGGCTCCCTGTGGTGTCCCTGCGGTACTTCAACGTGTTCGGGCCGCGACAGGACCCCGACGGGCCTTACGCCGCGGTGATCCCGCGATGGGTCGCGGCGCTGCTGCAGGGGCGGACCGTGCAGATCTTCGGGGACGGCGAGACCAGCCGCGACTTCTGCTACCTGGCCAACGCGATCCAGGCCAATGTGCTGGCGGCCGTGACCCAACAGGCCGCTGCCCTCGGCGAGACGTTCAACGTGGCGGTGGGGGAACGCGCCACGCTGAACGAGCTGTTCGCTCTCGTGCGCGAGCGACTGGCCCGGCACTCCGCGGACATCGGCGAGGCGCAGCCGGAGTACGGTGACTTCCGTCCTGGAGACGTGCGCCATTCGCTGGCGGACATTTCGAAAGCGGAGCGCCTGCTCGGCTATCGACCTACCCACACGTTGAGCGCGGGACTGGACGAAGCGATGGGCTGGTACATCGATTCGGCCCTTTGACTTGACCGTCGGAGGTCTCTAGACTGTTCGCGGCAGATCGAGCGCCACGACCTATCAACCCCCGGGGGCGTCTGATATGTCAACTCCCATTCCGCTCGAGTCCCTGCTTCGCCAGAACCCCGCATCCGCGGTCTCGAACGGGAACGGCCAGCCTCACACCAACGGTCAGGTCCACACCAACGGCAACGGCAGACCGCCCGGCCAATCCAACGGCAACGGCCGCGGCATTCCGGAGATCGAGCTGCCGATCGGGCCCCCCTTGCGCCTCGACAAGCCTCACGGGGAGCTCGCTCTGGCGGCCCCCCGCCACACCTGGGGGAAAAGGCGCGGCTGCTGAAGGCCTTCCTGCTGGGGCGGCCGGTATGGGTCACGTGGCAGGTGACGTACAACTGCAACTACGGGTGCTCGTTCTGCACGTACTGGAAGAACGATTTCAAGCCCCACGAGGAGAACTCGCTCGAGGATTTCGCGAGCGGCGCGCGGAAACTCTCGGAGCTGGGCTCCCTGATCGTCTCGCTCGCGGGCGGCGAGCCGATGCTGCGCCGAGACATCCATCAGATCGTGGACGTTATCGCGCGGGACCATTTCCCGTATCTGACGACTTCGGGGTCGGGCATGACGACGAAGCGCGCGCGCCAGCTCTGGGAGGCGGGCCTTTGGGGTTGCTCGGTCTCCATCGACTATGCCGACCCGGACAAGCACGCGGAACATCGGGGGGTGAAGTTCGCATTCGAGCGGGCGATCAAGGCGATCGAGCAGCTGATGGAGGCCCGCACCGATCTTTCGTATCAGCGGGTGCAGATCATCTCCGTGCTGACCGACGACAACCTCGACGAGATGCCGAAGCTCTGCGAGCTGGCCCGCGAGCTGGGTGTGTACTGGCAGGTTCAGCCGTACTCGGTGATGAAGACCGGAAACGAGCGGCAACGCCACCTGCGGGGCGCGACCGAGGTCCTGATGGACCTCAAGCGGCGGTATCCGGAGACTTTTCATACGAATCGTCTGTACCTGGAGCGGTTCGACGAGGCGGTGAACGACGGGATCTCGGGGTGCATCGCGGGACGGGCGATGTTCAATATCGACAACCAGATGGTCGTCTCGAAGTGCGTCGAGTTCAACCTCACCGAGCCTTGCGGGAACCTGCGCAGCGAGGACATGCAAACGGTGCTGGGTCGCCTGCACGAGGCTCACGAGCGGAACACGTGCACGGCCTGTTGGTACTCGTGCCGGGGAGAGGTCGAAGTCCTGTATGAAACGCGCGGATTCCTGAACAGCATGCACAGCTTCCTATGGCAGAGCCGCCGTCAGCCAGGACTCGAAGGCGCTTCGAAGGGGGATTGACCACGTCCATACTAGGCAGGTAGGATTCGGCTGACTCGATCCGTGGGGAGGGGGTTCTCATGATCAAGATCAACAGCCAGGTGGTGGACCCGGTATCACAGTCACTCGCAAACGGCAACGGCCATGCCCCGGTATCCGCGGAAGCGTTCGACACCTCTTCGTTCGCGATTCCCGACAGGCACCTGAATCCAAACGGCCAGGCCCGTGTCGGGATTGGCACGCGGGCGCTGAAGGCCATGGACTGGGGCCTTACCAAGGTCGCGAAGGTCGCTTTCGACGGCATTCAGCTGGTCAATCGCTACCGCCCCAATCCCTCCTTCACGCCGAAGTGGAGCGACAAGCCGCTTCTCAAGTCGTGGGAAAAGTCCAAGCCCCGGCTGGGCTGGCCGCGCGAGACAGACTCGCTTTGTCCCAAGTGCGTCATCGAGGCGCGCAAGAGGATCATCGAGGGGGAGGAAGACTACAAGGTCCTGATCCACGAGAAAGTGGGCGAGATAAAGGCCCAGATCGTGGAGCGCGACGGTCAGGTATGGATGGTCAAGGAGTGCCCGCACCACGGCCGCTTCGAGGACCTGATGGCGGTCGACTCCAAATTCCTGGAATGGATCGAGGCGAACTTCCCGGGTCGCGACCTGCGGGCGCACAACGACGGCGGCCTGCACGACCATGGCTCTTCCACGATCAAGCATGGCCGGGGGTCGGTACTCACCGTCGACCTCACGAACCGCTGCAACATGATGTGCGACCCCTGCTTCATGGACGCCAATCAGGTCGGCTTCGTCCATGAGCTGGCGTGGGAGGAGATCCAGGAGATCCTCGACAACGCGCTCGAGATCAAGCCACGACGGCAGATGTCGGTTCAGTTCTCGGGCGGCGAGCCGACGCTGTCCCCGCACTTCCTCCGCGCGGTGAAGTACGCGCGCGACATCGGATACAACTCCGTTCAGGCGGCCACGAACGGAATCGAATTCGCCAAGAGCGCCGAGTTCGCCCAGCAGGCCGCCGAGGCGGGCCTGAGATTCGTGTATCTGCAGTTCGACGGCATCGGCAACGACGCGAACAGCCACCGCAAGGTAGGCAACCTGTTCGACGTCAAGCTCAAGGCGATCGACAACCTGTACAACGCGGGCGTTCAGATCGTGCTCGTCACGACGCTCGTGAACACGGTGAACAACGACCAGGTCGGTCCGATCGTCCGGTTCGCGCTCGACAATCCGAAGAAGATCGCGTTCATCGCCTTCCAGCCGGTGTCATTCACCGGCCGGGACGACGAGATCACGGACGAGCGCCGGATGCGCCAGCGGTACACGCTCTCCCACATGGCGCGCGACGTGAAGGACCAGCTGGGCGTCACCGAGCCGTTGCGCGACTGGTTCCCGATCTCCCTGATGGGGCCGTTCGCGGATTTCGCGGACATGGTTCACGGCCCGACCGCCGAATGGGGCCAGACGAGCTGCGGCTGCCATCCGAACTGCGGGGTCGGGACCGCGCTCATGATCAACAAGAACACGAAGGAGTTCCGGCCGGTACCGGAGTTCCTCGATATTCCGGGGCTGATCGCGGACATCCAGAAGATCACCGACGCCAACCGCGGCAAGTGGCTCTCCAACGTCATGATGGGGCTGGCCCTCCTCAAGAACTACTCGCCCTACAACGCGCCCCCGAGCCTGACGCTGATCGACATCTTCAAGAAGTTCGACAAGTCGTTCGGCCTGACGGGGAAGGACTACGGATCGCTGGGTCCCGACGGCGCCTGGGAGCGCCGGAAGGATCCCTGGAACTTCCTGTTCGTGGCCGGAATGTGGTTCCAGGACCTGTTCAACTACGATTTCCGTCGCACGGAGATGTGCATCATCCCCTACGCGACGCAGGAGGGCGAGATCTCGTTCTGCGCCTACAACACCGGTCACGGGTGGCGCAACATCATCGAGAACATGCACAAGAACGCCACCGTGGCCGAGTGGTACAAGGAGAAGGGCCGCCACGAGATCTTCGCCGGCGGTAAGGAAGTGCCGCTGGAGAACTACGATCATGCCCTGCAGGTCGACGCGGAGGACGCCGCGCGCGTGCGCGACCGTGGCGAAGGGCCGCAAAACGCGCACGAGGAGCGGCTGGCCGCGAAGAAGGCCGCCCGCGAGGCGCAGATGGTGCGGGAGTATTACGAGAAGATGGTGCTGAAGAAGAAGGATGATGAACAGCAGCTGGTCCAGATCGATTTGTAGGCAGATCGGTGAAAACGGGCCATCTGCGTCGTTGCGCTTCGTCGCCGTTCCTGCGACGTGGGAATAACCACGTCTCGGAACGGACTCCTCGCGCGCCTAGCATCTGACCCGTTTTGACCGATCTGCGGTCAAGGGGCTCGCCCTGCTCTCGCTTTTTCCTGTTGGGCTACCGGTAGAACGGGTTGGCGCCGGCGGCGTGATCGGTCGTGTCGACCACCTGCTCGATCTCGGGCAGGAGTTCCTTCAGGCGCGTCTCGATCCCCTGCTTGAGGGTGACGTCGACGAGGCCGCAGCCGTGGCACCCCCCGCCGAAGCTCAGGTACACGACGCGGTCCTCCACTCCCGCCAGCTCGACCCGCCCGCCGTGGGCCGCGACGGCGGGATTGATCTCCGTGTCGAGTAGACGCCGGATCTTTTCGGCGGTGGTCCCAGTGAGATCGGCCCGCGCGCCCGAGGGGATCGTCGGCGAGGGAGGAGGGTTCGGGTTCTCGAATCGAAACCCGCTCTCGAGCAGAGTCTCCCGGTAGTCGAGGCGCGCGCCGCGGAGCCAGCCTGCGCTCTCGCCGTCCAGGACGATGCGAAACCCGTCCTCGTCCACGACGACGTCGTCCTCGCGCAGCTCTTCGGCCGCCATGGCCGCCAGCCGATACTCGAACCCTGACCTGCCGGGGCGCGTCTCGATGCGCAGATGATCCCTCGGCGGCGTGGCGCGTTCGAGCGCCGCCCGGATCTTCTCGCGCGCGACGGGAGTGAGCTCGACCAAGGCGACCTCCTCGGAGGCGATTGTAGCGGCGCCGGCGTGGCAGGGCAATCGCCTGCCGGCAGAACAGCCCGTCCCCCACCGCTTGATGAAGTCCGTGAGCGCAAATAACTTACCCTACTTATGCCCGAACCGGGTCCAGGCTCCACGCTCGGCGACGCGCTTCGCCGCTTCCGGCCGAGCCGCGTCCTGGTCTATGGCGACACGATCCTGGACGATTACCTGTTCGGGCACGCGGACCGGCTGTCTCCCGAGAAGCCGGTGCCCGTGGTGACGTACGAGCGCCGGGATCTCTACCTGGGGGGAGCCGGCAACGTCGTGCGAAACCTCCAGGCCCTAGGCTGCGAGCCGATCCTGGTAACGGTGGTGGGGGAGGGGGATGCGGGCAACGAGTGCAGAGCGCAGCTGGCCGCGGCAGGCCTCGCGCTGGATGGACTGGTCGAAGCGCATGGGTGGTCGACCCCGCGCAAGCTCCGCGTCCACGCCGGGCAGCACGCGCTGGTGCGGATCGATTTCGAGAGCGCGCGCCCGCCGGACTGGCGGATCGACGGCGCGCTCGAGGAGGTCCTCGACAGGCTGGCTCCGGGATGCCATGGAGCGATCGTGAGCGATTACCGGAAGGGAGCGGTCACGGCCTCGGGCGTCGATCGGCTGAAGCGGGCGCTCGGCGACGCTCCGGTGATCGTGGACCCCAAGGGCATCCACGCCGATGTCTATCGCGCCGCCGACTTCCTGCTGCCCAACGAGCGCGAGCTGGCCGATCTGCTGGGCGGAGAGTGGGACGACCCGGGGGCCGAGCGACTGCTGGAGCATCTCGACCTGGCCGCGATCGTGTTGACGCGCTCGGAGCGCGGGGTCCGGCTGTACGGCCGCGGGGCGCCCACCGATATCCCCGCCCGCGCCCGACAGGTGTACGACGTCACGGGGGCCGGGGATACGTTCGCGGCCGCCTTCGCGGCGTTCCTGCTCTCCGGCGAGGACGTCGTGATGGCGGCCAGGCTCGCCAACGCGGCGGCCGGGATCAAGGTCCGCAAGGTGGGCACCGCGACCGTCTCCAGAGAGGAGATGCTGGAGGAGGTGGAGCGCGGATCGGCGGCGGGGCGCAAGCGCGTCGACGCGGAGACGGCCGCGGCCGCCGCCGCCGAGCGCCGCGGGCGAGGCGAGACGGTCGTCTTCACCAACGGATGCTTCGACCTGCTGCACGCCGGACACATCAAGTACCTGGAGGCCTCGCGCGCGCTGGGGGATTGCCTGATCGTGGGACTGAACACCGACGCCTCGGTCGCGCGCCTCAAAGGGCCGGACCGCCCGATCCTGGACCAGACGGAGCGCTCCGAGATCCTGTCGGCGCTGAGCTGCGTCGACTACGTGGTGCTCTTCGACGAAGACACCCCCATGTCCCTGATCGAGGCGATCCGCCCCGACGTTCTGACCAAGGGAGCGGACTACGCGCGGGAAGCGGTCGTCGGGGGCGACCTGGTGGAATCGTACGGGGGAACGGTGGCGCGGATAGACCTGGTGGCCGGCAAATCGACCACCGGCATCATCGAGCGGATAACCGAAGGCAGAGAGGACTGATTCCATGCGCGTGGGAGTATTCGGCGCCGGCTACGTAGGCCTGGTGACGGGAAGCTGCTTCGCGGAGATGGGAAACGATGTCGTGATCCGCGACGTGGACGAGCAGAGGATCGCCGGGCTCCGGCGCGGACGGATCCCGATCTACGAGCCCGGCTTGGAAGAAGTGCTCCAGCGCAATCTGGAAATGGGGCGCCTACGGTTCACGACGGACCCGCAGGACGCGGTCGGGTCCGCGGAGGTGGTCTTCGTCGCGGTCGGCACGCCCGCCGGGGAGGACGGATCGGCGGACCTGTCGCACGTCCTGGCGGTGGCACGCGAGATCGCGCAGCACGCGGACGGCCCGCGGATCGTCGTGAACAAGAGCACGGTGCCGGTGGGGACTGGCCGGAAGGTGCGCGAAGTGCTGGCGGAGTCCTCGCCGCACGAGTTTCTGGTGGTGTCCAATCCGGAGTTCCTCAAGGAAGGCTCGGCGGTGGAGGATTTCATGAAGCCCGATCGTGTGGTGGTCGGAACGGACAGCGACTCCGCGCGGGAGGTCATGCGCAGGCTCTACGCCCCGTTCATCCGGACCGGGAACCCGATCTGCTTCATGGATGTCGAATCGGCGGAGATGACGAAGTATGCCGCCAACGCGATGCTCGCGACGCGGATCACCTTCATGAACGAGATCGCCAATCTGTGCGAGCGCGTGGGAGCGAACGTCGACGAGGTGCGGATCGGGATCGGCTCGGACAGGCGGATCGGACCGGCCTTCCTGTTCCCGGGCGCCGGTTTCGGCGGATCGTGCTTTCCCAAGGACGTGCGGGCGCTGGAGCGGCTGGCAGACGAAGTCGGGTACGAGTTCCCGATCATGCGCGCGGTCCACGCCGTCAACGAGGCCCAGAAGCAGGTGCTCGGGGAGAAGGTGCGCGCTCGCTTCGGTGACGATCTTTCGGGCCGCCGCTTCGCCGTGTGGGGAGTGGCCTTCAAGGCACGGACCGACGACATCCGCGAAGCGCCAGCCCTGGTGCTGGTCGAGGACCTGCTGAGATCGGGCGCCGAAGTGGCCGTGTTCGATCCCGAGGCCCTGGACAACGCCAGGCTTGTCCTCGGCGACCGGGTGGTCTACGCGGGGAGCGCTCACGATGCATTGAAGGGTGCCGACGCGCTCGTGGTGGTCACGGAATGGAACGAGTTCCGGTTCCCCGACTTCGAGCGCATCCGGAACGAGCTCAAGTCGCCGGTCGTGTTCGACGGGCGCAACCTGTACGACCCGCGGACCATGTCCGAGCTGGGCTTCGAGTACTTCTCGATCGGCCGCCCGAGCTGGCGGGCCGGTGCGGCGCGCTCCAGCCCGACGATCGCAACCGAGCTGGCCGGGGAACAGGGCTGATGCGGATCCTGGTCACCGGGGCAGGGGGCTTTCTCGGATCCCACCTGTGCCGCCGGCTACTCGCCGAGGGGCACCAGGTGATCGGCATGGACAACTTCGTGACCGGCCGGCCCGGCAACGTCGCGCCCCTGTTCGAGAGCCGCGACTTCCATTTCGTCCACCACGACGTTACGAACTTCGTGTACGTGGATGGACCGCTCGATGCGGTGATGCACTTCGCCTCCCCCGCGAGCCCGATCGATTATCTGGAGCTTCCCATCCAGACGCTGAAGGTGGGATCGCTCGGCACCCACAAGACGCTGGGCCTGGCCAAGGCCAAGGATGCCCGGTACTTCCTGGCATCGACGTCGGAGGTCTACGGCGATCCGCTGGTCAACCCGCAGCCGGAGTCGTACTGGGGCAACGTCAATCCCGTGGGGCCTCGCGGGGTCTACGACGAGGCCAAGCGGTTCGCGGAGGCGCTCACGATGGCCTACCACCGCTACCACGCCCTCGACGTGCGCATCGTCCGCATCTTCAACACCTACGGCCCCGCCATGCGCCCTCACGACGGGCGCGTGGTCTCGAACTTCATCCGCCAGGCGCTCTCGGGCGAGCCGCTGACCGTCTACGGAGACGGCTCGCAGACGCGCTCCTTCTGCTACGTGGACGACGAGATCGACGGGATCTATCGGCTGCTGATGTCGGACTTCGTGGGGCCCATGAACATCGGAAACCCCGACGAGATGACCGTCATGCAGCTCGCCCGGCTCGTGCTGGAGCTGACCGGCGCGTCGAGCGGGATCGAGACACGCCCTCTGCCCCAGGACGATCCCCAGGTGCGGCGGCCGATGATCGAGCGCGCCCGCGAGGTCCTGGGCTGGGAGCCCCGGACCTCGCTCGCCGAGGGTCTGGGCAGCACGATCGAGTACTTCCGTGGGCTCGCGGAAAGCGAGCTCGCGAGGCCGGTGCCGACGACCACCGGGGCGAGCGCCCGCAGGGTCGGCGGCCGGTGACCCGCCTGGTTCTCGGCATCGCGGGCGGGACCGGGTCCGGAAAGACCACCGTAGCGAGCAACATCGTGAAGCGTTTGGCGCTCGACTCGATCACCGTCATCACGATGGATTCCTACTACCGCGACCTGGCGGACCTTCCGCCGACCCGTCGAGACGAGGTGAACTTCGATCACCCGGACTCCATCGAGCATGAACTGTTCGTGCGGCACCTGGTGGAGCTGAAGGCCGGACGGGCCATCGAGCAGCCCATCTACGACTTCACGCGGCACGAGCGCACCGGAGAGACGGTCACGATCGAGCCGCGCGACGTGATCATCGCGGAAGGCATCCTGCTGTTCCACGTGCCGGAGATCCGCGCGGTGCTGGACATCCGGATCTTCGTCGATACCCCGGCGGACATCCGGCTTCTGAGACGGATCACTCGGGACATCCGGGAGCGCGGTCGGACGCTGGAGAGCGTTGCCGAGCAATACGTACGCACCGTCCGGCCCATGCACGAAGAGTTCGTGGAGCCGTCGAAGCGTTACGCGGACGTGATCATCCCGGAGGGTGGATACAACGAAATCGCGATCGACATGGTCGCCAGCCGTATCCGCCTGATGCAGGAGGTCTACGGTTGAAGCGCGCGCTGGTCACGGGGATCACGGGGCAGGACGGATCCTACCTGGCCGAGCTGTTGCTGGCCAAGGGATACGAGGTGCACGGAATCGTCCGTCGGGCTTCGACCGAGAAGTTCGACCGCATCTCGCACATCAAGTCCCGGCTGAACCTCCATCAGGCCGATCTCCTGGATCAGCGCTCGCTGGTCCTGGCCATCGAGGAGTCCCGGCCCGCCGAGGTCTACAACCTGGCCGCACAGTCGTTCGTCCCGACGTCGTGGGCCCAGCCCATTCTGACCGGGGAGTTCACAGGCCTCGGCGTCACGCGCGTGCTGGAGTCGATCCGCCAGGTGGATCCTTCCATCAGATTCTATCAGGCGTCGTCGAGCGAGATGTTCGGCAAGGTCAGGACGTCGCCCCAGGACGAGTCGACCCCGTTTCACCCCCGGAGCCCCTACGGCGTGGCCAAGGTCTACGGTCATTTCATCACCGTGAACTACCGGGAGTCCTACGACATGTTCGCGGTGAGCGGGATCCTGTTCAACCACGAGTCGCCGCGCCGCGGCCTGGAGTTCGTGACCCGCCATGTCTCGGACGGGGCGGCCCGGATCTCCCTGGGTCTGGCGGACAGGCTGCCGATCGGCAACCTCGACGCCGAGCGGGACTGGGGCTTCGCGGGCGACTACGTGGATGCGATGTGGCGCATGCTGCAGCGCGACGAGCCGCGCGACTACGTGATCGGCACCGGCATCCCCCACTCCGTCCGCGACGTGTGCCGGGTCGCCTTCGAGCACCTGGGCCTCGATTGGGAGAGCCATGTCGAGGTCGATCGCGGTCGGTTCCGGCCGGCGGAGGTCGACCATCTGACCGCCGACTATTCGCGCGCGCGGGAGGAGCTTCGCTGGGAGCCCGTCGTCGGGTTCGAGGAGCTCGTGCGGATGATGGTCGACGCGGACGTCCGTCGTTTGAAAGGGGAGGTCGTCACGGCATGAGCGCTCCGGCGGCCGCTCCTGCCGCGAAAGCGCCGGAGACCGTGCAGCGCGCGGAAGAGGTGCTGGCGGGCGAGGCGGTGCCCGCCGGGCTGGTCGACTTCCACAGCCACCTGGTTCCGGGAGTGGACGACGGCGCGCGCGATCTCGGCGAGGCGGTCCGCGGCGTGGATACCCTCGCCGCGGAAGGGATCCGGCACGTCCTCACGACGCCCCACATCGACGCCAGCACGATCGCCCGCGCCGAGCTCTTCGAGCCGCAGCAGCGCGAGGTCGAAGAGGCGTGGTTTCGCGTGGTGGACGCCTGCGTCGACCGCGAGCCCCGGATGAGCTTCCACCTGGGGCGCGAGATCCTCCTCGACACGGCGACCCCCGAGCTCTCGGATCCGCGCGTGCGACTCAACGGCGGGCCGTACGTCCTGGTGGAGTTTCCGAGGCTGAACCTGCCGGCG
>DASSBK010000058.1:0-11016 GCA_035698825.1 Gemmatimonadota bacterium
CGGTGAAGATCGTGGGCAGGTAGAACCAGCCACGCTCGAGGCCGCTATCCGTCGGAATACCGCCACCCGTCAACAGTTTGGCGCCTTCCTCCTGCCCGATTCGGACGTACTTCTCGACCTTGTCGCGCGAGTCCTCATTGACGAGCGGACCGACCTCGGTGCCCTTCTTCCGCCCGTCGCCGAGCTTGAGCTTCTCGGCGCGGCGGGCGAGCCGTTCGACCAGCTCGTCGTGGATGGTGTCGTGGAGGATGAGCCGCGAGGTCGCGGTGCAGCGCTGGCCGGTCGTCCCGAACGCGCCCCAGAGGACCCCCTCGATCGCGAGGTCGAGGTTGGCGTCGTCCATGACGAGCTGCGCGTTCTTGCCGCCCATCTCGAGCGACACGGGCTTCCCCATCTCGCCGCAGACGGCGGCGATCCTCTGCCCGACGGCGGTCGAACCGGTGAACGAGATCCCGCGGACCTTGGGGTGCGAAACGATCGGCGCGCCGGCCTCGCCGCCGAAGCCCGTCACGAGCTGGACCGCCTCGGGCGTCACCCCCGCTTCGAGCAGGATCTCGATGAACTTGACCGCCGTCCACGGCGTGTCCTGGGCCGGCTTCCAGACGACCGCGTCCCCGCAGCAGAGGGCCGGGAAGATCTTCCAGGAGGGAACCGCGATCGGGAAGTTCCACGGCGTGATGATCCCGAAGACGCCGGCGGGCCGCCGGATCGCGAACCCCATCTTGTCGCGGAGCTCGGAGGGGGCCGTGTGGCTGAAGAGCCGCCGCCCCTCGCTGGCCGCGTAGTACGCCGTGTCGATCGCTTCCTGGACGTCGCCCCTGGTCTCGGTCAGGGGCTTCCCCATCTCGCGGGTCATCCCGTCGGCGAGCTCGTCCTTCCGGAGCGTCATGATGTCGCCGGCGCGCTTGAGGACCTCGCCGCGCTTCGGCGCCGGGACCCGGGACCACGCCTCGAACCCCTTGACCGCCGACTCGATCGCGCGCTCGGCGTCGATCGGGCCGCAGGCCGGGAAGGTGCCGATCAGGTCGTCGGTGTCGGCCGGGTTCCGGTTCTCGTAGCGGGCGCCGGTCTCCGCGTCGGTCCACTTCCCGGCGATGAAGCTCTGGAACTTCTCGGACACGGATCCCTCCGGCTTGGTCGTCGAAGGAGGCCCTTCCTTGGTGCGGACGTTCATGGGCATCTCCAGGGGGCGGACTCGTATGGGGAGCGGGCCCGGAACGCGGGCCGCGGCTCGAAATCGCTGGCGATTCAGGGGGAAAAGGGCCGCCCGAACGCGCCCTAAGGTAGCCGGGGCCGCGGGGGCGCGGCAACCCGCGGTGGGGGTCCTCAGGCGGCGGTGCAGCGAGTCGCTGGCCAGGCGTCGTGTCCCTATCCGGGCCCCTATTCCATTGAGCGGAAACGGGTTCCATGTTCCGGTCCGCCTCGGCTCACCTCAGGGACGAAGAGGCGTGTGCTCCCTTCCAGATCACGACCGCATCGTAGCCATAGATCGTCCGCACGAGGTCGGGGTTCCAGCCTTCGAGACCACGCGTTGCCAATGGCCGCAGGGCACGGAGGTCGATCACCTCATGGCCCGTGGCATCCGGGTTGGAAAGCACGCGCCCGAGTCGTTGGTCGCCGGCTCGGAGTTCGTCGACGTCATCGGTAGCAACCGAGACGAAGCTCCACCCCGGCCCGGGAACAGCCTGCTGAGAACCGGGACCCGGCAGGACGAGAATGTGGAACGCGCGATCGCCCGTGAGGACCGCCACCTCGTCCGCCATCGCGCCGATATCGAACGAATGGAAGTAATTCGCGCCGCGGATCATGTGGTTGTAGCCGAACTTCATCAGGAGCTTCGGAGGTACCGCGCTTCCCTGCTCCGCCCTCAGCAGGGCGGCCAGGTTCTCCCGGGTCCATTGGGTGCGGCGCTGCATGTACGGCCACAGGCCTCCGGTCCGTTCCGCAGTTTCGATGGCGAGGGATTCCTCGAGCGTGCGCAGGATCGCGTCGCTGTCGGGGTCCGGATTCGGCCAGGCGGCCCGCACCGCCGACACCAGGGCCGGGTCTTCCGACAGGAGGAACAGGTTGTCCCCGTTCGGCTCCTGCTCGTACCGGGCCCAGGCTCTCGCGGATGCCTCCTTCAGACGCGTGAAAGGCTCTCGTGCGCCCTCCGGTATCCTGGCTTCGAGCCTGGAGATCAGATAGCGATCGCTGAAGATCTCGCGGTCGAATCCCCAGAGAACCCGCTCGTTCCCGGGCGCGGCATCGAGTACATCGGCGAGAAACTGCGCTTCCTCGCGCAGGTTGTAGAACGTGAACGTGCCGGGGGCGGTCAGGAATTCCACGATCCCCTCGAGGCCATCGCGCCGCGCGGACGCCTCGATGTCCTGCGCGATGACAGGGGAAAGCTCGATGGCCATTCGCGTGTAACCGGATCCGCGAAGCGCATCGAAGAGAGCCGCGGAGAGCTGCGCCGTTTCCGCGACACCATGCTCTTCGCCGATCAATGTGAATCGAGCATCTCGCGCTTCCCGGACGAGCCAATCCCAGCCGGGTCCCGCGGGATGACCGTCGCTCATCGTGAGGGGAAGCCTGTTTCCCCGAAGCGCTTCGAGGAGCTGCGCGGCGGCCGGACTCTGCGGGGTTTGCGGCTCGGCAGGAGACGAGGCGTCCTGACCGGAAGCGTGCGCGCCCGGCAGAAGGGACAACGCACATGCGAAGAGTAGAGCGCGTCTTTTCATCTTCATCTCCTCCATTGCCAACGGGCAGCCCTGCCATTTCCGCACGGAGGTGGCCATACCTCGTTTAGACCATCGCCGCCAGCACGTGGTTGGAACGACAGGCCTTTTGGCCCGCCGCCGAGGAGCCGTGAGATGTCCTAAGGGGATTCTGTAAATGCATCCGTCCCCACTGTTCCAATTCATTTCCAGAGCAGCGCAGAACGGGAGTCGGTCGATGGGGACGGGGACCTCTTCCACGCCGCTCTTCAAATGAATTGGAAGTGATCGGATCGGATGTATTCGTGGGAGACCACGGGTATTCGTCCCTCCCCCAGGGTTCCAATGGATTTCCAGAGCAGTCCGGATGGGGTGCCTCCCATCATATGGACGGTTTGCACACATAAAGGCCAGGCAACAAGAAAGCGGGGACGCGCCAGCCGGACGGACCCCCACCAACGAGTCGAGCCTCCCTCAGAGTCGACCCCCCCGTCCCGTTGACACAAGCGTTCGGGTGCCATAGAATTTACCATGGCGCTGAGTGAATTTACTTGGGCTCATCGGGGAGTCGATGGCGAGAGTTCGGGAACCCATCCAGGTGTACCTCTCGAGCGCGGAGCGCGAGCGACTCGATCGGGTCGCCAGGCGTATGGGAGTTTCGCGTTCCGAAGTGCTACGGCGCGGTTTGGACGAGGTCGCTCAGCGCGACAGTGAGCAGGCACGGGCCGACCTCGTTCGTCGCGGGCTCCTGAAGCCCGCCGAGAAGACCTACACCCCGATCCCCGAGAGCGAGCGCAGGCCGATCATGACCCTCGAGCAGCTCTTGAAAGATCTCGATGAGTTCCGGGCGGATCGTGAAATACCTCGATAGTTCGGTCGTTCTGGCGGAGATCCTGGCCGAAGGAAGACGCCCGCCTCCGGACCTCTGGTCCGGTGGTCTGATCTCGAGTCGGCTCCTTACGATCGAGGTCTGGACGCGAATGCAGGCGTACGGCGTCCGCGAATCCCACGCCGATCTCGCACGCGATGTCCTCGGGAGCGTCGAGGTCCTGGAGATGGATCCCGTCGTCTTGGAGAGAGCCATCGAACCGTTCCCCAATACGGTCCGAGCTCTCGACGCCATCCACCTCTCATCGGTCTTCTACCTCCGTGACCGCGGGGAGGATGTCGAGGTCGCCACGTACGACACCCGTATGAGAATCACCGCGAAAGAGATGGGATTCGAGTTGTACCCTCTGGAGTGAGCACAGCCGGTTCCAGGTGCTTACTTCTTCACCCGCCGCGCTTCGGCTTTCCGCCAGATCTGCTCTTCCTCCTCGGTCTCGAGAATGAGCCCGGGCACTGGAACGGGTTTCAAGTCCTTGTCGATCGCCACGTAGGTGAGGACGCAGGTGTTCGTGTGGCGGACGGCACCGGTGAGGATGTCCTCGGCTTCGATGTGGACGCCGACCATCATCGATGTTCGGCCCACCCACTGGACCTCGCAGGAGAGCTGGACGAGGTCGCCGATCCGGATCGGCGAGCGGAAGTCGACGCGCTCGATCGACGCGGTGACCGCGTGATTGCCGGCGTGGCGCGCGGCGGAGACGTACGCCGCCTCGTCGACCTGCCGGAGGATCCAGCCGCCGTGGACGTTGCCGAACAGGTTCCGCGACTCGGGGGTCGCGAGGAGCGACAGCATGACCCGGCTCGCGGAGACGGGCTTGGGGGGCAGCGAGGGATCGCCGCCGCGGGGCTCGCGTCGCGTCGCCTTGGACTTGCGGGATTCGGCGCTCATGGCGCGGAATATTGCGATGCGCGGCCGGAGGCGCGACGTTCCCGCGCGACCAGGAGGGATCGATGACCGAAATGAAGACGCTGAACGGCGGCACGACGACGCTCGCGCCGGAGGCCCTCGACGCCTTTCGCGCCTCCTTCCGCGGACCACTGCTCTTCCCCGCCGACCCCGGCTACGACGACGCCCGCTCCCTTTGGAACGCGATGATCGACCGCCGCCCGGGGCTGATCGCCCGCGCGACCGGCACGGCCGACGTCGTCGCCGCGGTTCGCTTCGCGCGCGAGCACGGGCTTTTGTCGTCGGTAAAGGGCGGGGGCCACAACATCGCCGGGCTCGCCGTCTGCGACGGCGGCCTCATGATCGACTGCTCGCTCATGAAGGGCGTTTGGGTCGACCCGGCCGCGCGAACCGTGCGCGCCCAGCCGGGCTGCACGCTCGGCGATCTCGACCGCGAGACCCAGCTCCACGGCCTCGCCGCGCCGATCGGCTTCGTCTCGACGACCGGGATCGCCGGCCTTACGGTGGGCGGCGGCTTCGGCTACCTGTCGCGGCAGCACGGCTGGACCTGCGACAACCTGGTATCGGTGGAGGTCGTGACCGCGGAGGGGACCGTCGTGCGCGCCGGCCCCCGCGAGCACGAGGAGCTCTTCTGGTGCCTCCGCGGCGGCGGCGGGAACTTCGGGATCGTCACGTCGTTCGAGTACCGGCTATACCCGGTCGGGCCGGAGATCGTCGGGGGCGCTGTGGTGTGGAAGGGGGCCGACGCCCGCGACGTCCTCGACCTCTACCGCGAAGTCGCGGCTCCGGGTTCTCCCCGCGAGCTCACCTCCGTCGCGGTTCTGCGGATCGCTCCGCCGGCCCCCTGGCTCCCCAAGTCGATCCACGGGCAGCCGATCATCGCGATCTTCGCGTGCCACAGCGGAGACCCGCGCGACGGCGAGCGGCTCACGGCGCCGATCAAGGGGTTCGGCGCACCCGTCGCCGACATCCTCGTCCACCGGCCGTTCGTACAGATGCAGAGTCTGCTCGACGCGACCCAGCCCAAGGGGCGTCGCTACTACTGGAAGTCCGAGTACCTGCCGGTCGTCGAGCCGGACCTCTTCGACCTGATCGTGGAGCACGCCGGGCGGATCCCGTCGCCCCACGGCGGGATCATCCTGTTCCAGATCGAGGGCGCGTTGAACGAGCAGCCGGCGAGCCATTCGCCGGCCGGAAACCGCGACGCGGGGTTCGTGCTCAACATCACGGCGTCCTGGGAGGACGCGGCCGACGACGCGGTCAACGTCGGCTGGGCGCGCGAGGCGTGGGAGGCGATGCGGCCGTTCTCGACGGGCGGCGCGTACCTCAACTTCATGACCGAAGACGAGGGCGCCGAGCGCGTCCAGGCCGCCTACGGCAAGACCACGCTCGCCCGGCTCGCCGCCCTCAAGCGCGCCTACGACCCCGACAACCTCTTCCGCCACACGAAGACGCTCGTCCCCGCCGGCTGATCCGGCGGCGCCCAGCAAGCGGGCGCCGCCGGGCCACGACTCACCACCCAGGCGCGAGCTGGAAGCCGAACTCCCAGCCGATGTCGCGCTGGAACGGGTAGGCGTAGTAGAGCTCGATGACCGCGCTTCCCAGCAGGTTCATCCGAGCCGACGCGCCCGCGCTGAACACGGGGATCCGCTCGATCGAGTCGCGATCGAACTTGAGCTGCAGATCGTCGTCCGAGTTCCACGCCGCGCCGGCGTCGCCGAAGAGCGAGACTTCGACCGGGAGGAACCCGCCCGCGTCGATCAGACCGAAGCGCTCCGTTCCGAGGAGCGGGACCCGCAGCTCGAGGCTCGCGACCGCGATCCGGCTCCCGGTCAGGCGGTCGAACTCGGGGCACGTCGATTCCTCGGTTCCCGTGCACTCGTCGACGTCGAAGGAGCCCGACGAGTACCCGCGGACGAGCGACGTCGACCCCAGGTAGAGCGGGGTCAGCTGCTCCTCCGCCTCGCTGCCGTAACGCCCGAAGTGGAGACCCCGGACCGCGAACGTCAGCGGGTTCAGGTAGAAGTAGCGCCGCCAGTCGGCGAGCACGGTCGCGAAGTCGAACGTCCCCGCGTTCCCGCCGATCTCGAACCGGTTCCGGCCGCCGCGGACGGGCGACGTGTAGCCGAAGTACGAGAAGTCGTTGACGAGCGCGACCGACGCCTGCGCGAGGTTCAGGGGATCGGGCGCGTCGAGATCGAAGCGATCCTCGGCGACCTGCTGGCCGTTGATGAAGAAGCCGCGAATCACCTCGCGGTCGAAGCCGATCCGCAGGAACCCGGCGTCCATCTCGACCCGGCGCGTCGTCGAGAACGGGTACTCGCCGAGCACGCCGACGCGGTTGTAGAAGGTCCGCTCGAGGATCAGGTCCACGGCGGTCGCCGGCACGCCATTGATCTCGTCGACGAATACCCGGCTGAATCCCGCGCGGTACGGAATCCGCCCGCCGAAGAAGCCCCAGTTGAAGCGGCCGCCCTGGTTGATGAACAGCGCCTCGCCGCCGATGTCCTTGAGCCCGCCCGTCCCCTGGAACGCGGTCAGCACCTGGCGGTTGCCGAGCATGTCGCTGAACCAGAGCCCGATCGAGCCGCCGGCGCCGACGCCCCAGCGGTCGACCGCCACGCCCGCCGTCGGCGGCGAGACGTAGTCGAGGGCGAGCTTGGACTTGTAGTCCTGCCGCGAGAACGCGCTGCGCTCGAGAAGGCCGCGATTCGGCTCCGCGAGGTAGTTGGCCACGAGGATCGGCGAGCTGGGCGGGATCGGCGGCAGCGTGCCGGCCGGCGCCGGGACTTCGCCGCGCACGATCAGGTCGCCGCGAGACTCGGCCGCGGCGCGGCGATACCCGATGTAGTTCCCCTCTTCGAAGACCGTGAACAGGAGGTCGCCGGTATCGCGCGCGACCGTGAGCGCCGGCCCCATCGCGGTGATCCCGCTGACGCCCGTCGCCATGCGCGTCACCTGGAACACCTCGCCGCTCTCCAGGTCCATCCGGTACACGTCGCTGAACCCCTCGCGATCGCTGATGAAGTAGAGGCTCCCATCGGGCGCGTAGCGGGGGTTGATGTGCTTGGTGTTCTCGCCGAACGGGCGATCGACCCGGATCTCGCGGGTCGCGCGGTCGTAGAAGCCGAGGCCCATCGAGGGGAAGTCGAGGTCCGCGAGCCGTGCGTCGTCGGAGCGGTCGGTGGCGAAGGCGATCGTCCCGCCGTCGGGGGAGAAGTCCGGATGGAGCTCCGCCCACGCGTCGTTCGTCAGCTTCTCGATCGCGCCGCTCCCCACGTCGAGGAGCCAGAGATCGGTCAGTCCTCCCGTCGATCCGCTGAACGCGATCGACGCTCCGTCGGGCGACCAGGCGAGCGAGTGGACCTCTCCCACGTCGCCGAGATCGTAGAACCGATCGACCTGGCGGCGGTCGGCGTCGGAGACCGCGATCCCGCCGTCGCCCTCGGTGAAGGTGGCGAAGGCGAACCGGTGCCCGTCCGGGGACCACGCGCCCGCCGAGCTGATGAACGCGATCGCGTCGAAGTGCGGATCGCGCTCGCTCTCCGCGAGCTTCCCGAGCACCTGGCCGCTCTGCGCGTCGGCGAGGAAGAGGTCGATCGTGAAGAGGTCGCGCTCGGAGAGGAATGCGACACGCGTGCCGTCGGGCGACAGCACGGGGGACAGATTCATCTCGCCCGCGTCGATGTCGGGCGCCAGCAGGCGCTTCCCCGCCGCGGCGGGCCCGTCGCGCCCCTCGAGGAGCGGCTGGTAGTAGTCCTTCGTCGTCGCGATCCAGGTGAGGGAGAGCGTGTCCACGTCGGTGGCGAGGACGGTGCGTGCGCCGATGTCGACACCCTCGCGCGCCATCGCCTGGTAGAGCTGGGCGACCCGCGAGTCGCCCCAGCGGCCGCCGACGAAGGCCCAGAACGCGTGGCCCCAGCGGTACGGGAAGAAGCGCGGGTCGCGGCCCAGGTCCTTGATCTCGGGGAGCTCGTCGGCGAGCACCGCGTCCCGCAGCCACATCGCCGTGTGCGGGTCGTCGCGCCCGATCGACAGGTATTCGGCCAGCCCCTCGACGACCCAGAGCGGCAGCCGCTGGAGCCCCTGCTGCCCGCCCGAGACCGCGGCCTCCTTTGCGATGTCGTACTGGAACGCGTGCACGAGCTCGTGACCGAGCACGTGGTCGGTGTCGCCCATCGTCTCGGCGAACGGCATGACGACCCGGTCCTTGAGGCTCTCCGTGAACCCGCCGGTCGCCTGCGACAGCGTCGAGGGAGTGGTGTTCGTCTGATGGAAGTCCGGCTGGTCGGCGTAGAAGATCAGCGGCTTCCGCTCGTCGAACTCGTGGTCGAAGATCGAGCCGTAGCGGCTGTACCAGCGCTCCGCCATCCGTCCCGCGTCGAGGACCAGGCTGTCGTTCTCCTCGGTGTAGGCGTGGACGTCGAACCGCTCGGTCTCGACGATGTACCAGTCGAAGTCCTCGTACTGGATCTTGTTGCGCCCGAAGTACTGCGCGTGGGCCGAGCCCGGCAGCACGGCGGGCAGCCCGGCCAGGAGCGCCGCGAGTACAATGAGCCGCCGGACGCGCGAGCGAAGCGAGGTGACGGGCGTGATCATCGTGGTCATGGGAGTCTCCGGTGCCGGGAAAACGACGGTCGGCCGCGCCCTCGCGCGCCGACTGGGGTGGCCGTTCCACGAGGGGGACGACCTCCATCCAGAGGAAAACGTCCGAAAGATGCTGAGGGATGAACCGCTGACCGACGAAGACCGCCGGCCGTGGCTGGAACGGGTCCGCGAACTGGCCGCCCGGGAGGCGTCCCGGGGGGTCGACGCGGTCGTGACGTGCTCGTGCCTGAAGCGGGCGTACCGGGACGTGGTCCGGGGGCCGGCCGCGGGGACGCCGCCGGCCGGGGGGAAGCAACCCCCCGGGGGGGAGTCCCGGGCCGCCAAGACTGCGGACATCCGATTCGTGTACCTGGCGATCGATCCGGAGACGGCGAAAGAGCGGGTCGGCGGACGGCGGGACCACTTCTTCGACGCGTCGCTGGTGGCGAGCCAGTTCGGGACCCTCGAGCCCCCGCGCCGCGCGCTGACGCTGGACGCGACGCGACCGGTCGACGAGCTGGTGGACACGGCCCTCGCCGGGCTCGACCTCGAGGATCGCGGCGCACCGCCGAACGGTCGGTAGACGCGGCGATCACGAGTCGGCGTCCAGGAGCGGAAGCGTCGACTCCTCGTCGATCGTCCGCATGAGATTGGCGCGCTCCTCGACGAACATCATCTCGAGGGTCGGCCGGACGCGCCCGGACACGAGATGTCCGGCGAGTGCGCTGCCGTCCCGGCGGCCGAGCACCACGTGGGCGTGGACGCGGACCCGGCCGTCCTTTCGCGCGACGTTCCCGGTCAGCGCCGCGACCTCGACCGGCTCCTCGACGGGAATCTCCTCGTAGGTCTTCGAGTCCCAGTCGAAGAAGGCGATCACGGCCTCGCGGAAGGCGCCGATCGCCGTGAACCAGGCGGCTTCGATGCCGCGCTCCTCGGCGAAGGAGGTCAGGGTGGCGACCGCCTCGTCCTCGACGTCGAAGACGAGCGCGTGGACGCGCGCGTGACCATCCCGCAGAAGCTTCGCCCTCACCGCACCTCGTTCCCTGGTCCCATCGAATCCCTCGCGACTCCCTGCCGACGATCGCAACGATACCATGCTAATGGTCGGGACGCTCCGGGTCTGTGATATGGCTTACACGCTGCGCGGGGCGATGTGTCGCGTACCTTGCGCGGATGTCTCCCCGATCCCCCGACGAGACCCTGCCCATGGAGGCCGCGATGACGCCCGCGCTCCGTGTGCTCGAGCGCGAGGTCGTCCGCTGCCGCAGATGCCCGCGGCTCGTCGCCTGGCGCGAGCAGGTGGCGCGCGAGAAACGCCGCGCGTTCGCCGACGAGGAGTACTGGGGGCGGCCGGTGCCGGGCTGGGGCGATCCCGAGGCGCGGCTCCTCGTCCTCGGCCTCGCGCCCGCCGCGCACGGTGGGAACCGGACGGGCCGCGCGTTCACGGGCGACGAGTCCGGGCGCTGGCTGTACCGGGCGCTCTGGCGGTCGGGCTTCGCCAATCAGCCCGACTGCGAGCGGAAGGGCGACGGCCTCGAGCTCCGCGACTGCTTCATCACGGCAGCCGTCCGCTGCGCGCCGCCCGCGAACCGCCCCACGACCGCCGAGCGCGACAACTGCCGGCCGTGGCTGGAGGCCGAGCTCGATCTGCTCCCGCGCGTCGCGGTCGTCGTGGCGCTCGGCGGCTTCGCCTTCGACAACGCGCTTCGGGTCTGGCAGAGCCGTGGCCACCCCGTCCCGCGCCCGCGGCCACGGTTCGGGCACGGAATCGAGGTTCGGCTGGGGGTCGCCGGCGACGGCCCGGCGGCGACGGCCGCTACGGGAGGCCCGATCCTCCTCGCCTCCTACCACCCCTCCCAGCAGAACACCTTCACCCGCGTCCTCACCGAGGCGATGCTGGACGCGATCTTCGCGCGCGCCCGGGAGCTCCTCGAC
>DASSBK010000059.1:0-12006 GCA_035698825.1 Gemmatimonadota bacterium
CCCGCTCGGTCCCGACGGAGAGACCGTCGCGGCCGGGGATCCCGCGGCGCAGGCCCGCCGCTGCTTCGAGATCTCGCTCGCCGCCCTCGAGCAGCTCGGCGCGGGCCTCGAGGACGTGATTCGCACCCGCATCCTGCTGACCCGCATCGAGGACTGGAGAGTGGTCGCCGAGGTACACGGCGAATTCTTCCGGGATGTTCGCCCCGTCAATACGACCATGCAGGTCTCCCGGTTCATCGACCCGACATGGCTCGTGGAAACGGAGGTCGACGCCGTGATCGCCTAGGCGCCGGCAAGAGTCGCGGTCCCGATGGAGATCGGTCGGCGATCACGGTTCCTCGATCCAGCCCGCGATCGCCGGCACCACGGAGGGGGCGAGCGGCATTGAGGGATCGTGATACGTCGCCAGCTGAGCCTGGAGATCCGTGGCGCGATGGACTTGAGGACGTGATTCCCCCCCCTCCAGCCGAACCACCGATAAACTGCCCACCGTCAAGGAGGTGGGAAGACGCCGCGGCGGGATCGTGTTGCGGCCGGTTCCGCATCTGCCGGAGCGTTTGGGGGAGTTCTACTCCCGCGAGAAGTCCGAGGACCGAACCATCCTCGTCCAGTTCGTCATTACGCCTATTACCCCCGACTCGGTCCGGTTCGAACAGTCGTTCTCCGACGACGGAGGTAGAACGTGGGAGCTCAACTGGATCGACAGGTGTTCGCCTGGAGCGCGCCGAGGCGCTAGGCTCGGACGCATGCCGGATCTGGCATCCCTCGACGCCACCGCGCAGGCGGAGCTCGTGCGGCGGGGCGAGGTTCCCCCGCTCGAGCTCGTCGACGCGGCGATCGCCAGGATCGAGCGCGCCAACCCGGCGCTAAACGCGGTGGTCACGCCGACCTTCGACCGCGCGCGCGACGCGGCGCGCGGCGACCTTCCGGACGGTCCCTTCCGAGGCGTCCCCTTCCTCCTCAAGGATCTCTCCGCGGCCTGGGCCGGGGTCCGGATGACGTCGGGCTCGGCGTTCCTCGCAGACTTCGTGGCGCCGGTCGACAGCGTGCTGGTGCAGCGCTACCGCGCGGCCGGGCTGGTCTTCCTCGGGAAGACGAACTGCGCCGAGTTCGGCTTCCTGCCGACCACGGAGCCGGAGCTCTTCGGCCCGACGCGGAACCCGTGGGACACGGACCGCACGGCCGGCGGCTCGAGCGGAGGCTCCGCTGCCGCGGTTGCCTCCGGCATGGTCCCGTTCGCCCACGGCAACGACGGCGGCGGATCGATCCGGATTCCCGCGTCCTGCTGCGGTCTCGTGGGACTCAAGCCCACGCGGGCGCGGATGACGCTGGCGCCGCTCCTCGGCGACATCATGGGGGGCCTGGTGATCGACCACGCGCTCGCCCGCTCGGTGCGGGACTCCGCCGCGCTCCTCGATGCAACGGCGGGCCCGGCGCCGGGCGACCCCTACGTCGCGCCGCCGCTCGTGGGACCTCTTCTCGCCGAGGTAGGCGCCGATCCGGGCCGTCTCCGGATCGCCTGGACCGCGGAGAACGCCATCGCCGCACCGGTCGACCCCGAATGCGTGCGCGCCGTCGAATCGGCCGCGCAGCTCTGCGAGGAGCTCGGCCATCACGTCGAAGAGGCCGCGCCTGCGCTCGACGGGTCCGTCCTGTACGAGTCCTTCCTGGCCGTCTGGCTCTCCGGTCATGCCTGGGGGATCGAGGCGATGGTGCGGACGATCGGAAGGGAACCCGAGCAGGAGGAACTGGAGCCTCTGACGCGGGCGCTCCGACGTGTCGGTCGCGAGATCCGCGCGGCGGACTACCTGCTCGCGGTCACCGCGCTGCAGCGGATCGCGCGCGAGGTAGCGGGCTTCTTCGCGCGGTACGACGTATGGATGACGCCGACCCTGGCGGCTCCCCCGGTGCTCCTCGGCACCTTCGATCGTCGATCGACCGACGCCCTGGCGGTATTTCGACAAGCGAGCGAGTTCGTCCCGTACACCCCGCTCTTCAACGCCACCGGCCAGCCCGCCGTCAGCCTGCCGCTCCACTGGAGCGACGCCGGCCTGCCGATCGGAGTCCATCTGGCGGCCCGCTTCGGGGACGAGACGACGCTCGTCCGGCTCGCCGCCGCTCTGGAGGAGGCTCGTCCGTGGGCCGATCGCACGCCGCCGGTCTGGAGCGGCGGGTAGGTCGCGGCATGAAGCCCTTCGGACGGGCCCGGCGCAGCCCCCATCGGAAGGAGCGGGAACGCTTCCGCCGATACTGTTCGGACCTTCCGGCGATCGTCCCCGCACCCGTCTTCGTGAAGGTCGGGGCTCACGACGGCGTGACCGGAGACCCCTCCGCCGCCATCCTCCTCGCAGACCCGAGATGGAAAGGGCTGCTGATCGAGCCGGTCCCCCATTGTTTCGATCGGCTCCGGGCGACGTTCGGGGACGCGCGGAGATTCGCGCTGGAGCGCGTCGCGGTTGGCGCTCGCGCGGGGGAGGCGACCTTCTACTACGTGGATCCCGAGGCGCGCGCCCGCATGCCCGATCTGCCGTTCTGGATCGATCAGCTCGGATCCTTCGACAGGAATCACATCATCAAGCACCTGGACGGCGTGCTCGGGCCCTTCATCGTCGAATGCACGGTTCAGGTGCGTCCCCTGACGGAGCTCCTCCGGAAGCACGCCGTACGGGACGTGCACCTGCTCCACGTCGACACGGAAGGTCACGACCTGGAAGTCCTGCAGACCCTCGACTTCGCCACCCACGCGCCCCTCGCGGTCTTCGTGGAGCACAAGCACCTGCCCCCTTCCCGGAGAAGCCGGATGCGGCGACTCCTCCGGACACGGGGGTACAGCGTCCGGGATTGCGGCAACGACTATTTCGCCCTCGACCGGAAGGCGTACAGGCGGTTGCGGTGGAGGGCGCGGATCGGACCGCCTGAAACCAGGTCCGCGGGCGGCGCGTAGGGCCTGAACAAGGAGGACTCACCCATGCAGACCAGCCCGTACGCGTCGTTCGCTTCCAACCCGGTTCGCGGGATCTTCGGGATCGTGGCCTGGCCCAGGACGTATCTCAACATCGCCTATCTGATGATCGGCTTCCCGCTGGGCCTGGCGTACTTCGTCTTCTACGTGACCGCGGGCGCCCTCGGCGCCGGTCTGGCGATCCTCGGCGTCGGGCTCGTGATCCTGTTCCTGCTGGTCCTGGCGGCCTGGGCGCTCGCCCACGTCGAGCGCGGGCTCGCCAATACGCTGCTGGGCGCGAACGTGCCTCCGCCGCCGCCGACCGCGGTCGAAGAGGGCGGCTGGCCATGGGTCAAGAGCGTGTTCGGGAACCCGGTGACATGGAAGGGTCTCGTCTTCCAGCTCCTCAAGTTCCCGCTCGGCCTCTCGAGCTGGGTCGTGACCGTGGTCGTGATCTCGGTGGTGATCGGATTCCTGGCGGCACCGATCGTCGTCGCCTTCGGAGGCGTGATCCAGATCGACCCGTGGTGGGTGGCGGATACAGCCGGCGAGGCGTGGATCGCGACCGCGATCGGCCTGGCGGCGATCGTTCCGGCGCTCCATCTGCTCAACGGCGTCGCGTACCTGTGGGCGATGTTCGCGCGCTTCATGCTCGGGCGGCGCGAGCCGCGGGAATCTGTGCGCGGGACGTGGTCGCCCGATCCCGTCCGCGCCCCCGTTCCCGCACTCTGATCGAGTCCTTCGGCTAGCCATGCCTTTGCGAGCCGCCCGCCCCGGGCGGCTCGCCCCGACGGATCACCATACGCTCCGCATCGCTAGAACCTGCCCGCCGCGCCCCGCGCCTCCTCGAGCAGCTCCCCGATCCGAGCCCGAATCTCCTCGACGAACGGACACGGGTCGTCCCCGGCGCGGGGAGCCGGCAGCGCTTCCCCGAACCGGATCGCGACAGGGGCCCGCCGGCCCCACACGTTTTCCGGCCGGCGGGACCCCTTGGGCAGAACCGCGAGGAGCCCGGCCGCAGCGCACGGGATGACCGGCAGGTGGAGGTCCCGCGCCAGGATGGCGACCCCGCGCGAGAACGGCAGCATGCCGCCATCCGTCGAGCGTTCGCCTTCGGGGAACACGAGCGGGCAACCGCCGCGGTCGGCGATCGCGCCCGCGATCCGCAGGGTCGGACGCCAGTCTCCGGTCTGGAGGAGCGGGATCAGGTCGAGGCCCGTCACCGCCAGGGCGTACTGGAGGCTGCCCGCGCGCGAACGCTCGAAGCGCTCCCACATGGCGGTGGTGGCGATCTTCGACGAGAGACGCCGGGGGAGCGCGAACAGGACCGTCCCCGGATCGAGGATGCTGAGGTGGTTGGACGCCAGGAGGAACGGGGGATCGATCCTCGCAAGGCGATCCACACCCGCGGCATCGAGGGCGATCAGCGATCGCCATGCCGGGCGCAGGACGCCCTGCGCGAGCGCGAAGCGGAGCGCCCGGACGGGAGGCGAGCTCCGCCAGCGCGCCTCCGGCACGGCGCGCGTGGCGGCGCGGGCCGCCCCGCCCCCGCCCTCGCGCTCACTCCGGTTCGACGTGCCCGCACCGGCCGCCTCGGAGAGCTCGGCGACCAGATCCCCGAGCCGGCGCTCCGGCGCGGCGGACTCCGGCGGTAGCGGCACGCCGTACGTCATCTCGAGGCGAGTCGCGAGCTCGACCCGGTCGAGGGATCCGAGCGCATCGCCGAGTCGGGTGTCGGCGTCGAGCGCCCGCGGCTCCGTCCCGGCGATCTCCGCCACCATGAGGGAGAGCGCATCGACCGGCTCGCCGGGCGGTGTCCCGGGGCTACCGGGGGCCTGGCTCGCCAGCCACTCCCGGATCACGCCGGCTTTCGGCTTGCCCGTTCGCGTCCGGGGGAAATCCGCCTCGGGCCAGACCCGCCAGGCGCGGATGCGGGCCGCGTCGGGAAGGCCTTCGTTCGCCGCGCCGATCGCCGCGGCCGGATCGAGCCCCGGCCGGACGGCGAGGACCGCGCATACGGCACCCGGCTCGCCCCACGGGCGCTCGACGACGACCGCGTCGACGACGCCCGCCTCGGCGGCCAGTCGCGCGGCGATCTCGGCAGTCTCGATGTTCAGCCCCGCCGGTGTCACGATCCGCTCCTCGCCCCGACCCACGAACCAGAGCCGACCCTCGGAGTCCAGGCGACCGAGGTCGCCCGTGTGGAGCCAGCCGTCGCGATCGACCGCCGCTCCGACCACGTTGGGGCCGCGGACGAGGATCTCGCGGTCGGCGGCGATCCGGAGCTCGACGCCGGGGAGCGGGCGGCCGAGCGAGCCCGGCCGCGAATCGAAGGGATGATCGAGGGTCACGAGCGGCGCCGTCTCGGTCAGCCCATACCCCTGGACGACGGCATACCCCAGGAGGCGCCACAGCTCCGCCGTGGCGGGATCGAGCGCGGCCCCGCCCGACACGACCGCCACGAGCCGCGGCCCGAGCTCGAGCCGGAGCCGGGCGAAGAGGAGCGCGCGCGACCACCACGGCCGGCCCGCGGCCCTCGCGAGCCGCTCGTCGAATCCCTCCGCTCCCCACCGCTCCACGCCGCGCGCGCGGAGCCAGGCGGCGAGGAGCGCGAGCGTCCGGGGCACGGTGGCGAGCACCCAGGCGCGCTCGCGGCGGAGCGACCGCGCGAGGTCCGGCGCCGGCATCGGTGCCAGCTGGATCGCGTCGGCGTCGAAGAGCGGCGGAACGAACACGCCCATGACCTGGCCGTAGAGGTGGGAGAGCGGCAGCGCGCACGCGATCCGGAGCCGCGGAGCGATCCACAGCCATTTGCGGTACCGGGCGATTCCCGCTTCCAGAGCGTCGAGGACCGCGCGCACGTTCGCGTGGCCGACCGGCACCGGCCGCGCCGCCATGCTCGTTCCCGAGGTCAGAACGATCTCCGCGGGCCGATCCGGTGCGTCGGGGGGAAGGGGCGGCGGGCCCGGCGGCAGGAAATCGCGCGATTCTCCCGCGCCGGCGGGACGGCGCCAGTCCCGCTCGATCACTGGAGTGTCGACGTTCGGCCGCGGCGCCTCGGCGTCCGTGCACCACGCGGCGATCCCGAGCGCTTCCGATGCGTCGCGTGCCTCCACGGGAACCGCCGACACGTCGAGCGGCACGGCGACCGCGCCCGCGCGGAGCACGCCGAAGAAGGCCGCCTGCCAGAGCGGGCCGTCGCTCACCCAGATCGCCACGCGCTCGCCCGCGCCGATCCCGCGCGCCGCGAGCTCCGCCGCGACGCCTTCGGCTTCCGCGGCGATCCGGCGGGTGGGCCAGCCGCGGCTCCGGTACGCCTCGACGCGTCGCACTTCCCCGCGCGAATTTCCGAGTCGATCCAGGAACGCCAGCAGATCCCCGCGCGCTCCCGCGTGCGACGCGCCTTCCGTTCGCCCGGACATGGGTCTATCATCGAGGCTCCCGATCCCGGAGGGAAGCCCGACATTGACCGACCGTCCCCCGATCCGACCCGCGAGCCGGCGCGCCTGGATTCTTCCCGGCGTCCTCCTCGCCACGGTGGCGCTCCTGGCGGCGACCTTCGTCGTGGGCTCGCTGCGCCGGCCCGAGCCCCCATCGTTCGCGCCCGGCGGGCCGCCGCCGCACGAGGTGGGCGACTCGCTCGTCGGGCCACGCGTGTACACGGTGGACGCGAGGACTGAGCAGGAGTGGCGATGGTTCGACTTCTCGCGCGGATCGGCGGTCGAATCGCCCGGTCCCCGGGACTGGGACCTCGCGTTCCGGCGGCACGACATACTCGTCAACGGCGGGGAGGGGTTCGCCGGAGACGGAGGCGCGATCGCGCTGGAAGGCGTCGCCTTCGATTCGCTGGAACAGGTCCCCGAGGCCGGATACGTGCAATCGCAGGCGGGCCGCGACTCGACGAATCCCGCCCTCGAGGAGTGGTACGACTACGGCTTCACCAGCCACTTGCTCGAGCCCAAGCCCGCCGTCTATGCCATCCGGACCGCCGACGGCCGCTATGCCAAGCTCGAGATCCTCAGCTACTACTGCCCGGGAGCCGTGTCGGGATGCCTGACGTTCCGCTACGCGTACCAGGGATCCGGGGCGAGCGCCTTCCGGTGAGTGTGCCGTCGCTGCCGCCGCCCGCCGGGAACGGCCATGCGGTCGTCGATGCGGTCGTGGTCGGTGCCGGGCCGAACGGCCTCGCCGCCGCCGTAGCGCTGGCGCGCGAGGGGTGCCGCGTCGTGGTGCTCGAGGCCGACGCGTCGATCGGGGGCGGCGCCCGCACGGAGGAGCTCACGCTCCCCGGGTTCCAGCACGACGTCTGCTCGGCGGTCCTCCCGTTCGGGATCGGCTCTCCGTTCCTGCGAACGCTCCCCCTCGCCGATCACGGGCTCGAGTGGGTGCACCCCCAGACGCCCCTGGTCCACCCGCTCGAAGGGGACGCATACGCGCTCGAGCGCTCGATCGAGGCGACGGCCGCCGGGCTCGCCGAAGACGGCCCCGCCTGGCGCTCGCTCTTCGGACCGCTGGCGGATCGGTGGGACGCGCTCGCCGACGACGCTCTCGCGCCCCTCCACTGGCCACGCCGCCCGGGCCCGCTCCTGCGTCTGGCCGCGGGCGCGGCGCGAACGGCCGAGGGTCTGGCGCACGCTCGCTTTTCCACCGAGCCCGCCCGGGCGCTCTTCGCCGGGATCGCCGCCCACGGCATCCAGCCGCTCTCGCGGCGGCCGACGGCCGCCGTCGCGCTCCTCCTCGGCGCGGCGGCGCACGCCGTGGGCTGGCCGTTCGCGCGGGGCGGAGCCGGCGGCGTGCCTGCGGCGCTGGCCTCGCTGCTGACGTCCCTCGGCGGCGAGATCCTGACCGGACGCGAGGTGACATCCCTGGCGGAGCTGCCGCCCGCGCGCGCCGTGCTCCTCGACGTGACCCCGTGGCAGCTCCTGCGGATCGCGGGTCCCTGGCTCACGCCCCGGTATCGGCGGCGACTCGCCGCCTTCCGGTACGGCCCCGGAGTCTTCAAGGTCGATTGGGCGCTCGACGAGCCGATCCCCTGGCGCGGCGAGGCGTGCCGGCGGGCAGGGACGATCCACGTCGGAGGGAGCCTTCCCGAGATCGAAGCCTCCGAGCGGTCGGTGGTCGAGGGACGGGCGTCCGAGCGGCCGTTCGTCCTGGTCGCGCAGCCGAGTCTGTTCGACCCCTCCCGGGCGCCCGCGGGGAAGCACGTCGCGTGGGCCTACTGCCACGTGCCGAACGGCTGGCGGGGGGACGAGACGGCCGCGATCGAGGCCCGGATCGAGGAGTTCGCGCCCGGGTTCCGTGAGCGGATCCTCGCGCGCTCGGCGAAGGGGCCGCGTGAGATCGAGGCCCGCAACGCCAACTGCGTGGGAGGCGACATCGCCGGCGGGCTCATGGACCTGCGGCAGTCCTTCGCGCGGCCGCTGTCTCCGGTTGCCCCCTACGCGACCGAGCTCGGCGGCGTCTACCTCTGCTCGGCGTCGACTCCGCCGGGCCCCGGGATCCACGGGATGTGCGGGTACCACGCCGCCCGGGCTGCGCTGCGGGCCATGGGTTGATGCGAAGCGTGTCGAACGAAAGGCCCCGAAAGGCAGGACGGGCGACCCGGCAAACCGGACCGCCCGCGTGAAAGGTAGGAGCCTCTGTGGATGGCAGGCGAGAATCCGGATCGCTGGTCCCGGTCGGGCTCGGCTGCCCGGATTCCGCGTCAAGCTCGAACCCACTATATCCGGCCGGATGCAGACTGTCTGTCGGGTAGCGAACAGACCCCGGAAATGGTCGCCCGCTCCGAGCCGCGTGCGGTCGTTGGGTCTCGCGGCGGCGTTCCTCCTCGTCGTTTCCGCGCCCGCCGGAGCGCAGGGTCCGCGCCTCTTCTACGAGTCGGACGGAACCGGCACTCCGGTCGTCCTGGTCCCCGACTGGGCGCACGATACCGGGAGCTGGTTCCGGATCCTGCCGCTCCTCCGCGCCGACGGTCGAAGGCTCATCCGATACGACCTTCGCGGGCAGGGGCGTTCCGAAGCTCCCGCCGACGGCGACTACTCGGTGACCGCCCACGGGGCCGATCTCCTCAGACTCCTCGACGGGCTCGAGATCGAGCGCGCGCACCTGGTCGGGACCGGCCTCGGCGGGGCGATCGTCCTGGAGTTCGCCCTCGAGCACCCCGAGCGCGTGCTCTCCGTGACCGCCGCCGAGCCGCGCGTCCAGTGGGACGACGCCGAACGAAACTCCTGGTTGCCGCTCCTGGAGGCATGGGAGCGGATCGGGCGTCCGACGCTGGGCGAGTACACGAGCGTGCTCGTCGAGCGGTGGCTCGGAACCGAGTTCGTGGTCCGCAACGGATGGGCCGTCCCGTGGTACGACCTCATGCTGAGGCGTCAGAGCGCCGACGAGCTGATCGCCTCGATGCGTGCCTGGCTGGTGGAATCGGCCGCCCGACCCGCCGCGCCCTCCGGCGTCCCGGCGCTGGTCGTCGTGGGCGAGGGAGGGATGGCCGGCTTCGAACGGGAATGGCTCGAATCGGCCTTCCCGCGCGCCTGGCGCCAGCGTGTCGAGGACAGTCGCCTCGAGCCCGCGCTCGACGCTCCCGAGGAGCTCGCCGGGCTGCTCGAGGAGCTCTGGGAAAGCGCCGGTCCGTGAGGCCGATTCGCGCCTCCCTCCGGCCTTGACGATCGCGCGCGCGAGTGTATTTTCGGGGCCGCTTCACAATCCGGACAATCGGGCGCTCGAGGACTCGGCGGCGAGAAGATCGCCCCGGCCGAGACGTCTTCGTGTCTGCGTTGACACAGGTTGTCCGGATGGGTATTTTTACGATCCCCCCGAAACGGGCACGGGATCCGCTCTCTGACAACTGAAGTGTCTGTCCTAGTAGCCGAAAAACCTCTCTCGAGAGGATTTTGGTCAAGCTACTAAGGGCGCACGGTGAATGCCTTGGCTCGAGCAGGCGACGAAGGACGTGGCAAGCTGCGATAAGCCCCGGGAAGGCGCAAACAACCTATGATCCGGGGATGTCCGAATGGGGAAACCCCTCGCGCTTCATCGCGCGAGATCCGTTGACTGAATCAAATAGGTCTTCGGAAGCCAACCCAGGGAATTGAAACATCTCAGTACCTGGAGGAAGAGAAAGCAACAGCGATTCCGTGAGTAGCGGCGAGCGAAAGCGGAACAGCCCAAACCGTTGTGGTGCAAGCCTGCAAGCGTTGCCACAGCGGGGTCGAGGGAACTGCGAGGAGGTCGTTGCAGCGGCTTCCGGGAGTCACAAAGGGGATCGTTAGCCGAATCATCCTGGAAAGGTGACCCACAGAGCGTGAAAGTCGCGTAGGCGAAAGCGACTCCCTCTCCCGTAGCAGTCTCCCAAGTAATGCGGGACCCGAGAAATCCCGCATGAATTCGCGAGGACCATCTCGTAAGGCTAAACACTCGCTCGAGACCGATAGTGAACCAGTACCGTGAGGGAAAGGTGAAAAGGACTCCTGACGGAGAGTGAAACAGAACCTGAAACCGTGTGCCTACAAGCGGTAGGAGGTCGGTCGGCCTTCGGGTCGACACGACTGACTGCGTGCCTTTTGCATAATGAGCCGGCGAGTTGCTGCTACGTAGCGAGCCTAAGGGGAAGCCCCCCGGAGGCGTAGCGAAAGCGAGTCCGAAATGGGCGACCGAGTTGCGTGGCGCAGACCCGAAGGGTGGTGATCTACCCATGGCCAGGTTGAAGCGGAGGTAACACTCCGTGAAGGACCGAACCGGTGAAGGTTGAAAACTTCTCGGATGAGCTGTGGGTAGGGGTGAAAGGCCAATCAAACCACCTGATAGCTGGTTCTCCCCGAAAGATATTTTGGTATCGCCTTGCGTAAGAGTGTGCCGGAGGTAGAGCACTGGATGGGCTAGGGGCCCTACCAGGTTACCAAACCCAACCAAACTCCGAATGCCGGTCACACGTTTCGCAGGAGTCAGCTGCTGGGGGATAAGCTCCAGTGACGAGAGGGAAACAACCCAGACCGACAGCTAAGGTCCCAAAGTCCTGGCTAAGTGACAAAGGATGTGGATTTGCACAGACAACTGGGAGGTTGGCTTAGAAGCAGCCATTCCTTGAAAGAGTGCGTAATAGCTCACCAGTCAAGTGGATCCGCGCCGATAATTCACGGGACTTAAGCCAGGCACCGAAGCTTCGGGTCGAGACGATCTGCGGATCGTTTCGGCGGTAGGGGAGCGTTCCATGCGGGCAGAAGCGATTCTGGAAGGAGTCGTGGACTGCATGGAAGTGATGATGCCGGCATGAGTAGCGATAATGGGGGTGGGAAACCCCCACGCCGTAAACCCAAGGGTTCCTGAGGAAGGTTAATCCGCTCAGGGTTAGTCGGACCCTAAGGCGAGGCCGAAAGGCGTAGCCGATGGAAAACAGGCGAACATTCCTGTACCAGTTCACGCGCGTTACGAGCTATGGGGTGACGCAGAGGTGAATCCCCATCCGGTGATGGATGTCCGGGTGCAAGGCTGTACGGAGGTCGGGTAGGCAAATCCGCCTGACTATTCCCGAGAGCCGATGCGGAGGGCAATTAATGCCCGTAAAAGGGGAGTAAGCTCACTGCCAAGAAAACCCTCTATGCCAGTTCGTGGGCTGTCCGTACCGTAAACCGACGCAGGTGGGTGGGGAGAGAATCCCAAGGCGCTCGAGAGAACTCTGGCTAAGGAACTCGGCAAAATGACCCCGTAACTTCGGGAGAAGGGGTGCCTGGGGGGGTGAACACCATGCGTGGTAAGCCCGCCCGGGCCGCAGAGAATCGGCCCAAGCGACTGTTTACTAAAAACACAGGACTCTGCTAAGTCGTCAAGACGACGTATAGGGTCTGACGCCTGCCCGGTGCCGGAAGGTTAAGGGGAGCGGTCAGGGCTTCGGCCCGAAGCTGCGAACCGAAGCCCCGGTAAACGGCGGCCGTAACTATAACGGTCAACACATGGGTGCTACCGCCCAGAGGCCGTTACAAAATCTGGCTGTATGCTGGAAAGTCTGAGAATCCCGCGCTACTCGCTCTGACGAGACCCTCCTCGCGGGATCGAGAGGAGGAACGTCG
>DASSBK010000060.1:0-20314 GCA_035698825.1 Gemmatimonadota bacterium
GTGTCGGGTTGGGACCGCGGGGTGGCAGCGAGCCTGGACTTCGGCCGTTCGCCGAAGACGTTCGCGCATCCCGGTCCGTTCACGTTCGAGGACATCAACACGGCATTCGAGGAGGGTACCGACCCGGGCCCGGTGGACATCTTCCGTGGCATCGTGGACGGCTATCCGGGCGCGAAGTGGCGTCTGTCCCTGTCGGGCGGCTCGAACGAGCTGGCGAACGCGGACCTGCAGCAGATCCGGGTGGTGCCGAACCCGTTCATCGCGGCCAACGAGATCACGCGCGGCGAGGGCCGTCAGCGGATCCTGTTCACGAACCTTCCGCCGCAGGCCACGATCCGGATCTACACGATCAGCGGGAACCTGGTACGGATCCTGGAGCACGGGGACGGAAGCGGCACGGAGGAATGGGATGTTCGGACCCGCTTCGACCTTTTGGTTGCGAGCGGGAACTACTACTACCACGTGACGACACCGGACGGCCGCACGCATCTGGGCCGCTTCGCGGTGATCAACTGACGTGGCGAGGGAGGCGAGTCCTATGAGGAAGCTCTGGAAGCAGGCCGTTCAGGGGAGCTTCGCGGTGGCGCTTTTGCTCGCTGCGTTCTCTCCGGTCAAGGGCCAGAACGCCGACCAGCTGCAGCTCCTGGAAGGGCGGGTGGAGGGGTTCTCGTTCATCGGCAACGCCGGTGGGGAGTTCCTGACGATCCCGGTGGGCGCCCGCGGAGTGGCGATGGGTCAGGCGTTCACGGCGGTGGTGGACGACATCAGCGCGTTGTGGTGGAACCCGGCGGGGTTGGGGTTCCTCAGGAGTCCGTCGGCGCTGTTCACGAACGTGAACATGCCGTTGGACGCGCAGATCAACTTCGTGGGCGTGGGCGCGCCGGTGTTCGGCGGCAACGGCACGGTGGGTGCGGCGATCACGGTCTTGTCGTTCGACAAGATGGAGGTCACGACCATCGAGGAGCCGCTGGGCAACGGACAGCAGTTCGACACGTACTCGACGAGCGTGCAGGGCACGTACGCGCACAACATCTCGGACCGCTTCATGGCGGGCGCCAGCGTGAAGTGGGCGCACGAGAACATCTTCGGGGTGTCGAGCGACGCGTACCAGTTCGACTTCGGGACGAACTACCACACGACGTTCGCGGGCCGTGGGATCCGGCTGGCGTTCGTGGTGCAGAACCTGGGGACGAACTTCAACGCCAACGGGAGCCGTCTGGAGCTGGAGGCGCGGCCTCCGGACTTCCCGACGTTCCCCAACAGCGGGGAGCTGCCGCTGGAGTTCCGGACGGAGGACTTCCGGCCGCCGACGACGTTGAAGACGGCGCTGGCGTACTACCTGCTGGAGAGCGAGTCGTCGAGCTTCATCGTGAACGCGGAGTTCGCCGCGCCGCGGCAGCTGGAGACGACGTACTCGGTGGGCGGGGAGTGGCAGCAGACCTTGATCCCGGCCAACAACGGGGGCGTGGCCACCACGGTGGCGGCGCGCGCGGGGTACACCTACCAGCAGGATGAAGAGGACCTGGGCGACAGCCCGAACGACAACGACGTGTTCCGCGGGCTGGGCTTCGGCGCCGGGCTGCAGTTCGACTTCGGCGCGTTCGGCTCGGGGTTCGACTACGCGTACCGCGACTGGGGCCGCCTGGGCGGCACCAACAACTTCAGCGTCAGCATGCTCTTCTAGAGCGACGCCGAAGGCGGGGTCCGCCCCGCAAACATCACGAGAGGCGCCCGGGTTTCGGCTCGGGCGCCTCTTCGCTTTCGATGGCGGCGCGGCGTCCGGCCGCAGTCAAAATGGAGCGGAGGTTGCCCTCGGAGGGCAGACCGCGCAACTTAAACCGGCCCCTTTCCCGAGATCTTTATACGGCAGCATTCGCCCCCGCCCGTGGGCGGGGATTCGCCGTCCGTCCGTCGAAACAAGGAGTGAACATCTGATGTCGGATCGTCGCCGTCTTCTCTGGCTACCGCTGGCCCTGCTGGCGCTTCCCGCGACAGGTCTGGCCCAGGACGCGAGCCTGGCGCTGGAGACCAACCGCTTCTACTCCGAAGCGGGTAGGACGCTGATCGAAGGGGCCGTCGAGATCCCCTACACGCTCATGACGTTCGAGCGGGCGGGCGAGACCCTCCAGGCGCGGGCGAACGTGGAGGTGATGGTCGAGAAAGCGGGAGGCGAATCCGTGTACAACACGTCCCACGAGATCACGGCCGAGGCGTTCAACGAGGCGATGGCCGGTTCGAGTCGCGTGTCGACGATCGAGACGTTCGCGATCTACGCCCCGGCCGGGGAATACACGACCAAGGCGCGAGTCACGGATATCGGCAGCGGCAAGTCGTTCGAGGTCTCCCGCCCGCTCATGGTGCCGGAGAGTCCGCCTCTCATCAGCGACATGCTGATGGCCAATCAAGTGCGGAAAGACGTACGGCTCCAGGAGGGTGCGTACCTGCCCTACCTGATCGGCACGACGATGTTCAACCCGAATCCCCGCCGCGCCTTCTATCGCGACAGCCCGATGCTCTACTTCTACTACGAGGTCAACCCCGAAGCGCTGCCCGAGGCCCACGATAGCGTGGCGCTCGACATGCGCGTCAAGGACGCCACCGGGACGGTGGTTAAGGACCTCGGCAAGCGCACGATCACGGTCACCGAGGACCGCAACTTCGACGTCGGAGCCTTCAGCATCGCCGGGCTGGCTCCCGGCGCGTACCAGCTCGAGGTCGCGTGCGCCGACTGCGGCGGCGGCATGAGCGCGGCAAGCGATTTCGAGGTTCTGGCGCCCGCCGAGCGGCTGGCGTTCCTCGAGCCCGCGACCCCCGCCGCCCAGGCGACGGACCTCGAGTACTACGCGGATCTCAGCCTGGCGCAGGTCGACAGCGTCATCCAGGTGCTCGACATCTTCCTGACGCCGGCGCAGAAGGAGCTGCTGGGGACGCTGAACGAGACCGGCAAGAAGCAGTTCCTCAACCGGTTCATGGACAGCGCCGACCCGGAACCCGAATCGCCGGAGAACGAGTTCAAGCAGGCCGTCGAGCAGCGTCTCGCCTACGCCAACCAGTTCTTCACTTCGAGCCAGAACCCGGGCTACAAGACGGACCGGGGGCGGATCTACCTGCTCTACGGACCGCCCACGGAAACGATCGACAAGCCCGTGGAGGCCACCGTCGGTCCATACGTGATCTGGACGTACAGCAATCAGGGAGAGACGTTCGCGTTCGGCGACTTCCGCAAGGACGGCTCGTACCAGATCATCTACTCGACCGACGAGCGGTTCCCCGGCGATCCGTCGATCCAGAACCTGGTCGACACCGACACGAGCACGTCCTCCCCGTCGTTCCTGCGGACGGGCCGGGGGTACGAGAGCATCATCCTGGACATCCGCCAGTACCGCACGGGGACCGGCTACCAGCAGTAACGCCGACGGGGCCGCGAACGAACCGCGCGCCCGTCCCTGCGGAGGCGGTGTCTCGACACCCGCTCGCGGCTAGATTGAGATCCCGACACCTCCCGTACGAAGAGGACGCCTCGCGGCGTCCTCTTCGCATGGCCCCCTGGAATCCGCTCGACGGAGACGCATGAGAATCGCGCGCGACCGCCCGTTGCTCTGCTTCATTCACTCGATCCGGGGCGGCCCGCCGGAGATGCTGGCCGCCGCCCGGTCGCTGATCGAAGCGGGCGGCGAGGAGTGGGGCATGGTCGATCTCGTGCAGGTACGCGGCAAGGATCTGCCGGCCGCCGAGCTGGAGGCGCTGGCCCGCGTGTGGATCGATGCTCTCGGGCGGCCTCGCTCGACGCTGGTCGTGGTCAACGACCGCCTGGACGTTGCGCTGGCCGCCGGGGCGGACGGCGTCCACCTGGGCCGGGCGGATCTTCCCCCCGCCGAGGCGCGCAGTCTCGCGCCGCGGGACTTCCTGATCGGGGTGAGCGCGCACGATCGCCCGGAGCTGGGGCTCGCGCAGCGATCCGAAGCGGACTATGCGGGCCTCGGCGCCTTCTACCCGACCCGCACCAAGGCGGGTGCCGCGGTCCTCGCTTCCGGCGATGCCGCGTGGCGGATGCCGGTCCCGGAGCTCACCATACCTGTAGTTGCCATCGGTGGGATCGCGGCCGGCCGGGTGCCGGAGGTGATGGCCCTTCCGGCCGTCACGGGGATCGCGGTCAGCGAGGCCATCCAAGGCGCTCCCGACCCGGCGGAGGCCATCCGCGGGCTGAGGTCGGCCCTCGACCGGGCCTGGCGGGAGCGACAGCCGGAAGACCCCGCAGAGGCCCCGTGAGCCGGCGAACGCGGCCCTTCGCGATGTCGGCGCTCCCGGCCTGGGTCACGCGCGCGTCCCGGGTCACGCTCCCGTCCTGGGTCGCGCTCCTGGCCCTTCAATCCTGCGGGGAGCCGGCACCCGCTCCCGAGGCGGCGGAGGGTCCCGGGGCCGAAGGGGTCGCTGCCGTCGCCCCCCTGATCGACCCGGCCGCCATCACCGTGCAGGAGGCGTTCGTGCTTCCTCCCGCGGAGGCCTCTCGCGCTCGACTCCGGCAACCCCGCGACATCGCCTTCGACGCGGCCGGGCAGCTCTACGTGCTCGACTTCGAGGCGCCAGATCACCAGCAGCTCCTCGCCTTCGACCCCGCCGGGACGTTCGCCTACCGCTTCGGCGAGCGCGACGACCGGGCCGATCGCGTCGGACCCTCCGACCAGCTGACGATCACTCCCTGGAACTACGTGATGTTCGTCGACAAGCTCGACAACGCGCTGACGTCGTTCCTGACGATGGGGACCTACGTCTCGTCGGCGGGGCTGAGCGGGGTCGGCATGGCGGTCCTGTCGCTCCCGGAATACGGCCAGTTCTACCTGAAGAAGTGGGATCCTGCTCGACGGCGCGCTTACGTGCTTCACATGCAGCTCCCCGTCGATTCGGTCGCGATGGTCTACGAGGTGCGGCTCCCGCCGGGGCAGAGCGTTCGCGAGGACGCTCGTGACGCCTCGTTCCGGACGGCTGTCGACCAGGCGGGGCGGCTCTACGTCGCGTTCTCCGACGTCTATCAGGTGCGGGTGCTGGACCGGACGGGAGCCACGGTGCGGCTGATCCAATCGTCGGGTCCGGCGGTGGCGAAGAGCCCGCGCGAGATGGAGGACGAGCGGCAGCGGCTCCTGGCTCGCCTCCAGGCGCAGGTGGGGGACGTTTCGGACTCGCTTCTTCAGGATGCGGCGCGGCCGGACTCCCTGTTCCCGCTCGTCGAGGAGCTCGCCGTGGACCCCGCGGGGAGGCTGTGGGTGCGGACCCACCGTCCCGAGCGCGCGTCGGGCACGGTATACGACGTGTTCAACGAGCAGGGACAGCTGATCTCGTGGGTGGCGGTGCCGGCCACGGTCCGCAAGACCGCCTTCTCTCCGGCGGGGCGCCTCTACGTGATCGACGAAGCGGATCCGGCCAGGCCCGCGATCGTGGGCTACGACGTCACGTTCGGGAGCGCCGCGGCGGAGCCTTCCGAGCCGATGGAACGCCAGCCCGCGGGAAGCTGAAGCGCTCTGGGCTTCCGCGAGGAGCGGAAGCCGCCGTCGGCGAGCGAGCCGCCCTACGCCGTGAACGAGAGCTTTACTCCGTCAACGAGAGCGGGACCTCGCGCCGCTGCGTCTGGCCCGTGGCGAGGTCTTCGACCTCCACGCTCAGCGTGTAGTTGCCGGCCCCGGACTCAGAGACGTCCAGCGACACGTATTCGAGCAGCGGATCCGCCGGAGCCGCCTGGCTGCGCTCGAACGAGTAGGTGATCTCGCCCCGGTCCTCCTCGCCCGACAGGAGCTCCCCGATCGACGAGAAGAACCGGGCCACGACGTTGCGGTCCGGCTCGCGCGCGCTCAGGGTGTAGGTCGTGCGGTAGCGCGCCTCGCCGGCTGAGGCGTCCAGCCCGTATAGCTCGTAGTACACGTAGATCGGCTGCTCGCGGCGGAACAGGCGCGAGGGGAGCGCCAGGACCTTGGTCTGGCCCCAGCGGACGAAGGGGTTTCCGGGATCGACCGCCGGCTCGACCCGCGTCGCCAGCACGACCCCGCTCATCGCCAGCCCGGGGCCGTCGAGCGCGCTCACCGACACGCTCCCCTGCAGTACGCCGAAGCGGCCGGAGTTCAGGTCCGTGACCTTCAGCCCGTAGTGATACTGTCCGGGCTCGACCGCGACGCGTTCGATTCCGGGCAACATGACTCCCGGCCCCTGGGGGATCTCCTGCGGGGTCGCGATCCGGACCTCTTCGTCGGCCCGCCCCTGGATGGCGTCCGGATCGTCCATCGACGTCACCTGGAGCTGGTAGCGGTAGTCGACCTCGCTCCCCGCGCCGCGCGGCAGGATCGTCACGCCCGTCGTCGGCAGAGCGTAATAGAATGCCACCTCCGTCCCTCCGGACGGGGACTTGAACGGGACCGCATACACCGGATACAGGAGCGGATCGGAGGGCTCGGGCTCGTAGCTCTGCGTGCGGGTCCCGATCTGGATGTCCTGCGCGAGCCGGGCTTCCTCCTCCTGGAGGATCTGCGTGTCGAGGCCCATGGCGACCCGGTCGTAGTCGGGGTCCAGGTGGCCGCGCGAGCGATACAGGTCCTGGAGGGCCACGCGCTGCGTGGCGAGGATCCGCGCGTCGTAGGCATCGACCGTGCCCGGATTGATGACCGACGAGGTCCCCGCGCTCTCGTCGAGCAGCGTCTGGCCGGCCATCGAGGTGTTGGTCGAGATGACCGCGTCGCTCAGCCGCCGCACGAGCTTGTAGTCGGTGACGTCTTCGTTGCTGACGAAGTGGAACAGCATCGGCTCGGCGTCGGCCGCCTCGTATTTCCAGGACAGGTTGCGCTCGAACTCCGGCCCCGAGAACGTCGCCGTCTCGTCGGGAGGCCCGTGTCGAAGGTAGATCACGCCGCGGTCGTCGAAGCCCGACTGCCAATCGGGGACGTAGGCGTCGATCGCCGAGTAATGACGCCGCTCTGGAAGCTCCAGGCGAAAGTTCGTGAGGACGTAGTGGAGGCGCCGGTAATGCTCGGCCAACCGCTCGTCCGCGTTGACGAAGGACTGGTCGGCCATGCGCTGCCAGTAGGCGCGGATGTATTCCGGCTTCTGGTCCAGAGGCAGCCGCTGGAACTCCGCGTCCGTTTCCGCCGAGGCGATCGCCCGCAGGTCGTGCCAGTAGAGGTTCGCGTCCTGCTCGCTCTCGATCGCCGTGAGACCCTCCCAGTACGCCTTGACTCCTTCCTGGACCATGTCCGACGTGGCCTCCGGCGCGTTGATCAGCGAGTACGCCAGCAGCAGCTCCATGGAAGGCCGTCCGGCCAGCGTGCTGTCCGCGGCCTCCTGGATCGTCGAGCGCATGGACGCGAGGTCGCCCGCGTCCCGATAGGTCAGGACGAGCAGCTTCATGACGCCGTTGTAGGCGGGATCGGCCTGGATCACCCGCAGGAACTGGTCGGCGGCCTTGCGGTAGTTGTCGGCCCCCCGGGCCTGCCGGTAGGCGAGCCCCAGGTTGTAGCGGGCGGGGAGGAAATCGGGGTCGGCTTCCAGCGCGTCCTCGAAGAAACCGATCGCCATCGAGATGTGATCCCGGTTGAAGAGCTTCTTCAGGCTCTCGAGGAGGACGAGCCACTGCTCGTCCTTGGCCAGCTCGTACATGCCCAGCCCGTTCAGCGCGTGCACCGCGCCGGGCGCGGCCTCCAGGGCGCTCTCGAACGCCGTCTCGGCGGCATCGAGGTGCACGTCGTCGTCCGGCGCGGTGACCGCCGCGAGCTGCGCATATCCCTCTTCGATCAACGCCTGGACCTCCGGGGCATACGCGCCGGCTGGCGGGGCAGCGGGCACGGGGGAGAAGTACGCGTCGACGAACTGGGCGGAGACGGGGGCCGCCGGTGCCAGTAGGGCCGGCGCGAGCATGGCGGCAAGGAGCAGCAGGCGTTTCATATAGGCTCCGGGAATATGTCCGAGAGGGCGCCCTTCTTCCAGCAAAACCGGTCTCCGGACGGCGGGGTTTAAGGTCGAGCTCGAAGAAATCGCCGGTTGCGGCGGCGGCGCGGTCGCCCACCGACCCCCGTTTCGTGATTTGTTGAACCGTCCCGGCAGGCGGGGTAGATTCCCTTGCTATTATGCTTCGCGACGGGGTGATGGACGGTCTCCGCCGGGTCGAGGACCGGATCGCCCGAGCATGCGCGAGGTGCGGGCGCGATCCGTCGGAGATCCACATCGTCGCGATCACCAAGGGTCATCCGGCGAGCACGCTCGTCGCAGCGCTGGAGGCGGGCCTCCACCGGATCGGCGAGAACCGCGTGGACGAGGCGGTGGAGAAGTTCTCCGCGGCGGCCGAGCCCCTCGAGCGTCACGGCGCCGTCCGTCACATGGTGGGCCACCTGCAGCGCAACAAGGCCCGGCTCGCCGTGCGCGCGTTCGACTGGATCCAGTCCGTCGATTCGCTGCGGCTCGCCGAGGAGCTGTCCCGGCGAGTCCAGGACCGGCCCGAACGGATGCCCGTGCTGATCGAGGTGAACGCCGGCGGGGAAGAGCAGAAGCACGGCTTCCCGCCGGAGCAGGCTCTCGAGGAAGCCGCGAGGATCGCCGAGCTGCCCGGGCTCACGGTCCGGGGCCTCATGACGATGGCTCCCTTCACGAGCGACGAGCGCATCGTCCGGGACACCTTCCGCCGCGCCCGCGCGCTGTTCGAGCGTGTAGCGGAGCTCGGGGACGGCGAGGGTCTGGCGCCGGACACGCTGTCCATGGGGATGTCGGGGGATTTCGGCCCGGCGATCGAGGAGGGCTCGACGATGGTTCGGCTGGGAACGGTTCTTTTCGGACCCCGGGAGAAAGGCTGAGCGTGTCGCTTACGCCGCTGGAAGTGAAGAAGCAGGAGTTCGAGAAGGTGTTCCGCGGATACGACCCCGTGGCCGTGGACGCGTTCCTCGAGCTGGTCTCTGAGGAGATGGCGGCCCTCGTTCTGAGGATCAACGGGCTCGAAGAGAGGCTCGAGGCCGTTCAGTCGACGGTCGCGGATTACCGCCAGATGGAGCAGGCGCTCAAGGAGACGATGGCGGGCGCCCAGCGCCAGGCCGAGGAGGCGAAGGAGGCCGCGTCGCGGGAGGGGGAGCTCCTGAAGCGCGAGGCGAAGATGGAGTCGGAGCGGATGGTGGCCGAGGCCGAGCACCGGCGGGCCTCGCTCGAGCAGCGGATCGAGGAGCTGCAGGCGGGGGAGCGCGCGTTCCTGAATCGCCTGAAGTCGTTCCTCGACGAGCACCGCCGGACCCTCGAGGCGCACCCGCTGCTCGCCGAGAGCGAGACGGGAAAACGAAAGAAAGAAGGGGCCCGTGAGCGATAGTCCGATGGAGCGGATCGACGAGGCCGTCGCGGTGATCCGCGGCCGCACGGAGCGCAGGCCGGAGGTGGGAGTCGTCCTCGGCACCGGACTCGGCGCGCTCATCCGGGACATCGAGGTCGACGACACGATCGAGTACTCCGAGATCCCGCACTTCCCGGTCTCGACGGTGGAGAGCCACAGCGGCCGTCTCGTCGTCGGGCGGCTCGAGGGCCGCCAGGTCATGGCGATGCAGGGGAGGTTCCACTACTACGAGGGATACTCGATGGAGCAGGTGACCTTTCCGATCCGGGTCATGCAGCGGATGGGGGTGGACACGCTGGTCGTCTCCAACGCGTGCGGCGGGATGCACCCGAGCTATCGGCGCGGGGACCTCATGCGGATCGACGATCACATCAACATGATCGGAGACAATCCGCTCCGCGGGCCGAACCTCGACGAGCTGGGGCCGCGCTTCCCCGACATGAGCGAGCCGTACGACCGCGGCCTCGGGGCGCTGGCCGACCGGGTCGCGCTGGAGGCGGGGATCCGGCTGCACGTGGGCGTCTACGTGGCGGTCGCCGGGCCCAACCTCGAGACCCGCGCGGAATACCGGTTCCTGCGCATGATCGGCGCCGACGTGGTCGGCATGAGCACCGTGCCCGAGGTGATCGTCGCCCGCCACGGCGGCATGCGCGTGCTCGGCATCTCGATCGTCACCGACGAGTGCTTCCCGGACGCGCTCGAGGCCGTCGACGTGGAGACGATCATCCGCGTGGCCGGCGAGGCCGAGCCGCGCATGACGCGCATCATCCGCGAGACGATCGGCCGGCTGGACGAGGCGGAGCGGCTCACGCCGCTGGAGGTGGGCTGAGTGTCCGACGCGACCCGCCAGCGGGATTACAAGGAAACGCTGAACCTGCCGCGGACGGCCTTCCCGATGCGCGCCAACCTGCCGCAGCGGGAGCCGGAGACGCTCGCGCGCTGGCTGGAGCGCGATCTGTACGGCGAGCTGCGCCGGAGGCGCGTCGATCGCGAGCGGTGGGTGCTCCACGACGGACCGCCGTACGCCAACGGGCACATCCACCTGGGCCACGCCGTGGACAAGATCCAGAAGGACATGATCGTCCGCACCCGCTCGATGATGGGCTACGACGCGCCCTACGTGCCGGGCTGGGACTGCCACGGGATGCCGATCGAGATCAACGTCCAGCGGGAGTTCCAAGAGCGGGGCGAGCAGCCGGGGCTCCTGGAGCTGCGAGCCCGCTGCCGCGAGTACGCGGCGGAGTGGGTGGACACCCAGCGGGCGGAGTTCCGCCGCCTGGGGGGCTGGGGCGCCTGGGACGATCCGTACCTGACGATGTCGAACGAGTACGAGGCCGACATCGTCGAGGTGTTCGCCGACCTGGTCGAGGCCGGGTACGTGTACCGCGGCCTGCGGCCGATCCACTGGTGCACGGTTTGCCAGACGGCGCTGGCCGAGGCGGAGATCGAGTACGCGGACAAGAAGTCGCCCTCGATCACGGTCAAGTTCGACCTGCGCGAGGATCCGAACGGCGTTTTCGGCGCCGACGCGGAGTCGCCCGGGGTCCTGATCTGGACCACGACGCCCTGGACGCTCCCCGCCAACCGGGCGGTCGTCGTCCACCCGGACGTGCAGTACGCGATCGTGGAGACCGACCGCGGGACGCTCCTCTACGCCGTCGATCGGCACGAGGAGCTGTCGAAGCTCTTCTCGCGGGCCCGCGTCGTGCGCACCCTGTCCGGCCGCGAGCTCGAGGGCCTGATCTTCAGCCATCCGCTCGAGGACCGCGCGAGCCCTCTCCACCTCGCGGCGCACGTCTCGACCGGCGAAGGGACGGGGGTCGTGCACACGGCGCCCGGCCACGGAGCCGAGGACTTCGCCGTCGGGCGCGCCGAGGGGATCGAGATCTACAACCCGGTCGGCCCGGATGGGGTCTACCTCGAGGGGACGCCGACCTATGCCGGAGTGCACATCTGGGAAGCCAACCCCCGCATCGTCGAGGACCTGGATGCCCGCGGCCTGCTCGTGGCGCACGACGACGTCGTCCACTCCTATCCGCATTGTTGGCGCTGCAAGAACCCGGTGATCTTCCGCGCGACCGTGCAGTGGTTCCTGTCCCTCGACCACCGGGACCTGCGCCGCCGCGCGCTCGAGGAGATCGCCAGGGTGCGGTGGATCCCGGAATCGACCGTGAACCGCATCTCGACCATGGTCGAGCAGCGGCCCGACTGGTGCCTTTCGCGTCAGCGCGCGTGGGGAGTGGGGATTCCCGCCGTGTATTGCCGGAAGTGCGAGGAGCCGATCCTCGACGCGGGACTCATCCGCCACGTCGCCGCGCTGGTGCGGGCCCGGGGGGCGGACGCCTGGTTCGCCGAGGGCGTGGACCAGATCGTTCCCGAGGGGACGCACTGCCCGGCCTGTGGGCCCGAGGCGACGTCGTTCCGGCGCGAGATCGAGATCCTCGACGTATGGTTCGACTCGGGCTCGTCCCAACGCGCCGTGCTCGAAGGCCGCGACGACCTCTCCTGGCCCGCCGACCTGTACAAGGAGGGGCCGGACCAGCATCGCGGCTGGTTCAACTCCTCGCTGATCCTCGCGGTCGCCACGCGCGATGCGGCGCCGTACCGCACGGTCCTCACGCACGGCTGGATGGTCGACGCCCAGGGCCGCGCGATGCACAAGTCGCTCGGCAACGTCATCGGCCCGGCGGAGGTCGTGGAGGCGCGGGGCGCGGACATCCTGCGGCTCTGGACGGCGGCCAACGACTTCACGCGCGACGGCCGCTTCAGCTGGGACGCGATCGATCAGGTGTCGGAGGCGTACCGCCGGATCCGCAACACGCTGCGCTTCCTGCTCGGAAACCTGGCGGACTTCGATCGAGACGCGCACGCCGTGCCGGTCGAGTCGCTCCTGCCCTTCGATCGCTGGGCGCTGGGCGAGCTCGAGCGCACCGCCGAGGACGTGCTCCGCTCGTACGCCGAGTACGAATTCCACGTCGCGTACCAGCGGCTCGTCAACTACTGCACGGTCGAGCTCTCCGGGGTCTACCTCGACGGGATCAAGGTGCGGCTGTACACGCAGCCGGCGGGGTCCCTCGCGCGGCGGAGCGCCCAGACCGCGATCGGATTCATCCTGGACTCGCTGATCCGCCTGCTTGCGCCTATCCTCTCGTTCACCGCCGAGGAGGCCTGGGGAGCTCTGGGAGGCGGCGCCGAGGAGAGCGTGCACCTGGCGGAGTTCGCGCCCGCTCGTCCGGAGCATCGCGATGCCGAGCTCGAGCGCGAATGGGACGTGCTGCTGCGTGCGCGGCAGGTGGTCACGGCGGAGCTCGAGAAGCTCAGGGAGAAGAAGGAGATCGGCTCGTCCCTGGACGCTCAGGTCGAAGTCGCGGTCGCCAATGACGGCGAGCGCGAGATCCTGCAGCGCCGGGCGGAGGACCTCGAGGAGGTGTTCATCGTCTCCAGGGTGCGGGTGCGCGAGGCAGGGGAAGGGGAAGGCGAGTTCGCGGTCTCGGCGTCTCCCGCCGAGGGCCGGAAGTGCCAGCGCTGCTGGAGATACCGGACGGATGTGGGAGCCGACGTGTCCCATCCGGACCTGTGCGAGGAATGCGCGGGGATCGTCGATTGACGCCTCCGGAGCGAAATTCCGAACGAATCACCGAAACCGAACTGAAGGGATCCGAAATGGACAAGAAGCGTGTGGAGCTGCTCGAGCGCCGGCTGCTGGAGGAACGGGAGCAGGTGCTCAAGGAGCTCGGATTCTTCGACGAGAACTACCACGACACGACCCGTACGGCTTCAGGCGACCTGAGCGCGTACTCGTTCCACATGGCCGATCAGGGCACCGACGCCATGGAGCGGGAGAAGGCGTTCCTGTTCGCTTCGCAGGAGGGGCGCCAGCTGTACCAGATCGACAGCGCCCTGCGGCGGCTGTACAAGGAGCCCGACGGGTTCGGGAACTGCGAGATCTGCGGCGACCGGATCGCGTGGGAGCGCCTGGAAGCGCTGCCCTACGCGACCCTCTGCGTCACGTGCAAAGCGCGAGAGGAGAATGGAAGGGGCGTCTGAGACCCTGAGTCAGCCGCGCCGCATCGCGCTGTCGTACGAGACGGTACTGCCGCTTGCCGTACTGATCCTCGACCAGCTGGCGAAGTCGTGGGTCCGCGCGAGCATGTCGCTGAACGAGACCATCCCCGTGATCGGGAACGTCGTGCGGCTCACGTACATCCACAACGAAGGCGCCGCGTTCGGGCTCTCGATCGGCGCGTATTCCTCGCGTGTGTTCCTGGTCCTCGCTACTGTCGCCTCGGCGCTCGTCCTCTATCTCCTCCTGACCGCTCCCCGCCACGAGCGGCTGCAGCGCGTGGCGCTGGCGCTGATCCTGGGCGGCGCGCTGGGGAACATCATCGATCGCATCCGCTGGTCGATGGTCGTGGACTTCATCCAGGTCGGCGTCGCGGGGCATTTCTGGCCGATCTTCAACATCGCCGACAGCGCCGTGACGATCGGCGCCGTGCTGCTCGCCTGGACGTACCTGTTCAGGGATTGAGCCCGCCGGGAAACGAAGTCGAAAAGGCGCGGGGCGAGATCGCGGCCGAGGCGTATCGGGTGCGGGCGCCGGATACGGCCGGGGAGAGGATCGACAAGGTGCTGGCCGGGCTCCTGCCGTTGTCCCGCATGCGCATCCGGAAGGCGATCGAGTCCGGCGGCGTGCGGGTGGACGGAGTGACGGTCCGCCGGGCGAGCGAGTCGGTCCCGCCAGGGTCGGAGATCGTCGTGGAGCTCGAGCCCAAGGCGGAGTCGAGCCTCGAGCCGGCCGACATCCCCCTCTCCGTCCTCTGGGAAGACGACGCGCTCCTCGTCGTCGACAAGCCGGCCGGGCTCGTGGTCCATCCCGGCCCGGGCCATGCCGGCGACACCCTCGTCAATGCGCTCCTCCACCACCGTCCCGAGATCGCCGGCGTCGGCGACGAGCGGAAGGCAGGGCTCGTACACCGGCTGGACAAGGACACGTCGGGGTGCCTCCTGGTCGCGAAGACCGACGCGGCGCACCGCGCGCTCTCGGCCCAGTTCGCCGCGCGCACCGTCGACAAGACGTACTGGGCCTTCGCCTGGGGACACCTGGGTGCGGCCGAGGGGGCGTTCGACGCGCCGATCGGCCGCTCGACGCGCGACCGGCAGCGGATGTCCACCCGCAGCCGTCGGGGGCGCGTGGCGGTCACTCGGTGGCGGCTGCTCGAGCGGTACGCGGTCGCCGAGTGGCTCGAGATCGGCCTCGAAACGGGACGGACGCACCAGATCCGGGTCCACCTCGCCGAGGCGGGCCATCCCGTGTTGGGCGACGCGCGGTACGGAGGCGGACCGGCCCGGGCGCGCGGGTTCCACGGACCGGGACTCGCGTGGGCGCGTGAGGCGGCAGCCGCGGCCGGGAGGCAGGCGCTCCACGCGAGGGCGCTCGCGTTCGACCACCCGGATACGGGGGAGAGGCTGGGCGTCGAGTCGCCGCTTCCTGCCGACCTCGCCGAGCTGCGCGCGGTCCTGCGGCGACATCCGGCCTGACGTGAAGGCGCGGATCGCGATCCGGGCCGTGGTCGTGGCCCTCGCGTGGGCATGTTCGGCGGCCGGAAGCCTGGCGCAGGAAGCCATCCCGCGGGCGCCGGGCGCGCCCCGGGCTCGTCTCGTGGTCGAGGCGCCCGGCGGCTGGCCCGTCGCCTTCCACCACGCGCCCGCGGACTCGGCGATCGTCGCGCTCCTGGCAGAGAGGGCAGGCGCCTTCGTGCCTCCGCCCGTCGTGCCGCTCGATCTTCCCCCCGACACGATCGAGGTCGTCGTCGCGGCGACCGAGGCGGAGTTCTCCGAGATGACGGGCGGTCGGGTGCCCGACTGGGGTCTCGCGGTGGCGTTCCCGCAGCTCCGGCGGATCGTCATGCGCTCGCCGAGGATCACGGGGGACGTCGAGGTCGACCCCGCGATCGTGCTCAGGCACGAGCTCGGCCACGTATACCTAGGCGCGGCGCTCGGGGCGGGAGAGGAGGAGATGCCGCGCTGGTTCCACGAGGGGTTCGCCGCGCTCTACGCCGGCGAGTGGCGCTGGGTGGATCCGTACCGGCTGGCGCGGGCGCGGATCTCGGGCACGCTCGTTCCGCTGGGCGATCTCGGCCGGAGCTTCCCCGGTGATCCGTCGGTGGCCTACGTGCAATCGATGGCCGCCGTCCGTGGTCTGGAGCGCCGCGGCGGAGCGGTGGGGCTGGGTCAGCTGATCGGCAGGATGCGCGAGGGCGCGACGTTCGATCAGGCGCTCCGCGGAACGTACGGCCTTACGCTGGACGAGTACTACGCGGAATGGGAATCGCAGCTCGGCCATCAGTACGGCTGGACCGTGGCGCTCAGCGGGCAGCAGGGCCTCTGGGTCGTGCTCGCGATCGTGGTCCTGGGACTGTACTGGCTCCGGCGGCGCGGGCTGCGCCGAGAGATCGACGCGCGGATCGCCAGCGAGGACCGCGCGCTGGGCGCGCCCGGGGATCATTCGCTGGGAGCCGAGGAGTGGGAGCGGTACTGGGAGTGGGACGACGACGAGGAGTGGAAGGGTGAGGGGCCGCCCTAGGGCCGAGCGATTACCGTTCCGCGGGTCGACTCGGGATCGGAACGTGGAAACGGATCGGAGAATGCCATGATCGGATGGAGATTCCCTATGGGCGCTGTGGTTCTGCTGTCGCTCTTCCCTCCGGCGCCCGGTCGCCTGCTCGGGCAGGACGGGCCCGCCACGGAGTTGGGGTACTGGGACTCGGCCGCCCTTCTCGCGATCGCCGACGAGTACCGGGTACCCGGGCTGGAAGACCGGCGCTTCACGCACGAGGAGTACTGGGGGGCGGTCGATGCCGCGCTCGACCCTCAGGATGGATCCGGGCGGGTCTCGATCTCAGAGGTGGGGAGGTCGGTGGAGGGGCGCTCGATCCGCGCCGTTACGCTGGGGGAAGGACCGGTATCGGTCCTCCTCTGGTCGCAGATGCACGGCGACGAGTCGACCGCCACGATGTCGCTGGCGGACATCATTCACTGGTGGGCGGCGTCAGCGGAGAGCGACCCGCTCCGCCATCGGCTCGCTGACCATCTCACGATCACGATGATTCCGATGCTGAATCCGGACGGGGCCGAGCGCTTCATGCGATACGACGCCCTTGGCGTGGACGTGAACCGCGACGCGCGCAGGCTCGCCACGCCGGAAGGGCGGATCCTGAAGGCCGTCCGGGACTCGCTGCAGGCGGACTTCGGCTTCAACCTCCACGACCAGGGCACCCGCACGGCCGGTCCCGACGGGGAGCTGGTGGGCATCGCCCTGCTCGCACCGGCGGCGGACGAGGAGCGCTCGTGGGGCCTGGTGCGGCAGCGTGCGCGAGGGTTGTCGGCCCTCATCGCGGCCACCCTCGGGGAGGTGATCCCGGGCCGGATCGCGCGCTACGACGACGCCTTCACGCCCCGCGCCTTCGGCGACAACATGCAGCGCTGGGGCACGAGCACCGTGCTGATCGAGAGCGGGGCGCTGCCGGACGATCCGCAGAAGCAGGAGCTGCGGCGGCTCAACGTGCTGGCGATCCTCGCCGCGCTGGAATCGATCGCCGAGGGGTCGCTCGAGACCGCGTCCACCGGCCCCTACGATGATCTCCCCATGAACGTCGACATCGATAACGACCTGCTGTTCGTGGGCGGTCAGATCGTGATGGAAAGCGGCGTCGCGTACCCGTTGGACGTCGCAATCGTCTATGACGACCCCGTGGCCCGGACGGGGCCCCGGTACGGCGAGATCGGCGACCTCGCCGGAGTGCGGGCGCTGGAAATCGTGGACGCGGCGGGACTCTATCTCCATCCCGAGCTGGACGGCGGCATCCTTCGCCGCGGAGACGAGGTCCGACTATCGGTGCGGCGCGGAGCGAGTCCCGAGAGCGAGCTCGTGCGGAGGATACCCGCGCCGGCCGGCGAGTAGCGGGACAGCGGGAGTCCGATCCCCTAATCTCGTACTGCACCACCTCGGTTGGCGGAGGGGGTGGGATTCGAACCCACGATGGGGTATTCCCCCATGCTGGTTTTCAAGACCAGTGCCTTAAACCGCTCGGCCACCCCTCCGGAGATTCAAGATCGTCGGAGCGGCCCCGCGACGGCAAACGAGCGCGGAGCGTCGGCAATTCGACGGCCGCCGCATTTTCCCGTCCCCGGCGGACATCCCGCCGGCGGCTCGCGCGGTCGTAGCCCGCAACTTGCATTGGCGCTTTGACACGCCCCGATCGCGGGGCGTATCTTGACCGCCGCTCAGCGCCTGTCGGCGCCCCCTCCGAGCGGCCTCACGGCAGCCACGGAGGGTGACAGACATGGTCCGGCAGAGCCAGGATCAGGAGCGCAACGGCCGCGAGGACGGCAGGCAGCAGTTCCCGTTCGAGGGCCTTCACGTCTATCAGCGGGCGCAGGAAGCATGGCTGGCCTCGCTGGCCGGGGCCGACGATCCGCTGGGCGCGGAGATCGAGCGGGAGATCCATCAGGCGACGATCGGGATCGCGCGCGCGACCGCGCACTCGCGCGCCAACGGATCGCGGAACGACGGGTTCTCCTCGGCCCTCGAGGATGCGCGCGCGTCGCTGCACGCGGCCGCCGCGCTGATCGAGCAGCGAACCCGGCGAGGCGAGGTGGAAGAGCCGGAGCTCCGCACCTTGCTGATGGATGGCAGTCGAATGCTGGGAGCGTTGATCCGCACCGTGTCCCAGCGCGGCGAGGCGGTGGAGGCCGAGGCCGTCGTCTAGGTCGTTCGCCCCGCAGGAAGCGCGGAGAGGTGGCCGAGTGGTCGAAGGCGGCACCCTGCTAAGGTGTTATACGGGTAATCCCCGTATCGAGGGTTCGAATCCCTCCCTCTCCGCCATCCCGTTCCGACGAGAAGCGACGAAGTCGCGGACGGGCGGACATCCGGCGTGAAGGCGAGCTAGCTCGCCGAAACACCGGATGCCCGCCCGTCAGGTCCGAAGGACCTCGTCGGAACGGGATGGCAGGAACGCCCCGCGGCAAGCGAAGGGATGGCGCCGAAGGCGCCCATCCCTCCCTCAACGGGACTCGACTAACTCCTTCAGGAGCAGAGCTCTTCGATCTCGAACCTGGCGTCGTGGATCGCGCAGCAGGCGTCCCAGACCTGCAACCGCTCGTTGCTCTCCATCCGCCCGGTCCGATACCGCTCGAACGCCGCGGGGTAGTGCTCGGCCATGATCGAGCAGATCTCGGAGACCGGATAGCGTCCGAAGGAGTCGCCGTCGAGATCGAGCAACTCGAGCTTGTCGGGCAATTCAACGGTGGGATGCTCGGCGGGCCATTCGCGATCGTGACGCAGGCCCGCCCGCCTCAACAACCAGATCAACGCCGCAGTGCACAGGATGCCGTTGAGAGCGAGAGCGGCGATGATCGCGTCTTCGAGCACGTCGGCAATATCTCCGTCCAAATGAGGAAGTCAACGGCATGAATACGAGCACCCCCGTTCGCGTGCGCTTCGCGCCGAGCCCCACCGGATTCCTGCACGTCGGAGGCGCCCGCACCGCGCTCTTCAACTGGCTCTGGGCGCGGCACACGGGCGGCACGCTCGTGCTGCGGATCGAGGACACAGACGCCCAGCGATCGACCGTCGAGATGATCCAGGGGATCCTCGAAGGACTGGACTGGCTGGGGATCGACTGGGACGAAGGACCGTTCTACCAGTCGGAACGGGGAGGACGCCATCGCGAGGCGGCCGAACGGCTGGTCGAATCGGGCAGCGCCTACCCCTGCTTCTGCACGGTGGAGATGCTGGCGTCGGAGCGCGAGGCGGCGATCGCGAGGAAGGAGTCCTACGTCTACAGCGGCCGCTGCCGCGCGCTCGATCCCGGCGAGGCCGCGCGCCGCCGCGCGGGCGGAGAGCCCTCCACGATCCGGTTCGCGGTCCCGCCTGGCGAGACGGCCTGGGAGGACGTGGTCCACGGCCACACGGCATTCGAGAACCGGACGATCGGCGACTTCATCATCCTGCGCTCGGACGGAGCGCCGATCTACAACCTCGCGGTGACGGTCGACGACCTGGACATGCGGATCACCCACGTCGTGCGCGGCGACGACCACATCTCCAACACGCCGAAGCAGATCCTGCTGTACCGGGCGCTGGGCGTCGAGCCTCCGGTGTTCGCGCACGTCCCGCTGATCCTGGGGCCCGACAAGTCCAAGCTCTCGAAGCGGCATGGCGCCGTGGCGGTGACCGCGTACCGCGATCTGGGATTCCTGGCCGACGCGTTCGTCAATTTCCTCGCGCTCCTCGGCTGGTCTCCCGGCGACGATCGGGAGGTGATGACGCGCGCCGAGCTCGTCGAGGCCTTCACGCTCGAGCGGATCACGGGGAAGAGTGCGGTCTTCGACGTGGAGAAGCTCGAATGGCTGAACGGCCAGCATCTGTCGCGGCTCTCGGGCGCGGAGGTGGCGACGATCGCGAAACCCCTGTTCGTGCAGGCCGGGATCGCCGACCCGGCGGGGCTCGAGCGCCGCGCGGCATGGTTCGAGGAGCTCATGTCGCTCGTAAAGACGCGCTCCCGGACCCTTCTGGATCTCGTCGAGCAAGCCAGGCCGTTCTTTCCGGGGCCGGTGGAGTACCAGCCCGACGCCGTCGAGAAGTTCTGGAAGGACGCGGCGCTCGCCGACGACGCCCTTGCGGTCGCCGAGGAGTACGCCAACGCCGAGGGCGAGTGGGGCGACCTCGAGGCGATGGAGGCCCGGCTGCGGGCGCTGGCGGAAGAGCGCGGCGTCGCCGCCGGCAAGGTCATGCAGTCGATGCGGGTCGCGCTTACGGGTCAGCGCGTGAGTCCCGGCATCTTCGAGACGATGGTCGCGATGGGCCCCGAGGTGGTTCGCGAGCGGCTGGCGGCGGCGAGGGCGTGGCTCGCCGGGCGCGCGGCCAGCCAGGCCGGGGCCTGAGCGCGACCCGCGTTCGACCCCCCGCCG
>DASSBK010000061.1:0-7798 GCA_035698825.1 Gemmatimonadota bacterium
CTCTGGAACAACCGAACGGCTCCTTGTCCGGCCCGGTCGTTTCTGTCAGATTACCTTGTCGTCGTGCGTTAGACGGACCCTATGCCGGGCATTCCGACCTCGAGGCTTCTCCCATGAATCGAATCCTTCCGCCGGGTCGCGGGCTGCGACCCTACGAGGATCCTTACGATCCCGCCAACCTGCAGCCGGGCGGGTTCGAAGAGGAGGAGCTGGACATCGACCTGCGCTCGCTATGGGGCCTGGTCCAGCGGAACAAGCTCCTGATCCTAGCCTGCATCCTGTCCGCGGCAGCCCTGGCCTGGCTGTACAACGTACGGGCCACTCCTTTCTACCAGTCGGCCACCACGCTCCGAATCAACGACGACGGCCGCTCCAGCGGCGCCACGGGAGAGCTCAACCTCACCCTGTTCCAGAACAACAGCGCCATCGAGACCGAGATGGCGGTCCTGCAGAGCCGCATGATGGCGCAGTCGGTGGCCGAGTCGCTCGACATGCGCTTCCGCATCGTCGAGCCCCGCGAGACGACGATCGCCGAGCTGTTCCGGGACGTGCAGCTTCCCTATGACGCCCCCTCCCGCGCGTACACGTTGCGCCGTGACGGCGCGACGTTCGACATCCTGGATGCGGAGGGACGGGAGCTCGCCGTCGCCACTGCCGGTGCGCCCACGCGCCTGCGCGAGCTGAGCTTCACGCTGACGCCGAAGGCGAGGTCCTACGACCGCATCCGGTTCGAGACGCGGAGCCTGGAGAGCGTGATCGGCGAGATCCGCCGCGGCCTGACCGTGCAGCGCCCGAGCCGCGACCAGAGCATCATCGAGATCCGGTTCGAAGGTCCGGATCCGCGCTACGTGGCGCGGATCGCGAACGCGCTGGCGGACCGGTTCCGCATCTATCGGCGATCGGTCCAGCAGACCGAGGCCAGCAGCACGATCGACTTCCTCACGCGTCAGATCGACACGCTCAGCTCACAGCTGCGCACGGCGGAGGACGAATTGCGGGACTTCCGCGAGCGCGAGCAGATCGTGAGCCTCACGGAGGAGGGAGCGTCCTCGATCGAGCGCTTCTCCGCGCTCGAGACCCAGCGCGATCTCATCCGCTCCGAGCGCGACGGTCTGGCTGAGCTGCTGATCGAGCTCGACCAGGCGGGCGTGGAGCAACGCGATCCCCTGATGCCCTCCCCCGCTCGCAGGGTGATGGGGTACCCCGGGCTGGCCGGAAACGCGGGGGCCTCGCAGATGCTGTCCACGCTGATTCAGCTGGAGAACGAGCGAGCCGCTCTCCTCGATCGCCGCAAGCCCGACGACCCGGACGTGCAGGTCCTGACCGGTCGTATCCACGGAGTGGAGCGGGAGCTGCGGCATCTCACCGGTACGTACCTGAAGACGCTCGATTCCCAGCTCGCGACGATCGAGTCACAGCTCCAGGAGGGAGCCACGCAGATGGCGGAGTTCCCAGGCCGGGAGGCGGAGTACCAACGGCTGCTGCGGCAGACCACGCTTCTCGAGGGGATCTTCGGCCTGCTGCAGACCGACCTCAAGGAAGCGCAGATCGCGCAGGCGGTCGAGACGCCCTACGCCACCGTCATCGACGCGGCGATCGTGCCGAACCGGCCGGTGCGTCCCCACAAGATCCGGAACCTGCTGCTCGCCATCGGGCTGGGGCTGGTGGTGGGGATGGCGGCGGCGTTCGGTCGCGAGCACCTGGACAACACGGTCCACACGGTGGACGAGGTCGAGGCGCTGACGGGAGTGCCCGTGCTCGGCATGATTCCCCACATGCGGAACCATCAGCTCACCAACGGCAAGCGCCGCCTCCTGCCGGGCCGGGCCCGGACCGGCCTGCCGGCGGGCCGGGATCCCAACCAGGATTTCCCTTCCCGGCTCATCGTCAGCCGCGACACGCAGAACACCGTCGCCGAGGCGTTTCGCAGCCTGCGCACGAACATCACGTTCGCCACCCCGGATCAGGTGCCGCGGACGATCGTCGTGACCAGCTCGCGCGAGGGGGACGGAAAGACGACCAGCGTGGTCAATCTGGCCGCCGCCTTCGCCCACCAGGGGCTCAAGGTCCTGCTCGTGGACTCCGACCTGCGGCGCGGCGTGCTGCACAAGGTGTTCAAGCTGCCCAAGCGTCCGGGCCTGTCCAACGTTCTGGTGGAAAATCTGACGCTCGAGTCGGTGATCCACACGACCGCCATCGATCGCGACGTCAAGCTCGACGTGATGACCTCGGGGACGTATCCGCCGAACCCCGCCGAGATCCTGGGATCGAACCGCCTGCGAGCCGCCCTGGACTCGCTGGCCAAGCTCTACGACGTCGTGCTGATCGACTCGCCGCCGCTGACCGTGGTCACCGATGCGGCCGTCATCGCTCCCCACGTCGACGGGGTCCTGGTGGTCGCGCGAGCCAGCCAGACCGAGGTCGGCGCGCTCGAGTTCGCCATGCTCCAGCTCCGGAACGTCAACGCGCGGGTCAAGGGGACGATCCTGAACGACCTCGGCATGAACGACCGGCGCCACGGCTCGCAGGGGTACTATGCGTACACCTACGAATACACCAAGCGGGAGGAAGAGTAGGGCGCTGAAAAACGCGCCCGGCAGGCGACTCTACAGGAGGATCAGCTGGTCTTTGGGGGCGGATGTGAGGAGCTCGATGCCGGTGTCGGTGATCAGGGCGTCGTCCTCGATGCGCACCCCGCCGATTCCCTCGATATAGACTCCGGGCTCGATCGTGACCGTCATGCCGGCCTCGAGACGGTCCTCGCTCCTCCTGCCCAGCCGGGGCGCCTCGTGCACCTCGAGCCCGATTCCGTGGCCCAGCGAATGCCCGAAGCGGGGGCCGTGACCGGCCGCCTCGATCACGTCGCGGGCCAGCCGATCGGCTTCCGGACCCGTCATCCCCGACCGCATGCCGCGGATCGCCGCCGCCTGCGCCTCCAGAACGACGCCGTAGACCGCGCGCATCTCGGCAGGCGGCTCCCCGTATGCGACCGTACGGGTCATGTCGCTGACATAGCCGTCCGCAATGGCGCCGAAGTCGAACAGTACGACATCCCCTCGGCGGAGCTCCCGCTGCCCGGGTCGGGCATGGGGTAGCGCAGCGCGCTCTCCGAACGCCACGATCGTCTCGAACGACGGGCCCTCGGCGCCGCGGGCGGCCAGCTCGAGATCCAACCTGGCGGCGAGCTCGCGCTCAGTGATCCCCTGTCGGACCTCTGCGAGAATTCGCTCGAAGGCCTCTTCGGCGATCCCGCACGCCTTCCGGATGGCTGCGACCTCCGGTGCGGACTTGAGCACGCGCAGCTCCTCGATCCATTCCTCGATGGGAACGAGGGCGGGGGCTTCGCGCTCCGACCACGCGGCCCAGGCCCGATACGTCAGCTGCTCGCGCTCGAATCCCACTCTGGAGACCCCGAGGCCGGCGAGGAACTCGCAGCTCATCTTGAGCAGACTTTCGCTCTCGATCCTGACGTCGATCGCCGGATCGAGCTCCTCGGCCACCTGCGTCTGGTAGCGGAAATCGGTGAAGAACGTGTCCGCTCCGTCCGCGAGCAGGACCAGCACGCCGGCCGATCCCGTGAAGCCGCTGAGATATCGGATATCGGTGAGGTCGAGGACGATGAGGGCGTCCAGGTCGGCGGCGCCGATCCGCTCGCGAATGGCAGCCCGCCGCTCCCGGGGAGTCGCGGGGGCGCGCAGCTGCGTCTCGACGGGGGGCGTCAGCGTCCGTCCAGCCACGTGCGGAAGGCCTCGGCATCCATCCGGCCCGGGCGGCGGGGAGACCCGGCGTTCGCGCGCGGGGGCTCGGCCTTCGGTGCCGCGTCCCCGTCGTGTGGCGCGGGACGAGCCTCGGCCGCGGGAGTACCCTCCGCAGCAGCGGGAGCCTGCGCGAGAGCGGGAGCGTCAGCTGGAGCGAGGGCCTGAGCTGGAGCGGGAGCCTGAGCGGGAGAGGCCTCCGGGGCCTCGATCTCGGGAGGATCCCACGGCAGGCGCTCGCGCCCGGCCGCAGCCACGGCGGGCGGATCGGCCTGTGGCTCGGGGCCGGCCTCCGCCATCCGTACCTCCAGGCTCCGGATGCGATCGGCGATCCCCACGTCTTCGGGGGCGCGCGCGAGCATCCTGCGGTAGATCGAGAGCGCCCGTCCGAGCAGACCCTGCTGCGCGTAGATCTCCGCCAGCGTGGAGGTCGCGATCTCCCCGCTGTCGTTCCGAGCGGTCTGCTTGGAGGATCCTTCCGGCATGGAGCCGGAGTATATTCAGGGTGCCGTCGGCGGGTCAACGACTCGACGCCGGGTCCGGGCCGCGTTAGCTTTTTTCACGCGAGACCTCGAAAGATTCCGCCTATCCTCCATATCCGATCGATCCCTCAGCTCAGGGCGGCACGGCCATGATGCGGCAGTTGCGTGAATCCACGAAGGTGATCATGGTCCTCGTCTCCATCGCCTTCGTGGGCCTGATGGTCTTCGAGTGGGGCATGGACCTCTCGGGGCGCTCGTCGCAACAGGGAGCCGGCACGTCGCTCGGCTCCGTGAACGGCGCGGAGATCACCGTCGACGAGTATCAGCGCCAGTACCAGATCCTTTACGAGCAGGCTCAGACGGAGGCGCCGGAAGGTCTCTCGCGGGAACGACTCGATGAAATCGAGCAGCAGGCGTGGGAGGACGTCGTCAACCTGACGCTCCTGCGACAGGCGGCGGAAGATCGCGGCATCCGCGTCACCGACAGCGAGCTCGTCGAATACATCAAATACAACCCGCCGCCCGAGCTGGCCTCCATGCCCGCGTTCCAGACCGACGGCCAGTTCGACCTGGCCAAGTACCAGGCCGCCCTGGCCGATCCGTCCCTCGAGCAGACCTGGCTCGAATACGAGCGTCAGTTGCGGACGACCCTGCCCATCCAGAAGCTGCAGGAGCAAGTGATCGCGGGGACGTTCGTCACCGACGCCGAGGCGCGCGCGCTGTATCGCGAGCGCAACGAGCGCGCCCGGATTTCGTATCTGTACGTCGATCCCGCGGTCGTCGCCGCCGATGCCGGAACCGCGATCCAGCCCGACGAGATCCGCCGCTACTACGAGGAGCACAAGGAAGAGTACCGCCGCGGGGAGAGCGCCAAGGTCCGCTACGTCGAGTTCGAGCCGCCGATCACGGCGGCCGATTCCGCGGCCGCCCGCGGAGCCGCCGACTCGCTGGCCGCCGCCGCCCGCGCCACGGGAGGCGACTTCGAGGCGCTGGCGCGCCGGAACTCCGACGATCCGGTATCGTCCGCCAACGGCGGCGACATCGGCTTCCTGCGGGAGGATGCACTCGATCCCGCGATCCGGGCGGTGGTGGCCGACATGTCGATCGGGGAGATCTCCGATCCCGTTCTCACTCCCTTCGGTTGGCATGTCGTGAAGCTCGAAGGGCGCAGCGAAGACCAGGTCCACCTGCGGCAGATCGTGATCGCGGTGGAGCCGAGCACCGCCTCGCGGAACGCCGTTCGCCAGACGGCGCAGGAGTTCGCGCGGGATGCCTCCGCGGCCCCGGACGCCTTCGCGGAAGCGGCATCGCGAAGAGGCCTGCGAGTGCAGGAACCGCCGGTGTTCGAGAAGGGCCTCGTCATCCCGGGGCTCGGCTCGGCACCCGAGCTGACCGATTTCATCTTCGCCAACGAGGCGGGCGCGGTCAGCGGCGCGCTCTCCCGCGAGGATGCGTTCTACGTCGTTCACGTGGATCAGAGGTATCCCGAGGGGTACGTGGCCATGGAGCTGGTGACCGACGACATCCGGGCCGCGCTGGCGGCTCAGAAGGAGCTGGAGGCGGCGCGCGCGATCGCTCCGGAGATCGCCGACGCGATCCGCGCCGAGGGCCTCGAGGGCGCGGCTGCGCGCTACGGCCTGCAGGTGCAGGACACCGACTGGTTCACCCGGGTCAACAACATTCCGGGAATCGGGAGCGGCACGCCGGTGGCCGGCGCTGCCTTCGGATTGGCTCAGGGACAGACGGCGGGGCCGATCGAGACGAGCAGGGGGCTGTACTTCATCCGGCTGATCGATCGACAGCCCGCCGACGAAGAGGCGTTCCAGCGCGAGAAGGAGACGCTACGGCAGGAGCTGCGAAGGGAGAAGATGCGGGAGCGATTCAATGCGTGGTTCGACGCGCAGCGCGCAGCGGCCGAGATCGAAGACCGCCGCGCCCAGCTGCTGGGGGCTTGACCCGACCCGCGATTACTGCGGCTTCTTCTTGCCCTCTTCCTCGAGATCTTCCTTGATCTCGCTCACCCCGCGCTTGAACTCGCGGATCCCCTTCCCCAGAGACTGACCCAGCTCGGGCAGCCGCTTCGCTCCGAACAGCAGAAGCAGGATGAAGAGGATGAGAAGGATCTCCTGCATGCCTATCTGCCCGAACATCGGAACCTCCTAGAAAAACGCCCGGTAGAGGTACGCCGCGAGCGCGATCCCCACCAGGCTGATGACATTCACGTACAAGGTGAGCGGACCGAGCGTCAATCCCACGGCGACGAGGTCGAGGGAAACCGGTCCCAGATGACCGACCACTGACGTCGTGAAGAAGTCCCGTGCCACTCCCGCCGGCAGAAACCGGGCGAGCAACTGCCCGATCAAGCTACCGATGAGCAATCCACCGGTCAACACGAGGGTGTATACCCAGAAGCTCTTCCGATGCATCGCGCTAGCTGCGGGGTGGGAGCAAGAAGAACTGTGCGCGAACCCTCCAGCGCCGAGCGTTCAAAACGGTCCAGATGCAAGGCGCCCGACGAGGCTCTTCCGAGGCGTGGTGAATCCCACGCCGCAGGAAGAACGAGGAGGGCAACGCCGCAGATGGGCCGTTTTCAACGCTCGGCCCCCTACCGGTCGCGGGCGAGGACGTAGTCGACAGCCGCCTCGAGCATTTCCCTGGCGGGGGTCTCCGGGACCATGGCCAGCGCATCGCGCGCGCTCGCCGCGTACTCCGCCGCCATGCTGCGCGTGGCGTCGATCCCGCCACGGGCGTGCACCAGCTCGATCACGCGTTCGATGGCCGCGGGCGACGCCCCTCCGCCCGGTCGAAAGACGTCCTGCACGTCCCTCCGCTCGGCAGGCGACAGTCGCGGCAAGACGGCGAGCAGGGGATACGTCGCCTGCCCTTCCTTGAGGTCGGATCCGGCCGGCTTTCCCATCACTGCCTGTTCCCCGCCGTAGTCCATCAGATCGTCCACCAGCTGGAACGCCATTCCCAGACGGTGCCCATAGGCCGCCAGCTCCTCACGATGCGCCGGCGCTCCGATCACCGCACCCATTTCGCAGGCGGTGGCAACGAGGCTCGCGGTCTTCTTTTCGATCAGGTAGAAATACTGAGCGGGATCCTCGACGAGCTTCCGGTGGTGAGCGATCTCGACCATCTCTCCGATTGTCAGGTCGTTGGTGACCCGGGCTGCGAGCCCGATCAGCTCCAGGTCGCCGAGCCGGGTGATCTCCGACATCGCTCGCGAGTACAGATAGTCTCCCATGATCACGGAGACCTTATGGTCCCACTTGCTGTTCAGGGTCGGCATCCCGCGCCGCAGGGCCGACTCGTCGATCGAATCGTCGTGGACGAGGGAGGCCAGATGGATGATCTCGATCACCGAACCGAGAGAGATTTCGCGATGATCGGGATCTTCCTCGATCCTGTTGCAGAGCGACAGCAGGACGGGACGGAAGAGCTTCCCTCGCATCTGCTGCAGGTGGAACGAGATCTCGTTGATGAACGGCACGTCGGCTTCCAGGACCCGGCTCATGTGGGCGATCACGCCGTCCAGCACGTCGTGAACGAGCCCTTGAA
>DASSBK010000062.1:0-5883 GCA_035698825.1 Gemmatimonadota bacterium
CGATCCCCAGCACCATGCCGTACCGTCCGCCGCCAGCGCGCAGCTGTGACCCGCCGCCAGCGTCACCGCGGTGAAATCGGAGCCGCCGGTCACGCGCACCGGCGAGAGCGAGCCGGTCGGGGCTCCGTGACCGAGCTCGCCGGCGACGTTCATGCCCCAGCAGAAGGCGCCCTCCCCGGCGAGGATCCCGCAGCCATGATGGATCCCGATGGCGATCGCCGCGTAGCCGGACGTCGGCCCGGGCGGGAGCACGGAAGTCGGACCGCCGTCCGAGCAGGCGGCCGGGATCAGCGCGGCCAGCGCACAGGCCTGCAGGCCCGGAGAGAAGCGGTGGAGAATCATCGGAAGGAAAAAGCCGCGGATGGCGGCCGGGTTGTATCGGTTCAGGGAACGGCGCCGGCCTCGACGTACAGGTCGTATACACCGCTTTCGCCGCAGATCGGCACCCAGAAGTCGCCGAAGGGCGGCTCCGCGGTGTCGCTGACGAACAGCGGGATCCCCTCGAACGATCCGACCTGCACCAGGAACATCCGATCGACGGGCTGCGGGAATCCCGCCGGCTCGAACCGACGGCCATCGAACTCGATCGCGCGCTCGCCCACCGACTTGTCGAGGCATGCGCCGCCCGCGGCCGCCGGGGGTGCATTGCGATCTTCTGGGGCGATCGGGACCGGGAACTCCGCGGGCGCGTTCTCTTCTTCCTCTCCTGGTTCGCCCTGCGGCGCGACCCGCGCGAGGCAGCCGCGCGCGTCGACAGGGATCCCCGACGGCGTGCCCGGGCATGCATCGCTCGCATCCAGGACGCCGTCTCCATCCGAATCGGCAGCGGCAGGTGCTGCTTCCGGCTCCGGCTCGAGCGCACAGCCGTCCGCTCCGACGTCAACGCCTTGCGGGGTCGCGAGACAGCCATCTTCGAAGTCAGCCACGCCGTCGCCATCCTCGTCCGGCGTGCCGGGCTCCATCACCTCTGCATCCGCAGGCTCCGCCTCGGCCTGTGGCTCCGCGGCGGGCACGAGAGGCTCGTCACGGTCGGGAACGCCATCCCCGTCGGAGTCGGGCTCGACGACCCGTGGACATCCGCGGGCGTCGACCTCGACGTCCGGTCGATTGAGGCATTGATCGCGCGCATCCGGAACGCCGTCCCTGTCCGAGTCCGGCTCGACCTCTTGCGCGCGTGCACCACCACTGCCGAACAGGAACGAAAAACCGACCGATGCCTCGATGTTGTGCCGCGGCTCGGTCTCGGTTCCGCCGTCGCCGGTCAGAGTCTCGAGGAGGATCACGTTGTCCCGGGCATCGAGACGGATCGCCCAGGTCGGATTCACGCTTCGATTGTGGATTTTGATGCCCCCACCCACCGGCACCAGGAGTCCGGTGCTGTTGCTCTCGGCTCCGGCAGCGAGCGGGCGGTCGAGATCCAGTTTTGCCTGGCCCACGCCCGCCCCGAGATGGAAGACGGCGCGCGGAGAAACCCGGATATCGTATCCGAGCTCCGCGCTGTAGAGGACGAGCGAGGCACTCAGCCCGTCGAACGGCGCGACCGTGACATCGCTGGATCGCGCCCAGTCCACGTTTGCGCCCACCGACAGGCCGCTACCGAAGTTCCGGAAGATCCGGCCGCCGAACTGGAGCGCTCCGGAGCTTTCGTCGAACAGATCCGGCCGCATCGTCGCTGCGTGGAGGTTCAGCTCCCAGTTCGAGATGCGGGCGGCATTCAAGGGCTGGGCTGTGCCCGGGGATGTTGACCACAAAACAAGTACAGCCGCGAGCGCTGGAAGAGCGTGAATCGAGAGGATTCGTCGCATGGTCATAGCTGGTTTCAGTGTAGCCTGGCTCCCCGTAGGTGGCAATTCAGTGGGAATTTCAGGCGTCCTATCTCCCCGGGCCGGCCATGACGCGTTAGTTTCATTTCCCCCCATGGCTCCCCTCTGCCATTCCCACCGCATCCTCGATCGACTGGGAGCTCTCGCCGCCCTCCTTACCCTTGCCGTTGTCATGCCCTCGTCGGCGGTGGCCCAGTCCGCCAATCATCTGGAGTTCGAGGATCAACCGCCGTCGAGTGCCCAGGCGGGCGCCCAGTTTTCCGTAACGGTCGCGGCGTTCCCCGGTCCCGCCGGGGGACCCGATCTACTCTTCTTCGGTCCGGTGACGATCGCGCTCGGCGCGAACCCCGGTGGCGGAACGCTCTCCGGCACGCTGACGGTGAATGCCGTGTTCGGGCGTGCAACGTTTAACAATCTCTCGATCAATCGCCCCGGCACGGGTTACACGCTGGTCGCGACGGCAACCGGTCTGACCAGCGTCACGAGCACCACCTTCACCATCACGGTGGGTCCCGCCTCCGGCGCGACTACGACCATCACGGCGAACCCGACATCGGTGCCGGCGAACGGCACCAGTGGATCCGAGATCACGGTGGAGGTATTCGACGCGCAGGGAAATCCGCGCACCGCCGGCGGTGACAACGTCCAGCTCTCCACGACTGCGGGCTCCATCGGACCCGTCACCCATCAAGGGAACGGCATCTACACCGCGACGCTGACGTCCCCCTCCACACCTGGCTCAGCCACCATCACCGGGACGGTCGGCGGTGCCCCGATCGCGGACAACGCGACCGTCACGTTCACGGAGCCTCCTGCGGTCGCCACTGCGCTGGAGTTCGTCCAGCAACCCTCCGACACCCAGGCGGGATCGTCGATTTCTCCGTCGGTGACGGTGCGCGCCGTCGACGACGATGGGGATCTGGTCGCTTCCTTCTCCAGCAGCATAACGATCGCGATTGGGAACAATCCTGCGGGCGGCACGCTGAGCGGCACGACGTCGGCGCCCGCCGTGAACGGGGTCGCCACGTTCTCGAACCTGTCCATCAACCGGACAGGTACGGGCTACACGCTGACGGCCAGCGCGAGTGGCCTGTCGAGCGCCACCAGCAGCGCGTTCGCAGTCACGCCCGGCCCGCCGTCGGGCGCGACCTCGACGATCGATGCCACCCCGACCTCGGTCGCCGCGAACGGCATCGATTCGTCCACGATCACGGTCGTGCTCCGGGACGCGTTGGGAAATCCGCTCACTACCGGTGGAGCCACGGTCGTGCTGTCTCCCTCCGGCGGCACGCTGGGACCCGTGACGGATCAAGGGAACGGGACGTACACCGCGACGCTGACGGCGACGTCACCCGGAAGTATCACCGTCAACGGCTCCGTCAATAGCTCCCCCATCGCCGATTCGGCCGTCGTGACGTTCACCGCGGTTCCCACACGGCTGGAATTCGTCCAGCAGCCGACGGATGAAGTGGCCGGCTCCGCGATCACGCCGGCTGTCACGATTCGAGCGGTTGACAGCGGGGGTCAGACCGTTCCCTCGTTCACCGGCAACGTCACGGTCGCGATCGGCACCAACCCGGCGGGTGGGACGCTTTCCGGCACCACGACTGTCGCGGCCGTCAACGGGGTCGCGACGTTCTCCAACTTGTCCATCAACCGGGCCGGGTCCGGGTACACCCTCGCCGCGAGCGCGAGCGGTCTGACGGGGGCGACGAGCGCGGCCTTCGCGATCACGCCCGGACCGGCCTCACCCGCGACCACGCAGATCACCGCCACCCCGATCTCGATCCCGGCCGACGGCGTGAGCACTTCGACGATCACCGTCGAGCTGCGCGACGCCCTCGGCAACCCGCTGACATCGGGCAGCGCTCTGATCGCCCTCAACGCCACCCAGGGGAACCTGGGCGCGGTCGTCAATAACAATAACGGGACCTACACGGCAATCCTGCGATCCGTGTCGTCGACGACGAACGTCACGTCGACCGTGACCGGCACGCTGGATGCGCAGGCAATCGCCGACAACGCCTCGGTCACGTTTACCGGCGTGGCGCCCGTGGCGACCCGGCTGGTGTTCGGCCAGCAGCCGACGAACGAGCAGGCCGGGTCCCCGATCTCGCCGGCGGTCACCGTCCGGGCTGTCGACGCCGGTGGCGCCACGATCACGTCGTTCACGGGGAACGTCACGATCGCGATCGGGACGAACCCCAGCGGCGGAACGCTGTCCGGGACCACCACGGTCGCCGCGGTCGCCGGCGTCGCGACGTTCAGCAACCTGAGGATCCAGCAGGCGGGAGCGGGATACACGCTGGCCGCCACCGCGAGCGGGCTGACCGGCGCGACGAGCTCGCCGTTCTCCATCACGCCGGGGCCAGCCACGGCGGCCACCTCCACGATCACGGCCTCGCCGACGTCCGTGCCCGCCGACGGTTCGAGCACCTCCACCATCACGGTGGAGCTGCGCGACGCCTTCGGCAATCGCCTGACGTCCGGCGGGAACGTCGTGACCCTCTCGACGACCGCGGGGAGCCTGGGCCCGGTCTCCGACATCGGCGACGGCACCTACACGGCCGAGCTGACGGCGCCGTCCGCGCCCACCACCGCGACGGTCTCGGGCCGGCTGGGCGCGACGACGATCGCCGATACCGCCGAGGTGACGTTCACGTTCGTTCCCCCGACGACCTTCCGGCTGGAGTTCGGCCAGCAGCCGACCAACACGCAGGCCGGTCGTCCGATCACGCCCGCCGTAACGGTGCGCGCCGTCGACAACACGGGAGCGCTCCAGACGTCCTTCACGGGCACCGTGACGATCGCCATCGGGGCCAACCCCGTCGGGGGCTCGCTCTCCGGAATCACCGTCGTCACGGCCGTAGGCGGCGTCGCGACGTTCTCCAACCTGCTGATCGACCGGGCAGGCAGCGGATACCGGCTCTCCGCGGGGGCGAGCGGCTTCACGGGTGTCACCAGTACGCCGTTCGCGATCTCTCCGGCGGGCGCGTCCGGGGCCACGACGACGATCACGGCTCAGCCGACGACGCTCCCCGCCGACGGCAACAGCACCTCGACGATCACCGTCGACGTGCGGGACGCGTTCGGCAACCGCCGCACGGCGGGGGGAGATCAGGTGACCCTGTCGACCACGGCGGGGTCGATCGGTCCCGTGATCGATCTGGGAAACGGGACCTATACCGCGGTCCTCACCGCGCCCTCCGCGGCCGCGACGGCGACGATCACGGGCACCGTGGGCGGCGTCTCGATCGACGACAACGCGGTCGTCGTCTTCGGATCGGTCGCGCCGACGCCGGTGGCTCTCGCCTTCGTTCAGCAGCCGGGCACGACGCAGGTCGGGTCCCCGATCTCGCCCCCGGTCACGGTCCGCGCGGTAGACAGCGGCGGCGGCACGGTGCCCACGTTCACGGGCACCGTGACGATCGCGCTGGGTGCCAACCCGGGCGGCGGCACGCTCTCGGGAACGACCACCGCCACGGCGGTGGCCGGTGTCGCCACCTTCGCGAACCTGCGGATCTCCCAGCCCGGCGCGGGATACACGCTGACGGCCAGCGCGCCCGGGCTTACGGGGGCGACCAGCGCGCCGTTCACCGTCACGGCCGCCCCCGTTTCGGCCGATCTCGCGGTCACCGCGAGCGTGGACGACGCCTCGCCGGCCGTCGGCGACACGGTCCGGTACACGATCCGCGTCACGAACACGGCATCCGAACGCGTCACCGGAGTGGAGGTGAGCTACGAGCTCGACGACCGCCTGTCGTTCGTGTCGTCGGTGCCGAGCGTGGGCAGCTACAACCCGCAGACGGAGGTATGGTCGGTGGGGATCCTGGAGCCCGGTGAAGGCGCGACGCTCGAGATCGCGGCCCGGGTGGTCCGCTGAAACGGAGGCAGACGTGAAAGACCGACTCCAGTTCCTCGCGCCGGCCCTCGCGCTGGTGCTTAGCGCATGCACCGGCGTGGGACCGCTCGCGCCCGGGGGAGGCGAGCTGTCCGTCCGGACGGACACCTCGCTGCTGGAAGCCATCGGCGCGCGGACGCAGCTCGAGCTCGAGCTTCC
>DASSBK010000063.1:0-9579 GCA_035698825.1 Gemmatimonadota bacterium
GTTGCGGAACAGGTCGAGCGCCTCCTCGACCGTCATCTCGAGCACGTCGGCGATCGTCTTCCCCTTGTAGTAGATCTCGAGCGTCTCGCGGTTGTACCGCTTCCCCTTGCACTCCTCGCACGGCACGTAGACGTCGGGCAGGAAGTGCATCTCGATCTTGATCAGTCCGTCGCCGCTGCACGCCTCGCAGCGGCCGCCGGGGACGTTGAAGCTGAAGCGACCCTGGTCGTAGCCTCGCATCTTCGACTCCGGCAGCTCGGCGTAGAGCTCGCGGATCGGCGTGAAGAGGCCTGTGTAGGTGGCCGGGTTCGAGCGCGGCGTGCGGCCGATCGGGGACTGGTCGATGGCGATGACCTTGTCGATCCGCTCGATGCCCTCGATCCGGTCGTGCTCGCCGGGCCGCTCGCGCGTCCGGTGGAGCTCCTGCGCCAGCGCGCGGTAGAGGACGTCGTTGACGAGCGTGGACTTGCCGGAGCCCGAGACACCGGTCACGCACACGAAGCGCCCGAGCGGGAACTCGACCGTGACGTCACGCAGGTTGTGCTCGCGCGCGCCCACGACCACCAGCGATTCGCCGCTTCCCTCGCGCCGCGTGGCCGGGACGGCGATCGAGCGCTCGCCCCGCAGGTAGGCGCCCGTGATCGAATCCGGCGCCGACTCGACGTCGGCCGGCGTGCCCTGGGCTACGACGTGCCCGCCCTCGCGGCCGGCGCCCGGCCCGAGGTCGACGACCCAGTCCGCCGAGCGGATCGTCTCCTCGTCGTGCTCGACGACCAGGACCGTGTTGCCGAGATCGCGCAGACGCTTGAGCGTCTCGAGCAGTCGGCCGTTGTCGCGCTGGTGGAGCCCGATCGAAGGCTCGTCCAGCACGTAGAGGACGCCGACGAGATGGCTGCCGATCTGGGTCGCCAGCCGGATGCGCTGGGACTCTCCTCCCGCCAGCGTGCCGGCCGATCGCTCCAGCGTCAGATAGTCCAGCCCCACCGCGACCAGGAACTGGAGCCGCTCGCGGATCTCCTTGAGGATCTGGCCGGCGATCTCGAGGTCGCGCGGCGACAGCTCGATCCTCTCGAAGAAGTCCCGCGCGGAGTAGATCGGCATTTCGACGACTTCGCCGATGCCGCGGCCACCGACCTGCACGGCCAGCGCCTGCGGCTTGAGTCGCTTCCCGCCGCAGAAATGGCACGGCAGCTCCGCCATGAACTCCTCGACCTGCCGGCGGACGGAATCGGACTCGGTCTCCTCGTGCCGGCGCTGGAGCTGGCCCAGGATCCCCTCCCATGTGCCGACGTATGTGCCCTTCTTCTTCTGGGCCGTGTAGCGGAACGTGATCTTCCGATCGCCCGACCCATGGAGCAGGACCTTGCGCACCGACTCGGAGAGCTCGCCCCACGGGGTGTTCAGGTCGAAGCCGAACTCCGCCGCCAGCGACGGCAGAACCGTGTTGGCGAGCTGGCCCCGCGGCTCTCCCCACGGCTTGACGACCCCCTCGAGGATCGAGATCCGCGGATCGAGCAGCACGAGCTCCGGGTCGACCTCCATGCGCGTCCCGAGCCCGCCGCAGGCCGGGCACGCGCCGTAGGGGCTGTTGAACGAGAACATGCGGGGCTCGAGCTCCTCGTAGCTGATCCCGCAGTGGACGCAGGCCAGGTCGCGGCTGAACAGCCGCTCGCTCTCCTCGCCGTCCTCGTCCTGGACGTGCACGTTCACGATCCCGCCGCCCAGGTCGAGCGCGGTGGCGACGGAGTCGGCGAGGCGTTGCCGGTAGCGCGGGTCGACGGTCAGGCGATCGACGACCACCTCGATCTCGTGCTTCCGGTTCTTGGCGAGCGCCGGCACGCTCTCGAGGTCGTAGACCTCGCCGTCCACGCGCACGCGCACGAACCCCTCGCGCCGCGCCTCGGCGAAGACCTCCTTGTACTGGCCCTTCCGCCCGCGCACGAGCGGCGCTAGGACCTGGATCCGCCGCCCTTCGGGCCACTCGAGGATGGCGTCGACGATCTGGTCGACGGACTGCCGCTCCACCCGCCGTCCGCAGTTGTGGCAGTGAGCGACTCCGACCCGCGCCCAGAGGAGGCGCATGTAGTCGTAGATCTCGGTGACCGTGCCGACGGTCGAGCGCGGGTTCCTGGCCCCCGCCTTCTGCTCGATCGCGATCGCCGGCGAGAGACCCTCGATGTAGTCGACGTCCGGCTTCTCCATGACGCCCAGGAACTGGCGGGCGTAGGCGGAGAGGGACTCGACGTAGCGGCGCTGGCCCTCGGCGTAGATCGTGTCGAAGGCGAGGCTCGACTTCCCCGAGCCGGACAGCCCCGTCAGGACGACGAGACGGTCGCGCGGAAGCTCGAGGTCGAGGTTCTTTAGGTTGTGCTCCCGGGCGCCCTGGATGCGGAGAACTTCGGCCATAGCCGGGTGAAGCTAGCCGGCGCCGGGCCGCCGTTCAAACGCGCGGAATCGAGCGCGCCGGTCTCAGGCGAGCGCGCGAGCGATCTGCTGCAGGAGAACGCCGCTGCCGAACAGGCCGATGGCCATCTCGAATGCTCGGTCGGGATCGAGCGAGCCGCCCGAACCCCGCTCCAACCAGCCCCGGAGTCCGGAAACGATCGCCACCAGTCCCGCGACTCCGAGCGACCAGGCTCCCCAGCCGTCCATTCCCGCGCCTGGAGCCAGAATCGCGCCCAGGCCGTCGGTGGCGACCTGGTAGAGCCACGCCGCTTGCGCCACGAGGCCGCCGGCGAACGCCACCAGAATCACGGCTCGGCGCCGCCCACCTCGTCGAAGCCAGATCCACGCTCCCAGCAACGTGGCGAAGATCCCGAGGGCCCACGCCACGGCCGCACCGATGGCAAAAGCCTGAATCAGGGGACCGACTCCCGCGTCCTCCCGGCATTACGACTCTCGTTGGCAGTCCGCAGTGCGGTCAGGAACGCTTCGTTTCGCGCCATGCACGTCTTCGCCTGAAGGGCGAGTCGGTCATTCTCGTGCCGCACCTCCACGACTTTCCACGTGCCGACGCCCAGGCTGGCGGCGATCAACACCGCCGCCAGCACGGAAGATAGATCGCGCCTCATCGGCCGTAGTACGGCGAGTTGGGGCAGGGATTCCCCAGCACGCCGGTGTAGCAGGTCGATCCGTCGTCGTTCTGCTGCATCCAGTCGTTGATCTCGACGAACTGGTCCCACGCGCAGCTCAGACATTGCCCCGCGAGACCGTACCGGATGGCCGCCGTCCCTTTGGAGCCGAAGAAGGAAGCGCAGGTGATGACGCAACCGGCGAGATCTCCCAGATCGGGATCCTGCCAGCCCGCCGGATACTCGGCCCGGGCGACGCCCACGTCGACGAACAGGCTGGTGAACAGGAGTGCGGCCGCCAGCGCCAGGACGGAGGTGCGGCGCGCCGCGCTGCAACTCCTGGCTGCCGGTGTGCTCGGGGTCTTCGATTCCATCGGTTCCCTCCCGGGTCCGTGTTGCGGGGAGCGGCGACCGGCGGACCGAAAGCGAGAACCGTGCCGAATCGGGATTCCGAGGGGGAAGCGTGCAGGAGGTCGGGACGAGAGAAGAGAAAACGTCGAGGATTCGACGACGGGGATGCCTCGCCTCGAGGGGGCGTCGGAGCCGAGGCGGCCCCTACTGCCGGCCGAACCTCCCGGCGAGGAAGACGATGATCGCGGCGATCAGGAGGAAGTGGATCATGCCGCCGAGGGGGAAGAGAGCCGCCCCGATTGCCCACGCGGCGAGCAGCGCCGCGATCGCGATCCGCTCCCTCATGACGTCCATGCGCTGCCCTCCGGGAGGACGACGGGCAGGGCCCGGGGAAGGACGTCGATGTCGACGGGAGTGCTCCCCGCCACCTCCCCGTCGCGCTGCACGGTGACCGGCGGATCGACGTCCACCCGTACCCGCCGGCCGCGCCGATGGACCACGAGGTCGGTGGCCGTCGGCGCCCCGCGCACCACGGCGGCGGCCGTCACGATGTGCTCGGCCAGGGTCGAAGCCCGGTGCGCGACCACGTCGAGGACTCCGTCGACGGGAGAGACCCCGCGCGCGAACTCCCAACCCCGGCGGATCACGGAGGCGACGTTCATGACCTGCACGGTCGTGGCCTCGATCTCGAGCTCCTCTCCATCGATCGCGACGGCGAAGCGCGCGGGAGTTATCCCGCGCGAGGCGTGCCAGCCGGCGATCCCGTACGCCGCCACTCCCCAGCGCCGCTTGGAGCTCCGGTCCGCGCGGGCGATCACGTCCGCGTGCACGCCGGCGCCGACGGCGATGAGGAACGGCTCCCCGTTCGCGCGCCCGCAATCGATCCGCGCGACATCGCTCGAGAACACCGCCCGAATCGCAGACTCCCGGTCATGGGGAATTCCGAGGTTGAGCGCGAGGAGGTTCGCCGTTCCCTGGGGGACGATGGCGAGCGGAGGAGGTTCGGACAGCGCGAGCAGGCCGGCGGCGGCCTCGACCACGGTTCCGTCCCCGCCGATCGCGACCACGCGCTCCACGCCCGACTCCGCCGCCTTCCGCGCCGCGGTCCGGGCGTCGATCGACCGGCCGGTCCCGAGCAGGTCGATCCGGTCCCCCCTCGAGGCCGCCAGGGCCGCCAGTCGGGCGGCCGCCTGCCTGCCCGCGCCGCGTCCTGCCACGGGGTTGTAGACGACGGCGATGCGCAGGGGATGCTTCCGTTCTGTGGCGCGAGCGCGCGAGCGCTATCCGAGGCCGCGCATCTGCAGGAGCCGCTCCACGCGCTCCTCGGTGGGCGGGTGCGTGCTGAACATCTTGCCGATCCCCCCGCCCCGGAACGGGTGGACGATGAACATGTGCGCGGTGGCCGGGTTCCCCTGCAGCGGCACGCGCTTCGCGGTCGCCTCCAGCTTCCGGAGCGCGGACGCCAGCGCTCGCGGCTTGCCGCTGATCTCCGCGCCTCCCGCGTCGGCGGCGAACTCGCGCGACCGGCTGATCGCCGCCTGGATGATCATGGCCGCGATGGGCGCCAGGACAACGACCAGGAGCGCCAGCGCGCCGCCCCCGCGGTCCCGGTCCCCGCCGCCGAAGAACAACCCGAAGCGGGCGAGCACCATGATCGCGCCCGCCAGCGTCGCGGCCACGCTCGAGATGAGCATGTCGCGGTGCCGGACGTGCGCCAGCTCGTGGGCCATCACGCCCTCGATCTCGTCCCGATCGAGGATCTGCAGGATCCCCTCCGTCGCCGCCACCACCGCATGCTCGGGGTTCCGACCGGTCGCGAAGGCATTGGGCTGCTGGCCCGGGATGATCGCCACGCGCGGCACCGGAAGCCCCGCGCGCCGCGACAGCGACTCCACGACCTCGTACAGGACCGGCGCCTCCGCTCGCGTCACTTCGCGCGCGCGGTACATGCGGAGCACGATCTTGTCCGAGAAGAAATACGACCCGAAGTTCATCGCGCCGGCCACGATCAGCGCCACCAGCGCGCCGCCCTCTCCCCCGACCCATCCGCCCACGAGCACGAGCGCGGCGGTCAGCACCGTCATCAGCAGAACCGTCTTCAGCATGTTCATGAGCCGATTATACCCCGTTCCTTCCTACAGGTCCCCACAGCCGCCATGGATTGGAAGTCATCGTGGATCGATCAAAACGGGTCAGATGCAAGGCGGGCGACGAGTGGATTCCGAGGCGTACGACTGTACGCCGCAGGAAGACAACTGTACGCCGCAGGAAGACACGAGGAGCCCAACGCAGCAGATGGCCCGTTTTCATCGATCCACCATCTAATAGGTGTACTCCCAGAACAGATCGACGCCCGATTCGCGGGATCCCACCGTCGCCTCCACGCTGAACAGGTCCGTCATCTGATAGCGGATGCCGACCGCCTGATGGTCCTCCTGCCCCCCGACCTGCTGCTCGAACGACACGAACACGTCCGGGCTGATGAACTTGCCCACGCGGAACAGGGTCGCGCTGTCGCCCTCCTCGAGCTGCCGCTGTGAGATCTCGACCACGTCGAGGTTCAGCTCGCTGGTCAGCGTGTTGCGCAGGATCGACGACGCCGCGGTGCCGGTCACGAGGTCGCGCACGGTCTCGGTGAACTGGCCCTGTTGCCCGGCGCTCGGCGTCGGCGTGCCGAAGAGCGCGAGCGCGATGATCTCGGATTTCTCGTAGGGCGGCGTCGATGTCAGATCGATGGTCGGGTTCTGAAGCGTCCCACCGACGGTGATCTGGACCAGCACGTCCCCGACTCCCTGAACCCCCTCGATGGAGTTCGAGGCCACGATGTGGAGGCCGGGATTGAGCTCCGGGGTCCCATAGAAGAAGACCTCGCCGCCGTCGATCGTGAATCGCTTGCCGAACTCCTCGTAGAAGCCGCGCCGCACCTGGAGCGTACCCGACAGGGTCGGCATCGGGCTCTGCGCCGGCTTGAACAGGGACAGGTCGCCGGAGATCTCGACCCGCATGTTGCTCGACGAGAGGATCGCGTCGTCGGTGACCTCGATCTCCAGGTCCAGGCGGCTCCGGTCCCACAGGCTCGGCGAGCGTTCGACGGCCTCGTCGGGTCGGGTGACGCCCGGGATGTCCACGTAGATGACGGCCTCGTCGAGGTCGATGATCTCCTTGTTCCTGCGCTCGGGCATGCGATAGATCGCCTCGTCGACGACGACCCGGCCCGTCATGACGGGAGCCTCCGTGGTTCCGCTGAGCGCGAGCGCGGCGTGGACCTGGACGTCCTGGCGGTTCTGATCGATGACCTGGAGATCGGTCGCGTCGAGCCGGATGTCCAGCGTTCCGAGCCGGAGATCCTGCATCTCGATCCGGCCGGAGATGTCGAACCGGCCGCGCGCCCCGTCGGTGCCGGTGATCTCGGAGATCGTGATCTGATCGTTGTCGAAGGAGATGTTCCCGCGCAGGTCCTCGTACGTCACTCCCGTCTGGGGGATCGTGAACCTCCCGCCGTCGAGGACCGCCGCCCCCGCGAAGCGCGGCTCCCCGCTCGTCCCCGTGATGTCCACGCGGATGTCGACGGGTCCCTCGAGATCGGTCAATCCGGGAATGATGGCGGCCAGGATCGAGAGATCGGTGTTCTCGCCGCGGATCTGGAGGTCGACCGGCCGCTCGGGAAGCCGGTCGGGCACCGACGCGAGCGAGAGATCGATGGGCAGCGTCCCCGTCATGACCAACCGCTGTTCTTCGGTGGGCGTCGCGACCGTGAGGTCGACCTCGGCGATCTCGTCCGCGTAGCTCACCTCGCCGCCGATGCTGTAGAAGCGGAACCCGCGGATCATGCCGCTCGACACCTGCCCGCTGGCGTCGATGACCGGGGATTGCCGCGTTCCGCGAAGCGTGCCGGAGACGTTGGCGATCCCCTGCCAGTCTCCCGCGGGCTGACCTCCCAGCCGGGCGACGTCCTCCAGCTGGATGTTCTCGGCGGCGAACTGGAGGTCGGATTGCCCTTCGAACGCGAACACGCCCTCCGCGCGGAGCGTCTGGCCGTCCTGCGTCACCCGGAGGTTGCTCGCGGTCACCCGCCCGCTTGCCAGGACGAGCTCGCTCCCCTCCTCCATCCGCCACGTCCCGTCCGGCGTGGTGTAGGTCAGGCTGGTGAGCCGCGTCTCGGTGACCGGCCTCGAGAAGTCGATCGCGCCGACGACGCTCGCCGTCGACCCCTCCGCAGCGAGATCGAGATCCGCCACCAGATCGATCCGCGACGCGGCGTATTCGAGCGTCACGGCCGCGGTGTCGGCCTGGACGCCCGCGGCCGACAGCGTGTGGAACGTGCCGTCCGCGTGCATGTCGAAGGTTCCGCCGATGCCGGTCATCTGCACGTCCCCAACGAAGGAGTCCGCGCGGAAGCTGCCGTAGACCAGGTCGCCCGCCACGAGATCGCCGGTCGCGTCGAAGCTCCGGTACGTGCCCGCCAGCTCCACGTCGGCGCGCGCGCGGGTCGAGATCTCGCCGATCCCGGGCCAGACCTCGCCCAGGTCCTCGCTCTCCAGGTCCACGCTGGCGTCGATGCGGCCGTTCCGGGCGAGCCCGAACGTCCCCGCGCCGCGCATGACGGTCGTGGGAAGCCGCACCTGCACCGTGTCCGCCCGGTACTCACGGCCGACGAGCCGTCCGCGTGTCTCGCCGGAGAGGACGTCCCAGCGATAGATGCGGGAGCGGCCGAGCTCGACGGCGACCAGGGCGTCGAGCTCGCGCTCGCTCGTCCCGCGACCGTCGATCGCGTAGCTGCCGGTCAGGACCAGGTCCACGGAGGGGCGGCCGATCAGACGGCCGACGTCGAGGCCGCGGGTGGTCCCCTCGACGTCGTACGCCAGACCCTGCCGGAGGTCGACGGCCCCCTGCGCGACGATGCCGCCCGCGGCAGAAGACAGGTCGGCGTCGATCGCCAGCTGCCGCGGCGGCCCGGCGACCCGGATCGGCCCCGAGACGGGCACGTCGATGGGCCACGCGGGCACGTACTGGCGGACGTCCACGGGTGCCAGCGGGTCCGCAACCAGATCGAGCTCGAGCACCGGCTCCCTCAGGCTGGCGATCCTTCCGCTTCCCGAGACCCGCGAGGGGCCCGTGTCCACGCGCAGCTCCTCCATCGCCAGCGACGGGTTCCCCGCAGGGCCGGTCACGCGGGCCCGCACCGCCGCCGTGCCGCCGACCTCGACCTGCGGGAAGAGCCGCCGCGCCTCGTCCAGGGAGACCCGCGGGGCATCGAGATCGAGGGCCAGCGAATCGGCGCCCCCCAGGGTGAGGTGCCCGTCCGCCGTCAGCTCCGTGCCGGTCGTCTCGAGGCGGATCTCCTTGAGCGCCAGGCTGTCGGGCGTCAGGATCCCCTCGCCGTCCAGGTCGAGGACGTCGATTCCGGGGCCTGTCATGTGGAAGGAGAGGTCGCGGGCCGCGAAGCGCTGGAGGCTCTCGTCGCGCGAGAAGATCGCGACCTCGAACGTCCCGTCGAGGTCGCGAAACTCGTTCGACTGCCAGTCGAGGACCGGCCAGCCGCCCTCGGCGAACTTGACGTCGACCAGGCCGTCTTCGATCTCGATCGTGCCGATCCGGAGCCAGGAACCCCAGCCGGGAGGGCCCTGGGGACCGGGCTCGCGCGCGAAGATCCGCTGGAAGTTCCAGCGCTCGTCGGGGCCGCGGATCAGCCGGATCTCGGGCCGAACGAGCTGGACCCGGTCGACGGCGATCCGCTTGTCCAGGAGCGGCGCGATCCGGTAGCTCGCGCGGACAGTCCCCGCCCGCAGGAACGGCACGCCGTCCTCGCCCTCGATGACGAGGTCGTCGATCGTGATGCCGGTCAGGATGCTGCCCCGGACGCGGCCCAGGCGCACGGTCCCGTGGACGGCGTCCCCGAGCCGGGTCTCGATCTGCCCGCGGACGAATTCCCCGCCCCACCGCGTCTGCAGCCACAGCATGCCGCCGACGATCGCCAGCGCCGCGAGCGCCACCACGAGCGCCACCACGAACAACACCTTGCTCAGGATCCGCATCCCGTCCCCTTACCCCGCCACCGCCGCCTGTGCTCCGTTTGTCATCGCCAATGCAAGGTCGGTCAAAACGGTCCAGATGCAAGGCGGGCGACGAGTGGATTCCGAGGCGTAGTGTTTCCTAC
>DASSBK010000064.1:0-4743 GCA_035698825.1 Gemmatimonadota bacterium
ACCTTCGGTGTGACACAGGACGACTTCGTGGTGATTCCGCTCGAGGCCTGGCAGAAGATCTTCTCGCGCAGGGAGAGCGTGAGCATCTCGATCAAGGCCGGCAATCCCGACGACATCCAGGCCTCGATCGACGAGGCGCGCATGATCATGCGCGCGCGCCACAATCTGCGGCCGTCGGAGCCCGACGACTTCGGCTTCATGACGACCCAGGAGCTCCTCGACCTCTACCGGAAGATCACGACCGGCATCTACTCCGCCCTCGTAGGCCTGGTGGCGATCTCGCTCGTCATCGGGGGGATCGTGGTGATGAACATCATGCTGGTCGCCGTCACCGAGCGCACGCGGGAGATCGGCATCCGCAAGGCGATAGGGGCGCGTGGATCGGACATCATGCGGCAGTTCCTGACCGAGGCCGTCATCCTCGCCGCCCTCGGCGGCCTGACCGGAGTGGCGCTCGGATTCGGGATCGCGATCCTGATCTCCCAGATCACGCCGCTCCCGTACGCGCTCAAGTGGTGGTCGATCGCGCTCGGCATCGGGGTGTCGTCCCTGGTCGGCATCGTCTTCGGGATCTATCCCGCGGCCAAGGCGTCGCGGCTCGACCCCATCGTGGCCCTGCGCCATGAGTGACGCCTCCGGGCCTCCGCTGCGCAACCGGCTCCGCGACAGTCAGGGCCTGACGCAGATCCGCGAGAGCGCGCGCATCGCCGTCGACACACTGATCGCTCACAAGCTGCGGTCGTTCCTGACGATCCTGGGGATCGTGATCGGAGTGACGGCCATCGTGGGGATGACCTCGCTGGTGCGAGGGCTCGACGAATCGATCGTCGGCGAGATCAAGGAGATCGGCGCCAACCAGCTGTACCTGCGCAAGTGGGGCGGCAGGATCGTGGCCGGCGAGCGCGAGTTCCTGCGGCTCGAGCGGCGGCCGGAGATCAACGAGGCGGACGTGCGCGCGATCGCCCGCGAGATCCCCACGGTCCAGAACTACGACGTCATGCTGGGGACCGGGCCGTTCCCCGTCCATCGATCGATCTCCTACGGGGCCAACGAAACCGACAAGGACGTCCTCGGGGTGAGCGAGCAGTACTCCATCGTGAGCGCCGCCGACATGGCGTCCGGAAGGTTCTTCACCGCCAGCGAAGTGCGGAACTCCTCGCGGGTCGTCGTCCTCGGCGAGGGAGTGGTAGACGTCCTGTTCCCGCACATCGATCCCGTCGGGAAGACGCTGCGCCTGGGCGGTCTCGCGTACACGGTGATCGGTGTGTTCGAGGAGCAGGCGCTGCTCCTGTTCGGTCAGACCAAGGACGATCGCGTGGTGATTCCCTACACCGCGCTGCATCGCGACTTCGAGGCCGGCGGCGAGATGGACATCATGATGGTCCTCGTCCCGACGAGCGAGGAAACGGTCGACGAGACGCGGGACGAGGTGACGTTCCTGATGCGCAGCCGGCACAACCTGCGGCCGGGCGAAGAGAACGACTTCGACATCATCACGCAGTCGAACTTCCTGGACCTGTGGGATCAGATCACGGGCTCGATCTTCCTGGCCATGATCGTGATCAGCTCGATCGGCCTCATGGTCGGCGGCATCGGGGTCATGAACATCATGCTCGTCAGCGTGACCGAGCGGACGCGGGAAATCGGCGTGCGGAAGGCCCTGGGAGCGCGCCGGCGGGACATCCTGTGGCAGTTCCTGATCGAGGCCGTGATCCTGACCGGGATCGGCGGGGTGTTCGGGGTGCTGATCGGGAGCGCCCTCGGAGCCGGGGTCGCCAAGCTGATCCACTTCCCCGTGTCGTTGCCGCTCTGGTCGTTCGTCCTGGGGGTCGGGTTCAGCGCCGCCATCGGCATCTTCTTCGGGCTCTTCCCCGCCAGCAAGGCCGCCAACCTCGACCCCATCGAGGCGCTCCGGTACGAGTAGCCTTCGGCGGATGACGCGATTGGCGGATTACTCGCGATACCCGCTCTTCGGCTCCGCCAGCTGGATGCCTTCCTGCACGGCGAGCCGCTGAAGTTCGTTCGCGCTGTCGACGAGTGCGTTGTGGACGTCGACCAGCGCCGAATACTCTTCCTGGACCCTGCGAAGCTCGGAGAGCATGACGTTGTGCGCATCGACCGCGTCGTTGTGGCGATCGATCTCCTGGAGATATCGGCGATAGTCGGCCTGCGGCAACCGGCCGCCGACCGCCTGCCGCCCCACATGGCTCAGGCGCTCGCTCGCGCTCCGGATCGCGCGCTTCTGAGCATCCAGCTCGCCCTGCATGCGATCGATCACCCCCTCGATCGAGTCGATGCGCGCGGATTGAGCGCTCAGGTCGCTCTGGACCGCCGCCCACGCGCTTCGCTCCGGCGCCTGCGCGCGCCAGCGAAGCCAGCTCCAGGCCGCGCTGGCGAGGACCAGCGACCCGGCGGCGAGGAGGAACACGCGAAACTGGCGAGTGGTCCTCACGGGGCTTCGGCGCTCGCGAGCTCCTGCTCGAGCTCCGCGTGCCGGCGCTCGAGCGCGCTCCACTCTTCCACCAGGCGCTCGACGATACCCCCAGCCGAACGCTCCTCTTCCTCGAGCGACCGGACTTCCTCACGCTCAGTTTCGGCGTAGAAGGCGGGGTCGGCGAAGCGCGCGTGGATCTCCGCGAGGCGGGCCTCCGCGCGCTCGATCTCTTCCAGGAGCCGATCCCGCTCGGCGGCCAGCTCGGACACGCGACGGCGCAGCGACTTTCCGTCGCCACGGACCGGCGCCGACTTGCCCTTTCCCCGCCCTGCCGCACCTGATCCCCGCGCCCCGCGTTCCGCCGGCCGGCCCTGCACTTCCGACGAGCGATCGCGGAGCTGCCGCGCCGACACGGCTTCGACGTCCAGGTGGTCGTCCCCGCAGGCGGCGACGTAGTCGTCGTATCCGCCCTGGAAGTCGCGGATCCCGTCGGGTTCGATCTCGAAGATGCGATCGGCGATCTCCCGCACGAACCAGCGGTCGTGGCTGACGAGGATCACGGTCCCGTCGAAGGCCTTCAGGCCCTCGACCAGCGACTCGATCGCCTCGAGGTCCAGATGGTTCGTCGGCTCGTCGAGGACGAGGACGTTCGGCTTCTCGACCGCGAGGCGCGCGAACACGAGCCGGGCCGCTTCTCCGCCCGAGAGCTTCCCGACCGGCTTGTGCGCCTCGTCTCCCGAGAAGAGCACGAGCCCCAGCTGGCCGCGAACGAACCCGATCCCTTCGCCGGGCGCCGCTTCCCAGAGCCAGCTCTCCGCGGTCTGCCTGCCGTTCCCCAGCTGCTCGCGATGGTCCTGGGCGAACCATCCCGGATGCGCTTCGTATCCCCACTCGACCTCGCCGGCGTCCGGCTCGAGCGCCCCCACGAGGATCTTCAGGAGCGTCGACTTGCCGATGCCGTTCGGGCCGAGGATCGCCAACCGGTCGCCGCGCTTCACCTCGAGCGAGACGTCGTTCAGGACCTCGCGCTCGCCGAACGCCTTCGAGATTCCGCGCGCCACGAGGGCGATCTTGCCGCTCGGCCGGCGCTGGCGGAAGCGGAAAGTCGGCCAGCGCCGCGAGCTCTGCGGCAGGCGTTCGATCTCGATCTTCTCGATCTGCTTGATCCGGCTCTGCGCCTGTCGTGCCTTGGTGGCCTTGGCGCGGAAACGATCCACGAACGCCTGCTTGTCCGCGATCTCCTTCTCGCGCCGCGCGATCTCCAGTTCCTTCCGCTCGCGCTCCTCGCGCTTCGCCGTCTGGAAATAGGTGTAATCGCCGGGGTAGAGGATCACGGTCTCGTAGTCCACGTCGAGGATGTGCGTCGAGACGTTGTCCAGGAAGCGGTGATCGTGGGAAATCACGACGGCTGTGCCTTCGTATTCCTGGAGGAACTTCTCGAGCCAGCGGATCGACAGGATGTCGAGATGGTTGGTGGGCTCGTCGAGGAGCAGGATGTCCGGATTGGCCGCCAGCGTCTGCGCGAGGAGAACCCGCAGCTTGAACCCCCCCGAAAGCGTCGACAGGGGACGCGGATGGACCACCGCGGGAATCCCCAGACCTTCGAGGATCTCGGCCGCGCGGGCCTCGACCGAATATCCGTCGTGATGGAGGACGATCTCTTCCGCGGCGGCGTACCGCTCGGCGTCGAAATGGTCGGCCGCGCGGGCCAGGACCTCCTCCTTCGCCTTGAGGGCCTCCCACAGCTCCCGGTTCCCCATGAGGACGACGTCCAGGATCGGTACGTCCTCGTACTCGAAATGGTCCTGCCGCAGCATGCCCACGCGCGCGCGGCGGGGAATGGTCACCGCGCCTTCGCTGGGTTCGGACTCCCCCGCCAGGATCCGCAGGAGCGTCGACTTGCCCGACCCGTTGGCGCCCACCAGACCGTATCGGCTGCCCTCGGTGAGCTGCAGCGACACCCCCTCGAACAGCGTCTGCGCCCCGAACGACTTCCCCAGGTTCGTGATCGTAATCATATCTATTGCAATTGGTTAGGTGTAGTCATATAAAGTAATACGTGATACTCACATCGGGGCCGCTCAAAACGGCCGAGATGCAAGGCGGGCGAGGAGTCCTTTCCGAGACGTGGTGATTCCCACGTCGCAGGAAAGGCGACGAAGCCCAACGCCGCAGATCGGCCGTTTTCAGCGGCCCACCCCCGCGTCTTCGGTGGACAGGGCCATGGCTACGGCCTGCGCTATCGAAAGCCCGCGGCCTTCCTCCAGCGCCCGGCACACCTCGTCGTCGCCCAGCGCCTCCCGGCTCGC
>DASSBK010000065.1:0-23353 GCA_035698825.1 Gemmatimonadota bacterium
GGCCTGGTCTCCGGATCTGGCGCGGACGGAGGCCGACACATCCGCGCTCGCGAGCACAGCGCGCGCGAGCGGCGGGGCCGTCGTGGACGGCACGGAGCCTCTCCCTCGCGCGCAGCGCGCCGGCGCGTCCGAGCCGGGTCCGGTCGTCGGACTCGGGCTCGCGCCATGGGCGTTCCTGCTCGCGACGATCCTCCTGCTCCTCCACTGGGCGGTCGCGGCGCGGGCGCGCTGAGCGCGCGTTGACGCGCCGCGGGAAGAGCCGGTAGACTCCTGCCCCGAACGAACCGTCGATCTTCGTCCCCATCCCGTCCCAGGATCCCCGCGAGGACCATGCCCGAGACCGACGCCCGCCGCGCGACGCCCGGCGCCGCGGCCCTTGCGCCGCGCTTCGACCCATCGACGCTCGAGTTCCGCCTCTACGCCGATTGGCGCGAGCGCGGGTACTTCCATCCGGCGGCGGGCGAGGGACCGGAGCCGTACACGATCGTCATCCCGCCCCCCAACGTGACCGGCGTCCTCCACATGGGGCACGCGCTCAACAACACGCTGCAGGACGTGCTGATCCGCCGCGAGCGGATGCGCGGCCGGCGCGCGCTCTACCTGCCGGGCACCGACCACGCGGGAATCGCCACGCAGAACGTCGTCGAGCGGGAGCTCGCCGAAGAGGGCCTCCGCCGTCAGGACCTCGGCCGCGAGAGGTTCCTCGAGCGCGTGTGGGCGTGGAAGGAGAAATACGGCGACGAGATCTACGACCAGCTCATGCGCCTCGGCGTCTCCTGCGACTGGGAGCGCGCCCGCTTCACGATGGACGAGGGTCTCTCGCGTGCCGTGCGAGAGGTGTTCGTGCGCCTCTACGAGGACGACCTGGTGTATCGCGGGCAGTACATCATCCACTGGTGCCCGCGCTGCGGGACAGCGCTGTCCGACGAGGAGGCGGAGAAGCAGGAGCAGGCCGGGCGGCTGTACACCGTGCGCTACCCGCTCTCCGACGGATCGGGACACATCGAGGTCGCGACCACCCGGCCGGAGACGATCCTCGGAGACACGGGGATCGCCGTCCACCCGGAGGACGAGCGGTACGGCGACCTGGTCGGGTCGACCGCGATCCTGCCACTGGTCGGGCGCGAGCTGCCGATCGTCGCCGACTCCTTCGTCGATCGCGAGTTCGGCACGGGCGCGGTCAAGATCACGCCGGCGCACGATCCGGACGATTTCCAGGTCGGAGAGCGCCACGGGCTGCCGCGCGTCAACGTGCTGAACCCCGACGCCACGATGAGCGAGGAGGCCGGGCGCTTCGCGGGGCTCGATCGGTTCGCCGCGCGCGAGGCGGTGCTGGACGCGCTCCGTGCCGAGGGGCTGCTCGTCTCGGAGGAGGAGATCCGCCACTCCGTCGGGCGTTGCTACCGCTGCGACACGGTGGTCGAGCCGTACCTCAGCGATCAGTGGTTCGTGCGCATGAAGCCGCTGGCGGGGCCCGCGCTGGCGGCGCTCCGCGAGGGGAAGCTCTCGATCACCCCGGCGCGCTGGGAGAAGGTCTACGCGCACTGGCTCGAGAACGTGCGCGACTGGTGCATCTCGCGGCAGATCTGGTGGGGCCACCGGATCCCCGTCTGGACGTGCGCGGACGGCCACGCGTTCGCGGCCCGCGAGGACCCGGAGCGCTGCCCGCAGTGCGGGTCCGGAGCCCTCGAGCAGGACCCCGACGTCCTCGACACGTGGTTCTCCTCGTGGCTGTGGCCGTTCTCGACGCTCGGCTGGCCCGACGAGACCGAAGACCTGGCGACGTTCTATCCGACGAACACGCTCGTCACCGCGTCGGAGATCCTCTTCTTCTGGGTCGCGCGCATGGTGATGGCGGGGTACTACTGCATGGGCGAGAACCCGTTCGAGGACGTCGTCATCAACGGCACCGTGCGCGACGCGCAGGGCCGCCGGATGTCGAAGTCCCTGGGGAACGGGATCGATCCCCGCGAGGTGATCGACGAGTACGGCGCCGACGCGCTCCGCTTCACGCTGGTCGCGGCCGCGCCCACCGGGACCGACATCCACCTCGCTCCCGACGATTTCAAGATCGGGCGGAACTTCGCCAACAAGCTGTGGAACGCCGCGCGCTACGTGCTCATGAACGTTCCCGCCGACTTCGAGCCGGTCGAGCTCGATGTGGACGCGCTCGAGCCGCCCGACAAGTGGATCCTCCACCGGCTGGACGCCGCCGCGGAGACCGTCGACCGGGCGCTCGCCTCGTTCCGCATGAACGACGCCGCCCAGGCGATCTACGAATTCCTCTGGCGCGACTACTGCGACTGGTACATCGAGTGGTCGAAGCCGCGGCTGGCGACCCCGGGGGGGGACGCGGTGCGGGGCGTGCTCCTGATCGCGCTCGAGCGGAGCTTGAGGCTCCTCCACCCGTTCATGCCCTTCGTGACCGAAGAGCTGTGGCGGCAGCTGCCGGCCGCGCTCCGCGAGGGCGACTCCGTCATGATCGCGCCGTGGCCGGAGCCGGCGGGCTGGTCGTACCCGGCGGAGACCGCCGCGATGACGCTGATCCAGCAGGTGATCGGCGCCGCGCGTGCCCTGCGCGCCCGCTACGACGTGCCGCCCGCGCGGCGCGCTCCGATGACGATCGCGGCTGAAGACCCGGCGGACCGCGCGACGCTCGCGCGGTTCGTCGACGACGTCGCGAGGCTCGCGCTGGCGAGCGAGGCGCGCGTCGTGGACTCGGCGCCGCGCGGCGAAGGGATCGCCGGCGAGGTCGTGCGGGGCGGCGTCGAGGTGGCCGTCCGGCTCGCCGACCTGGTCGACGTCGAGCGGGAGCGCGAGCGCCTCGGCGCGGAGATCGCGGGCGTCGAGCGGCTCCTCGCGTCCTCGCGCGCGAAGCTCGCGGACGAGCGGTTCGTCTCGCGCGCGCCGGCGGAGGTCGTGGCGCGGGAGCGGGAGAAGGCCGCCGACCTGGAGCGCTCGCTCGGGCGCCTCCGGGAGCTCGAGTCGAGCCTCGAGGCGTCCTGAGCCGGGCGCGCGGCCGCGGCCGGGGAAGAACCGGCGCCGTCGCGCGGGGCGTCGCGATCCTGTGCTTCGCGCTCGCCGCCTGTGCCAGCGAGGGGTTCCCGCCGGGCGGGCCGGTGGACGAGGCGCCCCCCGTCCTCGTCGAGAGCGATCCGGCCGACCGCGCGGTCAACGCGGCGCCCGATCAGGCGATCCGGCTCCGGTTCGACGAGCCGATCGGGGAGCGCGGGATCGGCGATCTCGCGAGCCGGATCGTCGTCAATCCCGACACGCCCGAGTTCGATATCCGGCTCGACGGGGAGGAGATCACCCTGTCGCCGAACGCGCCCATGGCCGACGGGGTGACGTACATGGTGACGATCCTGCCCGGCCTCCAGGACCGCGACGGGAATGCGACGACTACCGCGCGGACGATCCTGTTCTCGACGGGGGGCGAGCGGCCGATCACGCTCTCGATCGTCCGCGCGACGATCCTCCAGGACAGCGTTCCCGCCGCGCTCGCCCGCTACCACCTGGAGGCGCTGGGTCACGAGCTCGACTACTCCATGGAGGCCGATTCCCAGGGCCGGATCGAGATGGAGGGCGTCGCGTACGGGTCATACGAGGCGACGGCGTGGATCGAGCGGGTGCGCCCCGACGGGTGGCAGATGACCGACGAGCCGGGAGCCCGCGACACGTTCGAGATCTCGGCCGAGGAGCGCGCGCACGAGGCCACGTACCGGATCGCGGTCGTCGACACTACCGCGCCGGTGATCGTGACCGTGGAGACGCCCGAGTCGCGCTCGTTGGAGGTGACGCTCGACGACGACCTCGCCGCGGAGCCCGCCGCGTCGGCCGGGTCGGTCCGGCTCTGGGAGGCCGACCCGGACCTCGCGGGCGCGGAGATCCCGCTCGATTCCCTCGCGCCCGCGGATCTCCGCGTGCGGCGGCTCGCGATCTCGGCGGTCGAGGCCGTGGGGTCGCGCGAGCTGCGGGTCGTTCCCGCCGAGCCCCTACGCAAGGATCGCATCTACCGGATCGAGCTCGTCGTCCAGAACCGGAGCGGGCTGGCGGCGACGCCCGAGGGCGGGCGCACGTTCCGGGCCGACTACGAGGGGCCGGCGGTCTGGCCGTCGGAGCGGGTTCCCCTGCCGGAGACCGAGCCCGCTCCGGCGGATACGACTCCCGTCCCTGCCGACACGCCGTCCTCCGGCCCGCCCGCCGGAGCGCCGCCCGCGGAGGGGGAGCCGTGACGCGCGCCGGGGCCGGCCCCCGCTGGCTGCCGTCGGTCAACGACTGCCTGGCGGGAACGCCTGCGTCGGTACGCGCGCTGGCCGTGGGAGAAGCGCTCGAGCGAACGGCGCTCACGCGCGCCCTCGACAGCGTGCGCGCGGAGCTCGGCGCGAACGGCGGCGGCTACGGCTCGCGCGACGACGTCCTTCGCGAGGTCCTCGAGCGCTGGTCCTCGGAGACCGCGCGGCTCGCCCGAGCGGCGCTTCCGCCCGTCGTCAACGCGACCGGCGTCGTCATCCACACGAACCTCGGCCGCGCGCCGCTGGCGCCGGAAGCGATCGCGGCCGCGTCGACGGCGGGCGCGCATTACACGCCGCTCGAGTTCGACCTCGATCGCGGGGAGCGCGGGTCGCGCTACGCGCACGCCGCGGAACTGCTGCGACTGCTCACCGGGGCCGACGACGCGCTCGTCGTCAACAACAACGCCGCGGCGCTCCTTCTCGCCGTGGACACGCTGGCGGGCGGCGGAGACGTGATCGTCTCGCGCGGCGAGCTGATCGAGATCGGCGGCGGGTTCCGGATCCACGAGATCGCCGCCAAGAGCGGAGCCCGGCTGATCGAGGTCGGTGCGACGAACAAGACGCACGCCGAGGATTACGAGGAAGCGATCGCCGGCGGCTCCGTGAAGGCGATCCTCAAGGTGCACCGATCGAACTTCGCGCAGTCGGGGTTCGTGGCGGAGGTGCAGCTCGAGGAGCTCTGCAGGATGGGAGCCGTGCGCGGGATTCCCGTGATCTTCGACCAGGGAACGGGCGTCCTGGAGGAGAGTGCCGCGACGCGGGGAGAGCCGACGATCCGCGCCGCGACCCAGGCCGGCGCCGCGATCGTCTGCGCGAGCGGCGACAAGCTCCTCGGCGGGCCGCAGGCGGGGATCGTCTGCGGCCGCGCGGACGCGATCGCGAGCGTCAAGCGCAACCCGCTCCTGCGCGCGCTCCGGGTCGACAAGATGACGCTCGCCGCGCTCGAGGCCACGCTCCGGCTCTGGCTCTCCGAGCCAGGCCGCGTTCCGGCACGAGCGATGGTGGAAGCCGAGCCGGAGGCGCTGAGACGCCGGACCGAGGGGCTCTTCGGCATGCTGGAGGAGCGCGCGCGCGCCCAGTGCCGGGTGGCGCCGCACGCCGGTCGCGCCGGCGGCGGCACGCTGCCCGAGGTGGAGCTTCCCGGCTGGGCGCTCCGGGTCGACCCGACCGCCTTCTCGGCGGCCGAGCTCGAGTCCGCGCTCCGAGCCGGCGAGCCCCCGATCATCGCGCGGGTCGCCGACGACGCGGTCTGGATCGACCCGCGCGCGTTCCTGCCCGGCGACGACGAGATCGTCTCCCGACGGCTGAATGCGCTCCTTGCGGGGGAATCGCCCGCATGACGCGCGTGCGCTGGCTCGTCGTTCTCTCGGTCGCGATCGCCGGGAGCTTTCTCGCATGCTCGTCCGGCGCGGCGCAGCGGGCGGACACCGCGTCGCTGCGCGTGCCCCCGGGGTTCGTGATCACGATGTACGCGGAGGACGTGCCGGGAGCGCGGTCGATGACGCTGTCGCCGTCGGGGATCGTGTACGTGGGAACGCTCGAAGGGGCCGACGGCAGCGTCTACGCGGTCGTGGACGAGGACCGGGACGGTGCGGCCGACCGGGTCGTGACGATCGCGCGCGGGCTCAGCCAGCCGAACGGCGTAGCCTGGCGCGACGGGTCGCTCTACGTCGCGGAGTTCAACCGCGTGATCCGCTACGCCGCGATCGACGACTTCGTATCGTCGGGTCGCGGCTTCGCCGACGTCCCGCTCGCGGCCCTCGTGCGCAGGCTTCCCGCGACCGAGCATCACGAGTGGCGCTACATCGGCTTCGGCCCCGACGGGAAGCTCTACGTCGGGCTCGGAGCGCCCTGCAACATCTGCGACCCGGATCCGCCACTCGCGGGGATCGTGCGCATGAACCCCGATGGCTCCGGATACGAGGCCTTCGCCTCCGGCGTCCGCAACACGGTCGGGTTCGATTGGAGCTCGGAGACCGGCGAGCTCTGGTTCACCGACAACGGGCGCGACGAGCTGGGGGACGACGTGCCCTCCGACGAGCTGAACTCGGCGCCCCGCCCCGGGATCCACTTCGGCTACCCCTTCTGCCATCAGGGCGACATCGCGGATCCGGAATTCGGCGACCGGCGCGACTGCGAAGAGTTCGAGCCGCCCGCCTGGAAGCTCGGCGCGCACGTCGCCGCGCTCGGGATGCGGTTCTACGACGGGGCGATGTTCCCGGAGGAGTACCGGGGCCGGGTCTTCCTCGCCGAGCACGGGTCGTGGAACCGGAGCCCGAAGGTGGGCTATCGCGTGGTGTCGATCCGAATGGAGGGCGGCCGTCCGGTGGAGGAGGAGACCTTCGCGGAGGGGTGGCTGCAGGGCGACGAAGCCTGGGGCCGTCCGGTCGACGTCCTGGTCATGCCCGACGGCGCCCTGCTCGTCAGCGACGACCGCAAGGGCGCGATCTACCGCATCGCTACCGAATAGCCCCGCGGTTCACCGCCGGCCCGCGGGATGTCTCCTTCGGATCGCCGGTCAATCGGCGCCAGACGGCAACTCGGCGACCAGCACCTCGTGATGGGTGACGGTCGGCTCTTTCTCGAGCAGGAAGTCGTCGTCCTCGGAGTAATACTTCGCGCGCGAGGGGTCGTCGCCGGCGAAGCGCCGGATCGCCTCCCACGAGTCCCAGAACGTCGTCAGCTCGTAGTGGGTCACGTCGCCTTCGGTGCGGCGCAAGACCACGATGCCGCGATAGCCGGGCGTCGCGCGATAATCGGCAAGGCCCGAGCGGTCGAGGAGCGCGCGGTAGGCGTCCGCCTTGTCGGCGGGGACGCGGCCGTGCCAGGTGCGGGCGATCATGCGTGATCCTTCGCCAGCCGGCTCCTGCGGTAGCCGTAGAGCGCGTAGATCACCATTCCAGCAACCAGCCAGATCACGAAGCGCAACCAGGTGATCCCGGGCAGCTGGAGCATGAGGTAGAAGCACGACAGCACCGCCGCCGGCGCCACGAACCAGATCAGGGGCGTCCGGAAGGGGCGACGTCGTTCCGGCTCCCGCCGGCGGAGCACCATGACGCCGATCGCGACCAGCACGAACGCGAACAGCGTGCCGATGTTCGTCAGCTCGATCACCTCGTTGATGTTGGCGAACGCCGCGAAGAAGGCCACGAATACGCCGGTCAGGATCGTCGTGACGTGGGGCGTCCGATATCTGGGATGGAGCTTGGCGGCCCAGCCGGGAAGCAGTCCGTCGCGCGCCATCGAGAAGAAGATTCGGGGCTGTCCCAGCTGGAATACGAGGAGCACCGTCGCCATCGACACGACCGCGCCGATCGATATGATCGCCGCGGCCCAGTCGTACCCGCGATCGACGAAGGCGCTCGCCAGCGGGTCCGCGGTGCCGTGCCGGCTCCACGGGACGAGGCCCGTCATCACCAGCGTCACGATCACGTAGATGATCGAGGTGATCACCAGGGAAGCGATCATCGCCCGCGGCATGTCGCGTTGCGGGTCCTCGGCTTCCTCGGCGGCCGTCGACACCGCGTCGAAGCCGATGTAGGCGAAGAAGATGAGCGCCGCGCCGGCCGTGATCCCCGCCCACCCGTTCGGCGCGAACGGCGTCCAGTTCTCCGGCCGCACCCAGAAGGCTCCGACCGCCACGAAGAAGAACAGGATCGCCAGCTTGATCACGACCATCACCGTGTTGACCCGGGCGCTTTCGCGGATCCCGATCACCAGGACCCAGGTGATGAGCGCGACGATCAGGACCGCGGGGAGATTGAAGATGATCCTCAGCCCGAAGATCTCGGGGGCCGTCGTCCAGGCATGCGCGGCGTCGACGATGGAGGCGGCGGTGATCGTGGGGTCCGTCTCGATCTGATGGAAGGCCTGGAGCGCCGTCCGGGGGTCGGTCGCCAGCCACTCCGGGAAGCCCATGCCGAAGCCCCGGAGGAGGGTCTGGAAGTACGCCGACCAGGAGACCGCCACGGCGATGTTGCCGACCGCGTACTCGATGATGAGGTCCCAGCCGATGATCCAGGCGATGAGCTCGCCGAGGGTCGCGTACGCGTACGTGTACGCGCTGCCGGACTGCGGGATCAGCGAGGCGAACTCGGCGTAGCACAGCGCGGCGAAGCCGCAGGCTAGCGCGACCAGGATGTAGGAGATGACGAGCGCCGGGCCCGCCCCCAGGTGGTTGGGCCCGCCCGCCACGGCGGTGCCCGCGCCCGAGAAGATCCCCGCGCCGATGATCGCCCCGATCCCGAGGGCGGTCAGCTGCCAGACGGTGAGCGAGCGGCGGAGGCCGGGCTCGACGACCGCCTGCGGGTCGAGCCCCACCTCGGCGCGCGCCTCGGCGATCGGCTTGCGCCGGAAGAGCTGGGCCACCCGTTACTCGCCCTTGTATTCGGTGTACGTCGACTCGGGCGGCAGTTCCTCGCCGATGGTGATGCCGGTCCGCTGAAGCAGGCTGTGCCGGCGGCCATACAGGAAGTAGACGAACAGCCCGATCACCATCCAGACGATCAGCCGGACCCACGTGTCGGTGGGGAGGCTCACCATCATGTAACCGCAGATACCGATCCCGAGAATGGGAACCAGAGGGACGAGAGGGGTCCGGAATGGCCGCGCGCGCTCGGGTTCCTTGATCCGCAGATACCATACCCCGGCACAGACCACGACGAACGCGAACAGTGTCCCGATCGAGACCAGTTCTCCGAGCAGGCCGATGGGGAACAGCCCTGCGATCACCGCCGCCACGCAACCCGTCAGGATCGTGGTCACATAGGGCGTCCGGAAACGGGGGTGCACCTTGGAGAAGACCGGCGGAAGGAGCCCGTCGCGGGACATCGAGTAGAAGATCCGCGGCTGGCCTAGGAGGAGGACGAGGACCACCGAGGCCAGACCGGCGATCGCGCCGATGTTGACGAGATAGCCCAGCCAGGCCAGCGCGGGAGCCTGATTGATGGCCACGAACACCGGGTGCGGCACGTTGAGCATCTTGTAGGGCGCGAGACCCGTCATGACGAGGGCCATCAGGATGTACAGCACCGTGCAGATCCCGAGCGAGCCGAGCATGCCGATCGGCATGTCGCGCTGTGGGTTCTTCGCTTCCTGGGCAGCCGTCGACACGGCGTCGAAGCCGATGTAGGCGAAGAATACCACGGCGGCGGCGCGGACGATCCCGCTCCAGCCGTACTCGCCGAACTTCCCCGTCCCCGCCGGAATGAACGGGTGCCAGTTCGCCGTGTCGACGTAGCGGAAGCCGAATCCGATGACGAGCAGGACGATCGTCACCTTGACGTACACGATCACGTTGTTGAAACGCGCCGACTCGCTGATGCCGATCACGAGCAACGTCGTCAGGAGGCCGATCAGGATCATCGCCGGCAGGTTGAGGATGCCGCCCGGGTCGCGGGCGATCACGTGTCCGGTCGCCGTCAGGGGAGCCGTCGTCAGAGATTCCGGAAGGACGACGCCGAGCTCGGCGAGAAAGGCGCTGAAGTAACCCGACCATCCCACGGCCACGGTCGAAGCGCCGAAGAGATACTCGAGGATCAGGTCCCAGCCGATGATCCAGGCGATCAGCTCACCGAGGGTCGCATAGCCGTATGTGTATGCCGATCCGGCGACCGGGATCATGGACGCGAACTCGGCATAGCAGAGTCCGGCGAAGAGGCATCCGAGTCCGGCGACGACGAAGGAAAGCGTGACCGCCGGTCCGGCGTACTGGGCGGCAGCCGTGCCCGTCAGGACGAAGATCCCGGCGCCGATGATCGCGCCGATCCCGAGGAGCACCAGGTTCGTGGCGGTCAGCGCGCGCTTCAGGCTGTGCTCGTCCTCGATGAAGGCATCGGCGCGCAGTACGTCGATGGACTTACGGGCGAACAGGCTCAAGGGGGCACCCTCCGTGTCAGGATGTGGAACGAGGTTCCGGGTAACCTAATCAGAAGCGTCCCGCGCCGGAACCCATGGGCCTAGCACCGTTCCCGCGCGGCCGGATACATTGCGGCTCCATGCGATGGACTCGCGCCTTCATCCCCACGCTCAAGGAAGATCCCGCCGACGCCGAGGTGGTCAGCCACCGTCTCATGGTGCGGGCCGGAATGCTGCGCCAGGTGGCGCGGGGGATCTACTCCTACCTCCCGCTCTGCCAGCGCGTAATCCTCAAGATCGACGCGATCGTGCGCGAGGAGCTGGACCGGATCGGAGCCATCGAGCTCATGCTGCCGATCTTGCACCCGGCGGAGCTGTGGCAGGAGACCGGCCGCTGGGACTTGTACGGCCCGCTCATGATGCGGCTAGCCGACCGCCACGACCGCCGCTACGCGCTGGGTCCGACACACGAGGAGGTGGTCACCGATCTCGTGCGGCACGAGGTGCGCTCGTACCGCCAGCTCCCGCTGTCGCTCTACCAGATCCAGACCAAGTTCCGCGACGAGATCCGGCCCCGCTTCGGCGTCATGCGCGGCCGGGAGTTCACCATGAAGGACGCCTATTCCTTCCACGCCGACGAGGGGTCGCTGGACGCGACCTATGGCGACTTCCGGGAGGCGTACAGCCGGATCTTCACCCGCTGCGGCCTGGCGTTCCGGGACGTGGAGGCATCGGCGGGAGAGATCGGCGGCGACGTCAATCACGAATTCATGGTGCTCGCGGACACGGGCGAGAGCGTCGTGTTCAGCTGCCCGAACTGCGGGTACGCCGCATCGTCGGGTCGGGCGGAGGCGGTCAGGGTCGCCCACCAGGTTCCGGCCGGCCAGGCAGTGCTCGAGGAGGTGGCGACCCCGGGAAAGACGACGGTCGAGGAGGTCTCCGGACTCCTCGGGCGTGACCCCTCGGAATTCGTGAAGACGCTTCTGTTCCAGATGGACGGCCGCACGGTCGCGGTGCTGGTCCGCGGCGACCGCGAGATCGAGGAGGAGAAGCTCGGCCGGGCGCTCGCCGTCGACCGGGTCGAGATGGCGGGGCCGGAGCGCGTCCGGGAGGTGACCGGGGCGGACGTCGGGTTCGCGGGCCCGCACGGGCTCCCGAAGGATGTCCGCGTCGTCGCCGACTACTCGCTCGCCGGCCGCGGGAACCTGGTGGCGGGCGCGAACCGGACGGGGTACCACGTCACCGGCCTCGAGATCGGGCGCGACGTGCAGCCGGAGGCCTGGATCGATGCCGTGCGCCTGGTCGGCGGCGATCCCTGCCCGCGGTGCGGAACCGCGCTCGACGAGACGCGCGGCATCGAGGTCGGCCACATCTTCAAGCTCGGCACGAAGTACAGCGAGCCGATGGGAGCGAGGTTCCTCGACGAGGACGGGACCCAGAAGCCGTTCCTGATGGGCTGCTACGGCCTGGGCATCACGCGCGTGGTTGCGGCGGCGATCGAGCAGAACCACGACGAGAACGGGATCGTCTGGCCGACGGCGATCGCGCCCTACGAGGTCGAGGTGTTACCGCTGAACATGGACTCCGCGCGGGTCGTGGAGGCGGCGGAGAGGATCTACGAGGAGTGCCGGGCCGAGGGTCTCGAGACGCTTCTCGACGACCGCGCGGACCGCGCGGGGTCGAAGTTCGCCGACGCGGACCTGGTCGGGATCCCGTGGCGGATCGTGGTCGGCGACCGGGGGCTGGAGAGCGGGATGGTCGAGGTCGCGCGCAGGAGCGCGCGCAAGGACATGGCGCGGTTCTCCCCGGAGGAAGCCGTGCACCACGTGCGCGCGAACGTGCTTCGCGAGCGCGGAGGGGGAGCGAAGGGACCGGGAGGTGGCTGACGCCGCGGAGGTCGCGGAGGCCCTGGCGGTGGCCCGCGAAGCGGCCGGGCAGGCGGCGGCGCTCCTGCTCGCGGCCTGGCCCGGGACCGGACGCGGGGACGCCGTGCGGAAGCGCCCCCGGGATCTCGTGACCGATGCGGACCGCGAATCCGAGCACCGCATCCTGGAGGTACTCAGCCGTGCGTTTCCCGATCATGCGGTCCTCGCCGAGGAATCCGGCGGCCGCCCGAGCGAGGGATCGCTGCGCTGGATCGTCGATCCCCTCGACGGGACCGCGAACTACGTCCACGGGTTTCCCATGTTCGCGGTCTCGATCGCACTCTACGACGGAAGCGTGCCGCTGGCGGGCGTCGTGCTGGATCCTGTGCGCGCGGAGTGGTTCACCGCCCGGTCGGGCGAGGGCGCGTGGCTCGACGGCGGCGAGCCGGGTTCGGCCACGCGGCTCACGGTGGCCGACGGCGGCGATCCCGAGGAGGGCCCGCTCCTCGCCACGGGCTTCCCGTTCAAGAACCGTTCCCAGATGGGGCGCTACGTGGCCGCATTCGGCGACCTGTTCCAGCGCTCCTCCGACATGCGCCGCGCCGGCTCGGCGGCGCTCGATCTGGCGTACGTCGCGTCCGGCAGAGTGGACGGCTTCTGGGAGATGGCGTTGAGCCCCTGGGACATCGCGGCCGGAGAGCTCCTCGTCCTCGAAGCCGGCGGGCGCGTCTCGGACTGGCGGGGAGGGGACGGCCATCGGGAGTCGGGATGGATCGCCGCCGGGGGCCCCGCGACGCACCGGCTCCTGACGTCGGTCCTAGCCCGGCATGCCGCATGAGAGGGGCTTCGCGCGGCTCGGGGAGATTCCCGTGAGCTCCGGGCGCAGGCTCCGGGTCGGCGTCCTCTTCGGGGGCAGCTCGAGTGAGCACGAGGTCAGCCTCATGTCCGCGCGCTCGGTGCTGGGCGCGCTCGATCCCGACAGGTACGAGGTGGTCCAGATCGGGATCACCAAGGAAGGACGCTGGCTGATCGCCTCCGACGCCATCGAGCGCCTGATCGAGCGGGCCGAGTCCGCCGGCGCGCTGGAGGGCGAAGTGGAGCGGACCGAGACCGTGGCGTTGATTGCGGACCCCCGAAGCGGAGGCCGCCTCCAGCGAATGGAAACCGGCCCCAGCAAAGACTTTGCACCGCTTGACGTCTTGTTTCCCTTGATCCACGGCCGCACGGGGGAGGACGGGGCGCTCCAGGGGCTGTTCGAGCTGTCGGAGGTGGCCTACGTCGGGGCGGGCATCACGGGCAGCGCGGTCGGCATGGACAAGGAGATCGCCAAGGCGGTCTGGACGGCCGCTGGCCTGCCGGTCGGTCCCTACCGGATGGTGCGCTGGACGGACTGGAGGCGCGATCCGGCGAGCGTGCGCTGCGCGGTCGCCGCCGGCGTGGGCTTCCCGTGCTTCGTCAAGCCGGCCTCGAGCGGGTCCTCGATCGGCGTTCACAAGGTACACTCCGTCGACGAGCTGGAGGCAGCCATCGAGGACGCCGCGCGCTACGACACGAAGATCCTGGCGGAGGAGGCGATCGAGGGCCGCGAGCTCGAATGCGGTTTGCTGGGGAACGAGGACCCCGAGGCCTCGGTCGTGGGGGAGATCGTCCCCGGCCACGAGTTCTACGACTACGAGGACAAGTACCTCGACGATGCGGTTCAGCTCATGATCCCCGCCGACGTGCCCGCCGAGACGTCCGATCGCGTGCGCGAGCTGGCGCTGGCGGCGTTCCGCGCGATCGACGCGCGCGGGATGGCGCGCGTCGACTTCTTCCTCGAGGCCGGTACGGGGCGGATCTATCTCAACGAGATCAACACGATCCCGGGGTTCACCCGCGTCAGCATGTACCCGATGCTGTGGGAGGCGAGCGGCGTGTCGTTTCCGGAGCTGTGCGACCGGCTGATCGCGCTCGCGCTCGAAGACCGGAAGCGGCGCGCCGCGCTCAAGCGAACGCGCTGAGCCCGACTATCGAATCAGCACTTGGTGCACGGGAAGACGGTCACGCGGGACGTATCCGTGCCCTGGCCGAACGACGCCTCGACCGTGATCGTCGCGGTTCCCGGCGCCAGGCCGAACACGCGTCCGTCACTGTTCACCTGAACGATCGAGTTCGCGTTGGACGACCAGCGCAGGACGGCGTTGGTGACGATCTGACCCTCGGACGTAATCCCGCGGGCCGTCATCAGGCATGTCTCCCCCTCGTCCACGGTCGGGCAGGGGCCTGTGATCTCCACCTGTGCCAGGGGGATCTCGATCGCCGTCGGGCCCTCATCGCCGCCGCAGGCGGGCAGCATGAGCGCTGCCGCGAATACGGCGGGAATCGTGCTTCGGATTTTCATCTTCCTGGTCCTTCCTTGGATGACGTTGACCGTTGAAATCTACTCTTCCGGCTCGCCCCAGTCACCGGGTCACAGGCCGCGCGAGCAATCGGGGACACTGAACCTCTCCTCGTCGAAGACGCCGTTCTCGACGACCTCGGCCCGGACCAGCACAGACCCGAACCGGAGCCCGTGGAAGCGCCCGAACTCGTTGACCGTAGCGATCGACGGATCGTCCGTGGACCATGCAAGGGTTCCGAGAGTGGGGTTGGAGTTCTTGTCCAGGATCAGGACTTCGATGGGACACTGCCCGCACAGGTCGAGCCCCTGACAGCTCGATGGCACGATCACCACGCTGACGGCGGGAAGCGGTCCGGGCGGGCCCGTCGAGCTCTCATCGCAACCCCCCACCAGGAGCACGCCGGCTGACACCACGAGGCCCCGGCTCAGGAGCTTCCGCGGCTTCATGACGCGGGCTTCCCGCGCGAAAGCGCCGCGTTCCTGTCGGCGCCCGGCCGCTGGCAATTGATCATCGACGACACGACCGTGACGCCCACGTTGTCGGTGGCCCCCGTCTCCATCACCTCCACCGAGATCGACGTGCCGCCCGTCGTCCAGCCGTTGACTCTTGCCTCTCCCTCCGGGCGCGCCTCGACCGTGGCGATGTTCTCGTTCCCCGACGACCAGAGGAGTGTCGGGAAGGGCGCCGGCTGGGAGTTCTTGTCGAAGGCGTCGGTCTCCAGGATGCACGACCCGCACTTGGAGATCGTGGGGCACCTGGAGGCGTCGATCTCGACCCGTACCGCGGGATTGGGGTCCAGGACCAGGGTAGTGCTCTCGTCGCACCCTCCCGCCCCGAGAAGGACCAGGGAAATCACCAACCGCACGGGAATTCTCGCCATTCCGACCCCTCCTGTGAGTGTTGCCGCCCGGGTTTGCCCTGCCTACCTTTTCAGTCTGCTTGGCCCGTGGTGTAATTGGCAACACGCTTGACTCTGGATCAAGAGACTCCTGGTTCGAGTCCAGGCGGGCCAACCAGTCGATGCGGGGAGCGGGGTCCGCTCCCCGTTCGTTCGTCTCCATACCAGGAGAACGTGCCCCTGCCGGGGCCCGTTTAACCCAACGCCCCCAGGGAGAGCCACGCTTATGCGCACGACCGCCGTGAAGTTGATCCTTCCCGGGATCGTCCTCCTCGCGCCCGCCATGGGGCGCGCCCAGACGGCACCCGCGTTCCACGGAGCCACGCTCGACGTCAGTTCCGAGTGGGTGGGGCAGGACCGGGGGGATGGAAGCGGCACCTACCGTCTCACCACCCGGGTAACCGACGGTCGCGCGGGGTTCACGATCCAGCACGAGCTGGCGGCCGAGCGGGCGCCGGACCTGCAGCTCACGTCGACCGAGTCGGTGAAGGTCCTGCAAGGGGACCAGGAGATGGCGGCCGCGGAGTCCGATCCCTCCGCGCTGGGTCAGTGGGCCGACCCCGCGGTCGCCTACGCCATCCCCTTCGGCGTCGAGTTCAACACCGATCCGCGCAAGTCGTACCGGCCACGCCAGAAGCAGGTGGAGGAGCTGGTGCGCTCGGCGTCGCCGGAGGCCCGCGTCTCGACCCGCTCGGGCTCGGACGGCCGCACCAGCGCGACCGTCGAGATTCCCGGCGTCCTGCCGGTCGCCGAGCTCGCCCGGCAGTTCGTGGGGATCCGGCAGGCGTTCCGGGACGCCGACGTGGGCCTCGCGAAGCTCCAGATCAAGGGGCAAGCCGACACCTCAGCCAGCGCGGAGGCGGCCTCCGCTCAGTGACGGAAAGCTCGCCGGCCGTCGAGAACGTCGTCATCCTGGGATCCGGGTGCGCCGGTCTGACGGCGGCGATCTACGCGGCACGCGCCAACCTCGAGCCGCTGGTCGTGATGGGAGTCGAGGCGGGGGGTCAGCTCTCTATGACTACCGAGGTCGAGAACTACCCCGGCTTTCCCGACGGCATCATGGGGCCCGAGCTGATCGATCGCATGCGGCGGCAGGCCGAGCGGTTCGGCGCCCGCTTCGTGCCCGGCGATGCCACTGCCGTCGATCTCTCCGTTCGGCCGTTCGTGCTGGAGATCGAGGGGGAGCCCCGCCTGACGCGGACCCTGATCGTGTGCTCGGGAGCCAGCGCGCGGATGCTGGACGTCCCCGGCGAGAGGCGTCTCATCGGACACGGCGTATCGACGTGCGCGACCTGCGACGGGGCGTTCTTCCGCGATCAGGAGGTGATCATCGTCGGCGGCGGGGACAGCGCGATGGAGGAGGCGCTCTTCCTCACCCGGTTCGCGCGCCGCGTCTACGTGGTCCACCGCCGGGACGAGCTCCGCGCGAGCAAGATCATGCAGGAGCGGGCGTTCTCCAACGAGAAGATCGAGTTTCTCTGGAACACGCACGTAACCGAAGTCCTCGGAGACGATCAGGTCGAGGGCGTTCGACTCTGGAACCACGAGACGGGAGAGCGGTGGGAGATGAAGGTGGACGGGCTCTTCGTCGCCATCGGGCACATCCCCAACACCGCGATCTTCGAGAACCAGCTGGAGATGGATGCCCAGGGGTACCTGGTTCCCCAGAATCCGGGACGCTCGCTGACCGACGTCGACGGCGTCTTCATAGGCGGGGACGTCCACGACCACGTCTACCGGCAGGCGATCACCGCCGCCGGAGCCGGTTGCAAGGCCGCGATGGACGCCGAGCGCTACCTCGAGCGGGTCGGGGAGGCCCCCTCGAGGGTCGCCGGCGCGTCGTCGAAATGACGCGCATGCAGGCCGTCGTGAAAGTCGACGAGCAGGAAGGCCGCGCGGGCACCGAGGTCCGCGAGGTCGCGGTTCCCGAGCCGGGAGAGGGCGAGGTCAGATTCAAGGTCCGCGCGACGGCGATCTGCGGCTCCGATCGTCACATCTACCACTGGGATCCCACCGTCCGGGACATGGTCGTTCCGCCGCGGATCTACGGACACGAATTCTGCGGCGAGATCGACGCCGTCGGCGCGCAGGCGGGACGCTCGGACCTGCGCGAAGGCGACTTCGCCTCCGCGGAGATGCACGTGACGTGCGGCGTCTGCCGGCAGTGCCTCGCGGGCGACGGGCACGTCTGCCGCAACACCAGGATCATCGGCTTCCACGCCGACGGCTCGTTCGCCGATTACGTGATCGTGCCGGCCCGGAACGTCGTGCCGCTCGATCGAGCGGTCGTCCCGCTGGCGGTCGGCGCCTTCCTCGATGCGCTCGGGAACGCGGTCCACACGGTGCAGGATCACGACCTCGAGGGCACCACGGTCGCCATCACGGGGTACGGACCGATCGGCGCCATGGCGGCCGCGATCGCGCACCACGAACGCGCCGCACGCATCTACCTGATCGACGTCAGCCAGAAGGCGATTGCGCAGGCCGAGCGGTGGCGCGGGGCCACGGGAGCCGAGAACGTGACCGTGCTCAGAACGGGACGCGAGGAGGCGGCGGGAGTCGAGGAGCGCATCCTGGAAGAATCGGGCGGCGGCGTGGATCTCGTGCTCGAGATGTCCGGCGCGCAGGCCGCGATCAATCAGGCGCTCCGGATCGCGCGCATGGGCGGCGCCGTGTCGCTGCTCGGGATCCCCACGAACGAAGCGGTGACGATCGAGCGCTTCGCGGGTGACCTGATCTTCAAGGGGCTGTCGCTGCAGGCGATCATCGGCCGGCGGATCTTCTCGACCTGGGACCGGATGCTGGAGCTCCTGGCGGACGGCCTCGACCTTCGGCCGCTGGTCTCGCGCGAGTATGACGGACTCGACGCGTTCATCGAGGGGATGGAGGCGTTCGATGCCCATGAAGCCCTGAAGGTGGTCTTCTACCCGCATGGCAAGAACGGCGACGGACATGCATAGCGAGCTCCTGAATCACCTCGATGACCAGCTCGCGCAATTGCGCGAAACCGGCACGTACAAGACCGAGCGCGAACTGGAAGGCCCGCAGGACGCAGGCGTGAAGGTCGGCGGTCGCGAGGTCGTCATGCTCACCTCGAACAACTACCTCGGCCTGGCCAATCATCCGCGGATCCGCCGGGCCGCCCGGGAAGCGATCGAGGAATGGGGGTTCGGCATGGCGTCGGTGCGGTTCATCTGCGGGACCGACTCCCTGCACCTTGCGCTCGAGCGCCGGATCGCGGACTTCTTCGAGGCCGACGACGCGATCCTGTACACCTCCTGCTGGAACGCCAACGAAGCGTTGTTCGCCACGATCCTGGACGAACGGGATGCCGTCTTCTCCGACGAGCTGAACCATGCCTCGATCATCGACGGGATCCGCCTCTGCAAGGCCAGCCGGCATCGCTACCCGCACGCCGATCTCGACGCGCTGGAAGCGCTGCTCTCGAAGGACGAGTCGCGGCATCGCGTGGTGGTCACGGACGGAGTGTTCTCGATGGAGGGTGAGCTGGCGGACATCCCGGGGTTGCTGGCGCTGTGCGAGAAGGAGCGGGCGCTGCTCGTCGTGGACGACTCGCACGCCACCGGCGTGCTGGGGGCGCGCGGCCGCGGGACCGCCGAGGAGCAGGGCGTCCACGGCAGGGTTCCCGTCACCACCGGCACGCTCGGAAAGGCGCTCGGCGGCGCGGCGGGCGGGTTCGTCACCGGACCCGGGCCGATCGTCGAGACGCTCCGGCAGCGGTCGCGCCCGTACCTGTTCTCCAACGCCCTCCCCCCGATGATCGTGGCGGCCTCCCTGGCGGCCTTCGACCTGCTGGACGAGGAGCCCGCGCGCGTCGAGCGGTTGCGGGAGAACACGCGCTGGTTCCGGGAGGCTCTGCGTGACCGGGGGTTCGACGTCCGGGAGGGCATCCATCCCGTCGTGCCGGTGATCGTCGGCGATACGGCGCTCGCGATCCGGCTGTCCGACGAGCTGTTCGATCGAGGCGTGTACGTGTCGGGCTTCGGGTTCCCCGTCGTGCCGCAGGGGGAAGCGCGACTGCGGTGCCAGATTTCCGCGGCCCACTCGCGCGAGGAGCTGGAGCGCGCGGTCGAGGCCATTGCGGAGGTCGGGGCATCGGCGGGAGTGATCGCGGCGTGAGCGAGGTCTGCGGCAGCGGCGGCGTCGAGCTGACGGCGACTCACAGCGTCACGGTCCAGCGGTTCGTGCTGAACTCGATGCTGACCAACGGCTTCGTCATCCGCGACAACGACACGGGGGCGCTGGCGATCGTGGACCCCGGCGACCGGATCGACGACCTCGCGCAGGCGGCGGAGGAATGGGGAGGCGACGTGCGCTGGATCCTCGTGACGCACTGTCACCCCGATCACTGCGCCGGAGTCGGAGAGATGGTCGCCTTGGTCGGCGGGGAGGTCGTGGGTCCTCCGGCGGGCCCGTACCGGGTGGACCGGCCGGTCTCGGGCGGCGAGGCGCTCGATTTCGGCGCGCGCTCGATCCTCGTTTCGGCGACGCCGGGGCACACCGCCGACAGCGTTAGCTACCAGATCGACGAGCACATCTTCGTCGGGGACTTCCTCTTCCGGCTGTGCAGCGGCCGCACCGACGGCGAGGACGCCAGCACGCACGAGCTCTTCGAGACCGTGCGCGATGTGTTCGACGACCTGCCCGACGACACGATCCTGTGGTGCGGCCACGGACCGCCTTCGACGGTGGGTGAGGAGAAGGCCGGGAATCCGTTCTGGCGCGTGGCGCTGTCGGAGACCGATCCGGCGCCCGTCGACGAGGTGCGCTACCGGGGCCGGACGGTGCCGGTGCTCGCCTGGGCCGCCGATTACGATGGGGGCCGCAAGGCGCTCCTGCGGCTGCCGGACGGCTCGAACGTGATCGTGCCTGGCTCGCAAGTCGCCGGCTGAGGCCGGCCCGCAGGGTTGTCTCCCGTGGAAGAATCGCTCCGCACAGAAGCCATCTCGGCGGGAACGGTGACGTTCCTGTTCACCGACATCGAGCGCAGCACCGAGATGTGGGAGCGCTATCGCACCGTCATGCCGCGGGCGCTCGAGCGACACGACGCCGTCATGCGCGACGTCATCGCGGCCTGCAACGGGCGCGTGTTCAAGGAAGTCGGCGACGCGTTCCATGCGGTCTTCGCGGATCCCGCGCAGGCCATCATGGCGTCGATCGCGATCCAGCGGTCGCTCAAGGCGGAGTCGTGGGAGACCCCGGAGCCGATCCGCGTGCGGGTCGCGCTTCACGCCGGTGACGCGCAGGAGCGCGATGGGGACTTCTATGGTCCGACGCTCAACCGCACGGCGCGCATCCTGGCGGCCGGGCACGGGGGACAGGTCCTCCTGAGCCAGGCGGTCGAGCGTCTCGTTGAGGATCGCTTCCCCGAAGGCGCCGCGCTTCGGGACATGGGAGAGCGGCGGCTCAAGGACCTCGATCGTCCGGTGCGCATCTTCCAGCTCGTCGCCGATGGTGTCGACGACGAGTTCCCGCCGCTCAGGACGCTCGACGCCCGGCCCCACAACCTGCCGGCCCAGGCCTCCCCGCTGGTGGGCCGTGAGCGCGAGCTCAAGGCCGTCCGTGATCTCGTGCTGCGGGACAGCGCGCGGCTCGTCACGCTGACGGGGCCCGGAGGGACGGGGAAGACGAGGCTCGCGCTGCAGGTCGCCGCCGAGGTGATCGACGCCTTCCGCGACGGCGTGTTCTTCGTGAACCTGACGACCGTGCGGGAGCCGGAGCGTCTGGCGTCGGTGATCCTCCAGGCGCTGGATGTCATGCCGGACTCGGGCGAGAGCCCCGATGCGGCGCTGCGCAAATGGCTGGCCGAACGCCAGGTGCTCCTGATCCTCGACAACTTCGAGCAGATCGTCGACTCCGCGCCGAAAGTCGGGGCGCTCCTGCAGGACGCCCCGCGCCTGACGCTCCTCGTCACCAGCCAGGCGGCGCTCAGGATCGGCGGCGAGCACGCGTACCCGCTGGGGCCGCTCGACGTGCCGCAATCGAGGGAGAGCGATCCCGAACTCCTGGCCGGCAACGAGGCGGTGGCACTGTTCGTGGAGCGCGCGCAGGCGATCCGCCCCGACTTCGAACTCGACTCGGAGAACGCCGGCGACGTGGTGGCGATCGTCCGTCAGCTCGACGGGCTTCCGCTCGCGATCGAGCTGGCGGCGACACGCATCCAGCTGTTCACCCCCAAGGCCCTCCTGCAGCGTCTCGAGCAGCGCTTCGACTTCCTGTCCACCCGGGCGCGAGACGTCCCGGACCGTCACCGGACGTTGCGGAACGCCATCGCATGGTCGTACGACCTGCTCGACGAGGACGAGAAGGCGCTGTTCCGGCGGCAGGCGACGTTCGACGGCGGGTTCACCCTCGACTCGGCGGAATACGTCTGCTCACCGCCGGAGGATCCGCTCGACGTCCTGGAGGGTCTCTCCTCCCTGGTCGACAAGAGCCTTCTCCGGCAGCGGCCGACGGATTCCGGCGAACCCAGGTTCGAGCGGCTGCGGACGGTGCTCGCCTTCGCGGTCGATTGCCTCGAGGCGAGCGGAGAGGCGGACCGCTGGCGGAGGCGACACGCCGAGCACTTCGCGTCTCTCTCGGATCAGGCGGACGAGTCGAACGCCACGCAGCAGGACGCGAAGGCGCGGCTCGATCGACTGGTCCTCGAGGTCGACAACCTGCGGGCGGCGCTCAAGTGGGCGATCTCGCACGACGAGGCGGACCTGGCGGTGCGACTCTGCGTATCGCTGCCGCTGCTCTGGTTCCGCACCGGGACGCTGGAAGAGGGCAAGACGTGGCTGGAGCGAGTGCTTTCCATGGGATCGAAGCTGTCGGACCCGTCACGCGCCCGAGCGCTCAATCTCCTCGGAAGAATCCGCCAGATCGGGGGCGACAACAGTCCCGAGGTGGCCGCCGCCTTCGAGGAGAGCCTCGCGATCTATCGGCGGCTCGACGAGCCGAAGGGGATCGCCCGCGCGCTCATGAATCTCGGCAATCTCAAGCGCCGGATCCGCGAGCTCGACGCGGCCGAGCCGATGTTTCGCGAAGCGCTGGAGATCTATCGCGGCCTCGGCGAGGCGTTCGGTCACGGAGGCGCGCTGCTGAATCTGGGGGACCTCTACAGCGCGCGCGGCGATCGCGCGAAGGCGCGCTCCTTTTTCGAGGAGGCGCGCGAGATCACACGCAGCGGGGCCGCGCGGACCACGTACGCGTTCTCGCTCCAGTACCTGGGGACGATGGCGGTCATGGACGGAGAGCTCGATCGGGCGCAGGAGCTCTACGAGCAGAGCCGGCGGGAGTTCGAGGCCCTGGAGGCGCGTCCGGGAATGGCCTGGTCGCACTACTACCTGGCGATCGTGGCGCGCGAGCGGGGAAACTGGGCCGAGGCGCGGGAGCTCTTCGGCCAGGCGCTGACCGCGGTGAACGAGCTCGGCCACCTTCCGGCGGCCGCACTGACCCTGCTGGGGCTCGCCGGGGTGGATGCCGCGGAGGGTCAGTACCGCCGGGCGGCCGTGCTCCTCGGCGCCGCGCGGGAGATCCACCGTCGCGCGACTCTGTCGACGAGCCCGGTCGAAGAGCGCTCCTTCGAGGAGATCGAGGTGGCGAGCCGGGAGGCGCTGGGCGACGACGAGGTGTGCCGGGCGCTGGAGGAAGGCCGCGGGCTTTCGATAGCGCAGGCGGTAGCCATGGCCCTGTCCACCGAAGACGCGGGGGTGGGCCGCTGAAAACGGCCGATCTGCGGCGTTGGGCTCCTCGTTCTTCCTGCGGCGTGGGAATCACCACGCCTCGGAAGAGCCTCGTCGCCCGCCTTGCATCCGGCCCGTTTTGATCATCCTCCGCTAGCGGGGCAGGCGGGCATCGCTCGGCAGCGAGGTCGCGAATCGGATGCGGGGTCGGGCGCTGTCGTCGAGGCGGATCGAGTAGCGGGATCGCTCGTCGCGCTCATCTGCCGGCGATGGCGTCCGCGCCGGTTTCCCGCCACCGCCCGCCCACACAGGTCGCGGCGATTGCGCGGTCACCCGAGCCGAACACCCAGGCGTCGAGCAGCGCCCCTTC
>DASSBK010000066.1:0-10574 GCA_035698825.1 Gemmatimonadota bacterium
GGCCGTCGGTCACCGTGGCGGTCGGCGCGGAGTCGATTCTCGGGCCGATGTTTCTCGCCTGGTCGCGCGCGGAAAGCGGCGACGGGCGGATCACCCTCTCGCTGGGTCGCTATCCGTGACCCCGGGCGCTTGCAGCCCGTAGCGCCCCCTTCCCAATTTGGCCCCATGGAGCGGATCGAGGGGATCGCGAAGCTGACGGGAGCCGAGCGCTACGTCGACGACCTGCCGGTCGAAGGCGCGCTGTGGGGCATGACGGTGCGAAGCCCGGCCCCTCGCGGCCGGATCCGCGAGATCCGCTTCAATCCCGCGGTCGACTGGTCGCGGTTCGTCGTGGTCGACCACCGCGACGTCCCCGGCGCAAACGAGGTCCTCCTGATCGAGCCGGACCAGCCGGTGCTCGCCGCCGGTCGCGTGCGTCACGTCCACGAGCCCGTCGTCCTCCTCGCCCACGCTTCCCGCGACGCGGTCCGCCGCGCGGTGCGCGCCGTCGAGGTCGTCGTCGAGCCGGAGGATCCGTACCTCGATTTCGCCGCCCCGCCGCGGCCGGAGCAGGTCCAGCGCGGCGACGACAACGTCATGAAGCGGATCGAGATCCGGAAGGGGGACGTGGAAGCGGCGCTGGCCCGCGCCGCCCGAGTCGTCGAGGGCGAGTACCGGACGGGCGCGCAGGAACACGTCTATATCGAGACGCAGGGGATGCTGGCATGGGAAGACGCGGGAGTCCTGTTCATCAAGGGGAGCCTCCAGTGCCCGTACTACGTGCACAAGGCGGCGCTGCGCGCCCTCCGCCGTGACGCCGACCATGTGCGGATCGTCCAGGCGCCGACCGGCGGCGGCTTCGGGGGCAAGGAGGAGTACCCTTCGATGATCGCCCTCCACGCGGCGCTCCTCTCGCTCAAGGCGGGCCGGCCGGTCAAGATCGTCTACGACCGCGGCGAGGACATGGAGGCGACGACGAAGCGCCATCCCTCGATCGTCCGCCATCGGACCGGCGTGGACGCCGACGGGAACCTCGTCGCGCAGGACATCGACGTGCGCATGGACGCCGGCGCGTACGTGACCCTCTCCCCCGTCGTGCTCTCGCGCGGCGTCATCCACGCGGCCGGGCCCTACAGCTGCGACGCCGTCCGGATCGTCGGGCGCGCGGTCTTGACGAACAGCCCACCGCACGGCGCCTTCCGCGGCTTCGGGGCGCCGCAGACCCATTTCGCGAACGAGCGCCACATGGACGTCGTCGCCGACGCGATCGGGATGGACCCGATCGAGTTCCGGCGGCGGAACCTGATCGCCGACGGCGATACGACGGCCACGGGGCAGCGGATCGTGGACGGCGTCGATCGCGCCGCGCTCCTCGATCGCGCGGTCGAGATCTCGTCGTGGCGCGAGAAGGAGGAACGCCACGCCCGTCTCGTGCGCGCGGATCCGTGGCTCCGCCGCGGCATGGGCGTGGCGTGCTTCCACCACGGGGCCGGGTTCACCGGGAGCGGCGAGGTCATGCTCGGCTCCCGACTCGACGTGGCGGGCCTGCCGGACGGCCGGGTCGAGATCCGGAGCGCGAACATCGAGATGGGCCAGGGCACGCTCACGGTCTTCACGCAGATCGCGGCGGCGCGGCTGGGCCTCGACCCGACGCGGATCGCGATCGCGGAAGCCGACACGGGGCGCGTGCCGAACTCGGGTCCGACGGTGGCGTCGCGGACGGCAATGGTCGTCGGCCGGCTCGTCGAGGAGGCGTGCGACGATCTCCGCGCCAGGCTCGGGCTCGACGGGGACGCGCGCAGCGAGTCGTTCACGGAGGCGCTCGTCGCCTGGCACGCAGAGCGGCCGGGTGGGGAGATCGTGGGCGAGGCCGCGTACGAGCCCCCGCCGGGGGTCCACTGGGACGACGACACCTACACCGGCGATGCGTACGCGGCATACGGCTGGGCGGCCTACGTCGCGGAAGTCGAGGTGGACCTCCGTACGTACGCGACCCGCGTGATCGACTTCGTCGCGGTCCAGGACGTCGGCACGGTGCTCAACCCGACCCTCGCGCGCGGCCAGGTGCAGGGCGGCGTGGCGCAGGGCATCGGCTGGGCGCTCATGGAGGAGTGCCGGTGGAAGGACGGCGCGATGGCGAACGCCCAGCTCACTAACTACATCATCCCGACCTCCGACGACCTCCCCGCGCTGCGCGTCCACTTCGAGGAGACCCCCTGGCCCGGCGGCCCGCTGGGCGCCAAGGGCCTCGGCGAGCTCCCCATCGACGGGCCCGCGCCGGCCGTCGTCAACGCGATCGCGCGCGCGGTCGGCGCGGATGCGCGCGAGATCCCCCTCACCCCCGAGCGCCTCCTGGCGCTCCTCGAGGACGACGGGGCCCTGCGTGCACGGATCGCCTGAAATCCCCCTCTCCTTCACGCTGAACGGCCGGACCGTGGAGGTCGCCGTGGACCCGTCCGCGCGGCTCCTCGACCTCCTGCGCTACGATCTCGGCATGACCGGCACCAAGGAGGGGTGCGGCGAGGGCGAGTGCGGCGCGTGCACGGTGTGGCTGGACGGCCTTCCCGCAGACTCGTGTCTCGTTCCCGCCTTCCAGGTCGAGGGTCGCGAGATCCGGACGATCGAGTCCGTCGATCCCGACCGTGTGCGGGAGCTCCGCTCGGCCGGAGCAACGCAGTGCGGCGCCTGCACTCCGGGAGTCGTCATGAGCGCCCTCTGGATCCTCGAGAACCCGGCCCTGCTCGACACTCATACGATACGCGAGCTCATGGCCGGAAATCTCTGCCGCTGCACCGGTTACGACGGAATCGTCGAGGGGATCGAGGCGGCGATGAATGGCCGTCCTGGCAAGACCGACCGCGCCGGACGGGTGCCGTGAGGTCCGTTCGGCCTACGGGTCTCGGCCAGGCCCTGGAGCTCCTCGGGGAGCGTCCGGCCGATGCGCCCCTCATCCCCCTCGCGGGGGGTACGGATCTCCTCGTCCATTGGCCCATCCGGCCGGACGCGCGGGACCGCGAGTACCTCGACGTGACCGCGCTCGGCGAGCTGCGCGGTGTCCGCTGGTCGGACGAGGCGCTCGAGCTGGGCGCGCTGGCGAGCTACTGGGACGTGATCGGCGATCGGCGCGCGAACGAGGAGCTTCCGATCCTGGTCGCGGCGGCCCGACAGGTGGGCGCGATCCAGATCCAGTCCCGCGGGACGTGGGCGGGGAACATCGTCAACGGATCGCCGGCGGCCGACGGCGTGCCCGTCCTCATGGCCTGCGACGCCGTCGTGGTCCTCGCCTCACGGCAAGGAACGCGCGCCCTGCCGCTGGACCATTACTACACAGGCTATCGCGAGGGCGCGCGACGGCACGACGAGCTCGTCGTCGCGATCCGGATCCCCCGCGCGGCGCGTCCGCTCCAGCGTTTCGTCAAGGTGGGCCCACGCAGGGCACAGGCGATCGCCAAGGTGGGTCTCGCCGTGACCCGATCGGCGGCGGGCTGGCGGGTCGTGGCCGCGAGCGTCGCGCCGACGGTCCGGCGCTGCACCAGTGTCGAGCATCTGATCGACGAGAATGGGGCACCGAACGCGCCCGAGGACCTCGACGCCGCGCTCCGCGCGGACGTCGCGCCGATCGACGACATCCGCTCGACCGCGACGTATCGCATGCGTGTCCTCGCCCGCGTCCTCTTCGACGCCGTGCGGGACGAGACCGAACGCTCCGGTTAGGTTTCGCGCCGCCGATGCCCGAGACCTCGACCTCCCTGTCCCGCGCGGCGGATGCGTACAGCGCCTGGGCGCGCGCGCACCCCGGCGACCCGCCGACGCGCCAGCCCGTGCACACGGTCTACGGTGGGGCGGATCTCTTCCGGGCGGACACGGCGCGGCGGCTCGGGGACCTGGCGCTTCGGTCCCTCGAAACCTGGGCTCCCGATCCGGCGACCCTTGCCAGCGCCATCGGCCTGAATCCTGACATCGCGGAAACGGTGCGACAGCGCGTGGTCGCCAAGCTCGAGTCGGAGCCGGTCGAGGATTTCCGGATCGATTTCGAGGACGGCTTCGGCAACCGGCCCGACGACGAGGAGGACGCGGCCGCCGTGCAGGCCGGCCGGGAGGTCGCGCGCGGCATGGCCGAGAGAACGCTTCCGCCCTTCATCGGGATCCGCGTCAAGCCGTTCTCCGCCGAGCTCGCGGGGCGCGCCGCGCGGACCCTCGACCTGTTCCTCTCCTCCCTGCTCGACGCGAGCGGCGGGCGGTTGCCGGACAACTTCTTCGTCACGGATCCCAAGGTGGTCGTTTCCGAGCAGGTCTCGGCGCTCGCCGACTTGCTCGACGGAATCGAAGCGCGATCGGGCACCGCGGCGGGGACGATACGGATCGAGATCATGGTCGAGACTCCATCCTCGATCCTGGGACCTGACGGGAGCTGCCCGCTCGCCTCCCTGGTCGCCGCCGGCCGCGGCCGCTGCGCCGCCGCCCACTTCGGGGTCTACGACTACACGGCCTCCCTCGGAATCACGGCCTTCCACCAGGATCTCGATCACCCCGCCTGTGACTTCGCGCGTCACATGATGCAGGTAGCGCTATCGGGAACGGGGGTATGGCTTTCGGACGGGGCCACGAATGTCATGCCAGCCGCGCCCCACCGGGCTGCCGAAGGGGGAAGGCTTACGGCAGCACAGGAGGCGGAGAATCGGGCCTCCGTACACCGGGGCTGGGCGCTCCACTACCGCCACGTCCGGCACTCGCTGCGGCACGGCTACTACCAGGGGTGGGACCTCCACCCGGCCCAGCTGCCGACTCGCTACGCCGCCGTGTACGCCTTCTACCTGGAAGCGCTGGATGCGGCGACTGATCGGCTCTCGCGGTTCGTCGAGCGCGCGGCGCGCGCGACACTGACCGGCGACGTCTTCGACGACGCCGCGACGGGGCAGGCGCTCCTCAATTTCTTTCTGCGGGGGCTGGCATGCGGAGCGATCACCGCCGAAGAGGCCGAGGCCACGGGGCTCACGCGGGAAGAGCTCGCGACCCGCTCCTTCCCCGCGATCCTGCACTCGCGGCAGAGCCGCTAGGAGCGCCGCCGCTCCTCCCCTACCGAGATCGCCAGGCCGTCAGGATCGGCGTACTGCGCGAGACGCGCGCCGAAGACGTCCTTCGGCTCCTGGAGGCACGGCACGCCGCGCTCGACCATCCGCGCATGGAACGCATCGAGATCGGGAACCCGCAGGCCGGGGCGGCAGCGCCCCGCCGCCAGGTGGTCGGGATCGTCATCCGACGACGGGGAGGCTTCCGTGCGATGGAGCGCCAGCGTCGCTTCGCCGCTCGCGAACTCGGTCCAGGCCGGGGACCGGAATCGCAGTGGCAGTCCGATCGTGTCCCGGTAGAAGGCGACCGATCGCTCCATGTCGGAGACGAACACGATCGCGTAGCTCACGTGGATGCGAGCGCTTCCCTCCTCGGGGAATCCGCTCTGCTTCTCGGTCATCGGGGGTCGATCAGAAGAGATGCCAGACGGGCGGGAAGCAGAGGACGAACCCGACGGCGATGAGGATCAATGCGGTAGCGAAGGGCCCGGAGGACTCCATCCGCCGATCCTTCCACCGGCTGTGGAGCACCCCCCACGCGACGAGCCAGATCACGACCCCGACCGCCGTGCGCCCCGTCACTCCTCCCGAGGGACCGTAGATCGCGGGGACCTCGAAGACCCCGAGCTCGTTCAGGAAGACGACGAGGCCCAGGCCGAGCGCCCCGATCCCGGCCGCCAGGAACGCCGCCAGGGCGCCGCCGTTCGGGACGGCTGCACCGTGCTCCCTGCCCGCCATCGTCATCCGCGTTCCTCCTCCCTACTGGACCGGCGCAACCTTGTTCACCAGGACGCCCAGCAACCCGGCGCAGGCCGCGAGCACGAGGCAGATCGTCACCGCGATCGTCGCCATGCGGTTGATACCGCGGTCGCTCAGGAGCATCGACTTGTACCGGACCCCCACGAATGCGGCCGCCGTCGCGAGCATCGCCGCAATCCACGGGACGTGTTCCTTGATCTCCATCGCGAACGAATGGAGCCACGCGGTCCGCGCATCCGATTGGATCAGGGATCTCGGGTACGCGGCGAGATTCGTCGCCCCCTCGGGCGGCGTGGCGCGGTAGGCTGGAAAGACCAGGTACGTTCCGCCGAGAACCGCGCCCCAGACGAGCAGGGCCGCGAGCACCATGAGCCACCTGAGGTTCCGGGAGCGCCGCTCGACCACGGCGTCGACCGCGCCGTCGGTCCGCATCGTCCAGAGCGCGAAGAGCGACGCGAACAGGGTCAGAAGCGCTCCCCCACCCGAGCCCAGCCCGTGGAGCATGGTCAGGATGCTGTTGTAGCTGAACAGCGCGATGTCCATCACCCACCAGCATACTCGAAGATGCGTTCTATTGCGACCGGCCCGACCAGCGGCCGATGAGCGCCCGCTCCTGCTCGGTCATCTCCGTCAGGTTCCCGAGCGGCATGATGCGGGTCTCGACGGTCACGGCGTGGATCTGGTCGGCCCGCGTGAGGATCTCCTCGGCGGTGTCGAACGTGATCCCGCCCGGCGGGGCCTGGAAGAGCTCATGGACCGGATGCGCCGAGTGGCAGACCGCGCAGCGGACGGCGATCACGTCCCGCACTTCGCGGAAGTCGACGGGCTCGGCCGAGGCATCGGCCGTCCCGGGTCCGGGCGTCCCGGCCGTGGCGAGGAGCGCTACGGCTGCCAGTCCCGCCGCGCCGACCGCCAGCATCCACGGCCGGTTCCGCCCGGCATGCCGCAAGTTGTAGTAGTGCCGGATCCAACCGCCGATGAAGGCCAGCGCACCGAGGATCAGCCAGCCCAGCGGGTGCGCGTAGGTCATCGGATAGTGGTTCGAGATCATGAGGAAGACGACTGGGAGCGTGAGGTAGTTGTTGTGCAGGGAGCGGCGAGCGGCCGCGATCCCCCGCCACGCCTCCGGCTCCGCACCCGCCTCGATCGCGGCGACGAGCTTTCGGTGCGCGGGGATGATCACGAGGAACACGTTGGCTGCCATGATCGTCCCGACCGCCGCGCCCACATGGATGTACGCGGCCCTCCCCGACAGCCACTGGGACAGCCCCCAGGCCGCACCGGTCGCGACGGCGAGTCCCACGATCGCGAAGAGTCCCGGCCTCTCGATCAGGGGGGTCCGGCAAAGGAGCTCGTAGAGGAGCCAGCCGCCGACGATCGCCCCCACTCCGATCGCGATCCCCGTCCCGGGACCGATGTCGGCGACGCTCCGGTCGAGTAGGAACGCGTCCGCGCCCAGGTAGTAGACGAGGACGAGGAGCGAGGCGCCAGAGAGCCAGGTGGCGTAGGCCTCCCACTTGAACCAGTGGAGCTCGCTCGGCATCCGGCCGGGAGCGACGCGGTACTTCGACACGCGGTAGAAGCCCCCGCCATGGACCTCCCAGGCCTCTCCCGCGACGCCTTCGAGAGGGTCGGCGGCGGGCGCGAGCACCGCGTTGAGGCGGATGAAGTAGAAGGACGTGCCGATCCACGCGATCCCCGCGATGACGTGGATCCAGCGCACCGCGAGCTCGAGCCAATCGACGCCCGGCACTAGCGCTCCCGCCGATTCGAAGGACGGTCCAAGGATCAGCTCCCGCGATACGTGGAGTAGCCGTACGGCGAGAGCAGGAGCGGCACGTGGTAATGCTCGCGTGGATCATCCACCTCGAACGCGATCTCGACGTGGGGCCAGAAGCCGGAGAGGCCCGTCCCGCGAAACCAGTCGCCCGTCTCGAAGCGCAGCCGGTACGCGGCCACCTCGACCGCACCTGCATCGTCGAACCGCGCACGCCCGTCGCCGTCGGTGGTCGCGCGGGCGAGCTCGCGCCACCCATCGCCCGACCGGACGCTCAGGAGCACTCCCATGCCCGCCGCGGGGCGACCTCCCGCGACGTCGAGAACGTGGGTCGTGATGCTCATCGCTTCCCTCCCTCGGTGACGAGCTTCGCCAATCGGAGCCGTCCGATCTTTCGTTCCTCGGCTGCGGCCAGGTCGATCTCGACCTCGGGGTCGTTCGCGAGCCGGGCACCGCAGTCGGCGAGCATCTCGTCCGCCGTCCGCCCGGTCGCGCATACGATGTAGGGCCAGCCGAACCGACGCTCGTACTCGCGCTGGGCGCCGGCGAGACCGATCCGCGCGGGATCGCCGGCCGCCATGAACCCCGACTGCTCCTCTCTCGACCAGGCCGACGCGTCGCCTCCCGACACGCGCCTGTCTCCGCCGATTCTCGGATGGGCCGCGAAGGCCTCGAGCCAGTCGGCGCGTCCAAGCGCGCCCCAGGCGGCCTCGGCGGCGGCGAACAGCTCCGTAGCACGGACGAACGGTCGGGCCGCCGCGACCTCGGCCGCCCACCGACGGGCGCCGCATACCTCCCCCAATACGGATTCCGATTCGGCCCGGGTCAATCCGTTGAGACGACTAAGCGAGTGCGGGACGCTCACGAGAGCAGAGATCCGTACACGCGAAGCCGGGCGACGCCGCCGTCGGGATAGATCGACAGCCGAAGATGCGTGGCATCCGCGGACAGGAGTGTCGGCGGTTCGAAGACGTGACCCCGGTCGGGGCCGAGCCGGTAGCGCTGCAGGATCTCGCGCCAGCCGGCGTCGTTGCGCGCGAGATCGACCGCGTCCTTTCCCTCCGCGTCGATCGCCTCGACGCGCGCGCTCTCCGGGTAGTTCCCCTTGAAGTGACGCGTGTCGATCTCGATCCGCTCGATCCGCGCACGATGCCCGAGGCGGATGACGACCCAGTCGTTCCCCGGGCCTCGGCGGCGCCGGGTCTCCCAGCCGTCCCACATCCCCTCGGAGTCGTCGGGAAGGAGCAGGTGGTGCGGGGCCCCGAAGAACGCGTCGCTCGATGCCACGACCGAACCACCGCGCGGGATCGCCGCGACTTCGACCGCGCCATCCACCCCGGCGAGGGCCTCCCAGTCCGGGACGGGCTCCCCGTGGACGCGCAGCCGCGCCACCCCGCCGTCGGGGAAGATCGAGAGCCGGACGTGGGTGCAGAGCCGGCCCCCGGCCACGCCGAACGTGTTCTTTGCGTCCCCGGCGAGCGGCGAGCGCGGAACGAGCGGCTCCCAAGCCACGTCGTCCCAGCGCGCGGGCTCGACGTCCAGGCGCACGCCATCCACGGACGCGCTCTCGGGGTGATTCCCGCGAAAATGCGCGGTATCGACCACCACGCCGCGAACGACTCCCGGCACCCCCAGCCGGACCACGCACCAGTCGTTTCCCGGCTCCCGCCGCCGGCGCGTCTCCCAGCCGTCCATCCATTTCCCGCGGTCGGTGTAGCGTCCAGGTTCGAACGTCGCGTCGGCCTGGAGGAGGAGGTTCTCCTTGGGGGCGAAGAACTCGTCGTTGGCGGCGATCGCCGACCCGCCGAGCCGATGGGAGGCGAGGTCGGGCAGGGAGAGGAACGCGCTCATCCCGCGCGTCGCGCCGTCGCGGGCTCGGCGCCTGGCGCGAGCCAGTGTCCTTCCGCCGATCCGGGAAAGCTCCCGCGCTCGTAGATGACCCGCCCCCGCAGGATCGTCGTCTCCACGACTCCCGCGAGCGCGCGCCCCTCCCACGGGTTCGCGCAGTGCCGCTGATGGAGCGCTCGCGCCTCGACCTCGAATTCCCTGTCGGGGTCCCACACCACGAGGTCCCCGTCGAGCCCAGGAGCGATCCGGCCCTTGCGTGCCGATAGGCAGGCGAGACGGGCCGGTGCCTCGGCCAGCCACCGCGCGATCTCGGCCAGCGACGCGCCCCGCCGCCGCGCCTCGGTCCAGGTCGCCGGCAAGCGGAGCTCGAGCCCCGCGATCCCGCCCCACGCCCTGCCGAAGTCCCCCGGGGGCTTGAGCGCCGGCGGGCAGGGCGAGTGGTCGGATGCCACGAGGTCGAGGGTCCCGTCGCCGAGCCCCCGCCAGAGCGCGTCCCGATGCTCGGCGTCCCGGATCGGCGGCGCGCACTTGAAGCGCGTGTCGCCATCGGCCGCGTCCTCCGAGGTGAAGCAGAGGTAGTGCGGGCAGGTCTCCGCGGTGAGCGGGATCCCCGCGGCCTTCGCCCGCCGGATCTCGTCGAGACCTTCTTTGGACGACACGTGGACGATGTGGGCTCGCGCGCGCGACGTCCCCGAGAGGGCCGACACCCTGGCGACGGCGCGCGCTTCGGCCGAGGCCGGTCGCGACGCGACCCACGCCGCGTGCGAGCCAGGCCGCGCCGCGAGCTCGGGCTCCGCCCGCGCGATTTCCGCGGCGTCTTCCGCATGGACGAGCACAGGCGCGCCCCGACCGGCGATGACCGCCATGGCGGCGCCGAGCATCGCATCATCGACCGGTGGGAATTCCTCGATCCCCGATGGCACGAGGAACGCCTTGAACCCGAGCGCGCCCGCGTCGAGGAGAGCCGGCAGGTCGCTCAGGTTTCCCGGGACGATACCTCCCCACAGTCCGTAGTCGACCCGGCACGCCCCCTCGGCCGCGACGAGCTTTGCCCGGAGTGCGGCCACCGTTGTCGTCACGGGCGAGGAGTTGAGTGGCATGTCGACGATCGTCGTCGTGCCGCCCGCGGCCGCCGCGCGGCC
>DASSBK010000067.1:0-2795 GCA_035698825.1 Gemmatimonadota bacterium
CGCTCACGCGCACCGGACGGTGCTCGCGGCGCGACAGGTCGCAGGCCAGCGCCACGCGCAGCGCGACCTCGGCGTCCTCGACCGTGCAGGGGCTCGGGCCTCCGTTCCGCGCCAGCTCGACGAAGGCCGCCAGCTCGCGGCGGTACGCGGCGTCGAAGCGGTCGAGGAACAGGGAATACGGGTTCTCGGGGGCGGGGGGCATGCCCGGCTCGAGCGAGTGCAGCGGGGTGCGCGCGTCCCAACCCACCGAGACGCTGTCCCCGCTGCCGAAGATCTCGAGGCGCACGTCGCAGCCCAGCGGATCGTGCCGCGCGCCGGTCATCACCCCGAGCGACCCGCCGTCGAACGACAGCGTCGCGGCCACCGTGTCGACGTCGCCGTGGCGCGCGAACATGGGGTCCGCGAGCACGGCGCCCTCGGCGAAGACCTCCACGACGTCCTGCCCCAGGACCCAGCGGGCGATGTCGAAGTCGTGGATGTGCATGTCGCGAAAGATGCCCCCCGATCCGGGCAGGTAGCTCTCGTGCGGCGGGTAGGGGTCGTGGCTCCCGATCCGGACGACGTAGACGCGTCCCAGATCGCCAGCGGAAACCGCCTGCCTGGCAGCCTGATACCCGGCGTCGAACCGCCGCTGGAAGCCGATCTGCACGACCGCGCCCGCCGATCGCACGTGCGCCACGACGCCCATCGTGGAGGCGAGATCCAGCGCGATCGGCTTCTCGCAGAACACGGGGAGCCCCGCGTCGACGCCGGCGTGGATCAGCTCCGCGTGCGTGTTCGTAGACGTGGCGATCGCGACCGCCTCCACGCGACCGAGCAGCTCCTCCACGCCGGAGGCGGGGGTCGCCTCCAGATCCTCGGCGGCCGCGCGCGTGCGCTCGGGATCCACGTCGACCACCACCAGCGAGTCGACGTCGGGGTGCGCGCGGAGGATCCGCGCGTGGTACAAGCCGATGCGTCCCAGTCCGATGACGCCGACGCGCATGCCGCTCTCCGGGGAGGGGGTTGGACGGCCCGGAACACCCCGGAAGAGCGGGCGGGCCGGGAAAATGTGGAACGTTCCACTTTCCGCAAGGATGCGCTATAGTCACGGCATGTGTCAACCGTCGTCCGGGAACGCGAGGCCGTGAGCCGACCGACAATCGTCGACGTCGCGAAGCGCGCGGGCGTGTCGAAGTCGCTGGTGTCCCTGGTGATGCGCGGCGCTCCGAACGTCAGCGACGAGAAGCGCGAGCGGGTCTTGCGCGTCGCGTCGGCCCTCGGGTACCGGCCCAACGCCGTCGCCCGAAGCCTCGTCCGGCAGCGGACCAACCTCCTCGGCGTGTTTCTCTCCGATCTCCACAACCCCTTCTTCGCCGAGGTCATCGACGGGATCCAGGCGGAGGCGGCGGAGCGCGGATACCGGACGATCATCGGAACCGGCGATCGCGTGGAGCTGTCCGAAGCGCGCGCGCTCGACACGCTGCTCGAGCTGCGTACCGAGGGTCTGATCCTGGCGAGCCCGATCCTGCCGATGCGTAGGATCGCGGAGGCGAGCCGGGAGGTGCCGACCGTCCTCGTCGCGCGCGCGTCGCGGAGCTCCACGATCGACAGCGTCGCCAACGACGACACGGCCGGCGCGGCGCTCGCGGTCGGGCATCTCGCCTCGCTCGGCCACCGCCGGATCGCCCACATCGACGGTGGGGACGGCGCGGGGGCGCGCGAGCGCCGCCGGGGATACGAGCGGGCGATGGATCGGCACGGGCTCGCGCGCGAGGCCAGGGTCGTCGCGGGCGCGTACACCGAGGAGGGCGGATGGCAGGGCGTGCGGGCGCTCTTCTCCCGCGGGCGGGCCCCGACGGCCGTCTTCGCGGCCAACGACCTGGCCGCGATCGGAACGCTGAGCGCGCTGGCCGAGCAGGGGATCGGCGTTCCCGAGGAGGTCTCGGTGGTCGGGTACGACAACACCGCGCTCGCCGCCGTTCACCACATCCACCTGACGACCGTCGACCAGCCGCGGCCCGAGATGGGACGCACCGCCGTGTCCCTGATCCTCGAGCGTCTGGACGGCGAGCGCGGGTCCGCGCGGCACGTCCTCATGCCGCCCTCGCTGGTCGTGCGCGGCACGAGCGGCGCGCCGGCGAGGAAGAAGGTCCCGCGATGAGGCGCCTCGCGCACTGGATCGACGGCCGCCCCGACGCCGGCGACGGAGAGCGACTGGGCCCGGTGTTCGATCCCGCCGCGGGAGCTCCCACCGCCGAGGTCCCGCTCGCCGGCCGCGCCGACGTGGATCGCGCCGTGGAGGCCGCCGCGCGCGCGTACGCCGACTGGAGCCGGACGCCGCTGGGTTCGCGCGCGAAGGTCCTCTTCGGGTTCCGCGAGCTCGTCCGGGGCAACGCGGAAGAGCTCGCCCGCACGATCGTGCGGGAACACGGCAAGGTGCTCGCGGACGCCAGGGGAGAGGTGCAGCGCGGCCTCGAGGTGGTCGAGTTCGCCTGCGGCATCCCGCAGCTCCTGAAGGGGGAGTTCTCGGAGAACGTGTCGACCAACGTCGACAGCTGGTCGATCCGTCAACCGCTGGGCGTCGTGGCCGGGATCACGCCCTTCAACTTCCCGATCATGGTCCCGATGTGGATGTACCCGATCGCGATCGCGGCGGGGAACGCGTTCGTCCTCAAGCCCTCGGAGAAGGACCCCTCGGCATCCATGCGGGTGGCCGAGCTGTGGAGCGAAGCGGGGCTGCCGGACGGGGTCTTCAACGTCGTCCACGGGGACAAGGCGGCGGTCGACAGGATCCTCGAGCACCCGGAGATCGC
>DASSBK010000068.1:0-4894 GCA_035698825.1 Gemmatimonadota bacterium
TGGAGGCCCCCCGCGCGCGAGCCGGCCAGCTCCTGGTCGGGGCGCCGCTCGAGGACCGCGACGTCGACGCTCGCCAAGGCCAACTCGCCCGCCAGCATGAGCCCCGTAGGGCCGCCCCCGACGATCACCACCGCGTGCTCGCTCATGGCCGCGATGATAGCAGGGCGACGCGCGCCGGGCGCATTCGGAAGACAACCATGGTCGGGATCGGTGGAAGCTCTGGAGGTGTGGCCAGCTGAGCACAGCGCATCTTAGCCTCTCCGGGCCGCGGACTGATCCCATCGCGCGGGACACGCCCGCTACTTTCTCACGGATTGGCAAGGGAGATAGTCAAAATGGCCAAGAACACGATCTGCCTGTGGTATGACCACGATGCCGAAGAGGCCGCGCGTTTCTACGTCGAAACCTTTCCGCAAAGCAGGGTCGGCGCCGTACACCGTGCGCCCGCCGATTATCCCGACGGCAAGGCGGGCGATGTCCTGACGGTCGAGTTCACCGTCGCGGGCATCCCCTGTATCGGCCTCAATGGCGGGCCGCACTTCAAGCACAGCGAGGCCTTCTCCTTCCAGATCGAAACCGACGATCAGGAAGAGACCGACCGCTACTGGAACGCGATCGTCGGCAACGGCGGTCAGGAAAGCCAGTGCGGCTGGTGCAAGGACAAATGGGGCGTCAGCTGGCAGATCACCCCGCGTGTGCTGACCGATGCATTCGCCAAGGGCGGCGACGCGGCGAAGCGCGCGTTCGAGGCGATGATGCCGATGAAGAAGATCGACGTCGCCACCATCGAAGCGGCTGTGCGGAGCTGAGCATACAGTAGGCGTGGGCCATTTCGTTCCGGCCGGCCGATATTGTCCGTCCAGATCCTTCGTCAACCCACCGCGTCCGGGAGGACCGTGAGCGAGCCGCGCAGTCTCCTCCCGGAGGCCACGAGCAGGATCAGCTCCTCGTGGATGCCGCCGGACTTCGCGGCCGAGCTCCGGTTGGGATACGAGACGGGTGGCGGGCGAGGGTATTGGGAGGCGTGGCGCGCGGGACTCCGTTCGCGAGAGGAGTTCCGCCAGCGTTCGTTCTACATGGCCATTGCCTGCGCAAAGGGCGGGCATGTGGACGAGGCATTCGAGTGGCTCAACCGGCTGGTCGACGAACGGCACCCCGTCATGGTTCAGATCCCGGTCACTCCCTCATTCCTGTCTCTTCGATCCGACCCTCGCTTCAAAGAGCTTCTGGGCAGGCTCGACCTGGCGTGAAAGAACGAGGGGGCGGCGGGCGCGCGCCCCAAACGCCCGGTGACGGTGCCTACGTACGCTTGCCGCGGTGCAGCTCCCAGAACCCCCGTGGATCCGTGACGGTAATTCCCTGGATCCGGTCGCGGACGTCGAGGAAGTGGCGGTCGCCTGTGACGAGGACGTCCGCGCCCGCCGCCAGAGCCGTGGCGAGGATGCGTGCATCGTCCGCGTCGCGGACCGGAGACCCTTTCGGCGGCCGCGCGGTCGGCTGGACAGGACGGCCTCGGAGGAGTGCGAGATCTACCGCGGCGACCTCGTCCGCCACGCGTAGCTTCCTGGTGAGGCCCCGCTCCACTTCCCGGAGAACGATCTCGCCGATCACCAGCTCGTGCTCCGCCAGGACCACTCGCAAGACGTCCGCACATAGACCTCGGGTCGCAAACGCGCTGACGATCACGTTGGAGTCGAGGAAGACCTTCAGGAGATTTCCCGGAACACGTCCTCGTCGGTGAGGAAACCGGCGGCTTCCGCGAACGGCATGGTGCGCTTACGTGCCTCTTCGAACGCCATGACGTCGAGCTGGCGGCGAAGCGCCTCGCGCACGATGTCGCTGCGGGTGCGGCCGGTTCGGCGGACGACTTCATCGAGTCGCCGCTCGAGGTCCTTCTCCAGGCGGATGGTGATCGCCTCCTTCATTGTATGACAATGTATTACAGCCGTTCGAGGACGTCAAGGATTCGACGTTTTCCACCGCCTGTGCTTACTTTCGATTAACGCGCTGCAAGACGCTCTTCCCTCGATCCCCTGGCTGCCTTCGCGGAATGACGACAATTCTCTGCAAGTCCGGTACCCGAGACCGGACGCTCCGGAGGCTCTGCCGGTGACGGCCGCGACGAAGCCGTGAGCCCGAGTATCCCCTCCTCCGAGCGGGTCCTCGCCACGGTTCTCTTCACGGACATCGTCGGATCCACACAGCGCCTGTCCGAGATGGGAGATCAGCGCTGGGCAGCGCTGCTCGAACGACATCACGAGGTCGTCAGGGCCGAGATCGCCCGCCACGGCGGTCGCGAGGTGTCGACGACCGGCGATGGCTTCGTCGCGGTGTTCGACGCCCCCGCTCCGGCGATCCGCTGCGCGCTCGGGATCCGGGACGCGCTGGGGCCGCTGGGGATCGAGGTCCGGGCAGGTCTCCACTCCGGGGAGATCGAACGGCACGGCGACCAGATCGGAGGGATCACGGTCCACACGGCCGCGCGCGTGGCCGCGCTCGCAGGGGCGGGAGAGATCCTCATCTCGCGAACGGTTCGAGATCTCGTGTCGGGCGGAGGGTTCCACCTGGTCGATCTCGGGGAGCGGAAGCTCAAGGGCGTGCCGGATCGGTGGCGCGTCTTCAAGGTTCAGGGCGGCGAAGGGACATCGGGCAAGGCCAAGTCGATGACCGCGCCCGCGGCATGGTGGAGCGGGCGTCCGGCGTTTGTGGCGGCTGCCGCGGCCAGTCTCCTCGTCATCCTGTCGGTGGCGCTCCTCTCCCGCGATCGACAGAACGCGGCCGACGAGCCCCGAGATCCGGTCCCAGCGGCGGCAGCGGGACGCGAAGTCTCCCAGGCTTCGATCGCGGTCCTCCCCTTCGAGAACATGAGCGCCGACCCCGACAACGAGTACTTCGCCGACGGCTTGGCGGAGGAGATCCTGAACGCCCTCGCCAAGGTCCCCGGCCTCAAGGTCGCCGCGCGCACGTCGTCTTTCAGCTTCAAGGACAAGGACGCCGACATCCCGACGATCGCGGACGCGCTCGGGGTCCGCACCGTGCTCGAAGGGAGCGTTCGCAAGTCGGGCGACCGCGTGCGGATCACCGCCCAGCTCGTCAACGCCGAGGACGGGATCCATCTGTGGTCCGAGACCTACGACCGCGAGCTCGACGACATCTTCGTGGTGCAGGAGGAGATCGCGCGTGCGATCACCGACGTGCTGGAGGTGCGACTCGCGGCAGGCACCGCGCTTGTCGAACGGCCGACCGAGAGCCAGGAGGCATACGAGGAGTACCTGCGCGGCCGGTTCCTGTGGAATCGACGCAACGTCGAGCCACTCCAAGCCGCGGTTGGGCACTTCGAGCGCGCCGTCGCTCTCGATCCGGGGTTCGCGCTTGCCTGGGCCGGTCTCGCCGACGTCCACCTCACGCTTCCGTGGTATCTGACCCAGGCTGATTGGGACGCGCTGCTGGAGAGCGGCCGGGCGGCGGCCGAGCGCGCGCTCGCGATCGATCCCGATCTCGCTCAAGCGCATATCGCGCTGGGGCTCTACCATGCGTGCAAGTTCGAATGGACTACCGCGGACGAGGAATTCCGACGCGGCCTCGAGCTCGATCCGAACTACTCCACGGGACATTACTGGTACGCCTACACGATCGGACCACAGGGCCGTCTCGACGAGGCGATCGAGCATGCCCGCATCGCGACCGAGCTCGATCCGCTCTCGCTCATCAACGTGCGAGGGTACGGATGGATCCTCATGTGGTACGGTCGCTACGAGGAGGCGCTCGCGGTTGCTGATCGGATCCGTGAGCTGGATCCGGATTTCGCCCCCAACTGGGCACTCTACGCGCGGATCTACGCCGTCCAGGGCCGGTGGCGGGAGGCCGCCGAGGCGTTCGTGCGGTCGGCGGAGCTGCGTGGGTGGGATCCCGAAGTGACACGCCACGCGACTTCGGCGATGGAGCGCCATGCGAAAGAGGGGCAGCCGGTTCCCATTCCCGCGGATCTGGATATGGCCGTACCGCGAAACATGCTGCGGGCGGAGATCATCTCCATGCTGGGCCAGCCGGACTCGGTCATGGCGATCCTCCAGCGCATGTACGACGACGGCGATCCAAACCTGCGTGAGGCCGGAATCGAGCCGCTGCTCGCGCCGCTCCACGATGACCCGCGCTTCGTCGCGCTCCTCGAGAAAATCGGCCTCGCGCCGGTCGAATCGACACGCGCGTGGATGAAGGAGCGGTAGCGTGACCGCGCGCTCCAGCACCACTCCCCTCATGCGCCAGTACGCGCGCATCAAGGAGCAGCACCGGGACGCGATCCTGTTCTTCCGCATGGGGGACTTCTACGAGACGTTCCAGGACGACGCGGTGACGGCCGCGAAGGTCCTCGGAATCACGCTGACCTCGCGCAACAACGGCGGCGCGTCCGAGGTGCCGCTGGCGGGCGTGCCGGTCAAGGCGGTCGACGGCTACGTCCGGAAGCTCGTCCAGAAGGGGTACAAGGTCGCGATCTGCGAGCAGCTCGAGGACCCGAAGACCGCCAAGGGGATCGTCGACCGCGGGGTCGTCGAGGTCGTGACGCCGGGGACGCCGCTCGACGAGGGGCTCCTCGAGCGCGACCGCTGCACCTACCTCGTCGCGCTCGCCGCCTACGGCGCGGGGAAGGACGCGCGGATCGGGATCGCGTGGGTGGACGCCTCGACCGGCGAGTTCGGCGTCGCCGAGCCCGAGCCGGCGTCCCTCTGCGCGGAGATCCAGCGGCTCGGGCCGTCCGAGCTCCTGGTCCCGTCCGACTGGCGGGGGGACAGGGCAGGCGCGCAGGTCGGGGTCGCCGCGGACCTGGTCGCCGCGCCGAAGGCGCTCGACCACGTCAAGGAGTGGAAGCCGGACCTGCCGGTCTCGCTCCGGGACG
>DASSBK010000069.1:0-26059 GCA_035698825.1 Gemmatimonadota bacterium
CCGAGGTTGACCTCCAGCGTCTCGTTCCATGCCTCGGCGGTCATGCGCTCCATGGGCGCGCGCCTCCAGATGCCCGCGTTGGCGATGGCGACGTCCACGCCGCCCCACGCTTCCTCGGCTTCGCGCACGAATCGCGCAACCTGCCCGTCGTCCGTCACGTCCGCTCGCCAGCCGCGCGCCTTGCCGTCGGAGTGGCGCTCCATACCCCGCGCTTCGGCCTCTCCGCTCCGCCAGGTGAACCCCACCTGCGCGCCGAGCTCGACGAACAGCCGGACGCACGCGGCTCCGATGCCGCGCGAACCCCCGGTAACGAGAACGTTCCTTCCATGGAAGTCGATCATCTTCCTCCCCCGATCGGGTGCAAGGGCTTCCGGCTTCTACACTAGGAATCGTCCGCTGGCGCGGCAATCGCAGGCGTGCGCGCCATTGACGGCCTTCCGGAGCGCGGCCTACACTGCGCCCATGACACACCCGACGGAGAGCGAGCCCTCGCCCGACCGGGCCGCGCTCGTCCGTGAGCTCCGGGAGCGGATCTCGTCGCGAGAGGCCCGTCGCGAGGCCGCTCACCCCTCCGCCGAAGCGTCCTTCCAGGAACGGTACGACCATCTGCTGGGTGAGCTCGTCGACATCCTGGGCCGGATCCCGGAGATCGAGACCGAGCCCATCGGCTCAGCCGGGATCCGCCTCGCCTACCAGCCGACCGAGCGGGAGGTGCGGATCACCGCGCTCGAGGAGCAGGGATTCGTCCACTTCGTCTTCGGGCATGCGACGCTCGGCACCCTTCATCGCGCCGAGCACCATGCGTCGCATCCCTTCGGCGAGACCCCGCCGGACGTATCCCGTCTGGTCCATCAGCTGATCGGATTTCTCATCGAAGGCATCGAGCCCCGGTGGCTGTCCGAGCGACCCGACCCGGGAACGCCTGCCGTGCGGGCAGACCGCAAGCCGGGCGAGACGCTCGAACTCCCCCTCGAGTAACCGACGACCCGAGCCTCCGGAGGCGAATCCGGCAGGATCCCTCGCAAGATTTCTGCCCGCTTGGCAGACATAACCGCGAAAGTGACAGAGTTCGAAATGGCCCGCGGATTGCTTTCCTCCTGCGTGGAGCGCGCGAACCAGGATGCGCGCCGTCGATGCGTGTGGAACGCCGGATCGATCGATTCCTCGACCTGGGGCCGATCGATGTCTCCGGCGCCACGAGACGAGAAAACGAATACGGAGGAAACCATGAACGATGTCACCCGCTATCGCCCGGTAAACGGCGTATTCGCCATGCCCCGCGACCTCGGCCGCCTGATGGACGACGTGTTCGGCGGCTGGGACCTCGGCGAGAACCTGCGCCAGTGGCTTCCCGCCACCGACGTCTCCGAGACGCCGGAGGCCGTGACGCTGCGCCTCGAAGTGCCGGGACTCACCCGGGATCAGATCAAGATCGCGGTCGAGAACAACATGCTGACCGTGCGAGGCGAGAAGAGGCAGGAGACCTCGAGCGAGAACGAGAAGTTCCGTCGCACGGAGCGCTCGTTCGGATCGTTCGAGCGGTCGTTCAGCCTGCCGTCGTACGTGGACACCGAACGCGTCCAGGCGTCGCTTCAGGACGGCGTCCTCTCGGTCACGCTGCCGCGTCGCGAGGAGACGAAGGCGCGGGAGATCCAGATCGAAGGCGAAAGCCGGAAGCAGGTCGAGTCCAGGTAGCGATTTTCCGCCGGAGCGGTCCGCTCCGGCGAGCGAAGGCGCGGGATCAAGCAGCGAAGCCCCCGGGACCCGGGGGCTTCGTCGTTTCCGGCGCTAACGCGGATCGATGAGCACTTCGATGATCAGCCGCTCGTAGAACGGGCAATCGGAGCGAACCTTGACGACCGAGGCCACCGCCTCGTGGCCCGAGTCCATGAGGGGCGCGAGCCACGTCGAGATCGTTCGCGGAACGTAACCGATCGTCTGGGTGGAGGCGGTCTGGACCTGGATCGCGTCGGCGCCGATCGCGTTGTCGGGCTCGCGTCTGAGGACCAGCGGGTCGCCGGCGTGGATCGCTTCCAGCAGCAGGTAGCGGTTCTCGAAGCAGAGGCCGTGGACGGTGCAGCGGAACTCCCGGGCGCGCCCCGGTCGATCCGTGGGGTCGGCCAGTCGGATCATCCTGCTTCCACCACCTCGCCGGGCTCCCGCGAGCCCGCCTTCTCGCGGTAGGCCGCCACAAGGTTGTCGTACAGCTCCTCGCGACGGTCGAAGAGCCGCCGGGGCTCGCGCGGCGCGTGGCGGTCGAGGGCATAGGCGGTCAGGAGCGGCAGCGCGATCGTCGTGTCGGCGTAGCAGACGACGGCGTCGGGAAGCTTCTCGGGATCGACCTTGCCCCACGAAACGGCCTCGCCGGGCGTGGCGCCGGACAGACCGCCGGTGTCCGGACGCGCGTCGGTGATCTGGAGATAGTAGTCGTGCCCGGCCTCCTCGAGGCCCAGCACCTCCTGGATCTGGGGCTCGGTCTGGAGCACGAAGTTCTTGGGCGATCCGCCGCCCAGGATCAGGACGCCGCTCTTCCCTCCGGCGCTCTTGGCGTCCCACACGATCGCGGCGGTCTCGTTGACGTCGCGCGCGGGGTCGATGCGGAGCTTGTTCCCCCGCAGCTCGAGCTCGGCCACGTTCATCCCGATCGACGAGTCGCCGGGCGAGGACGTGTAGACCGGCACGCCGTGCCGATACGCGGCCGCCAGCAGCGACGTGCCCTTCCGCCCCAGCGCCACTTCCCGCTCGGCCACGTACTTGCCGCAGAGCCAGTGGAACTCGGCGGTTCCCATCTCCTTCTGAAACTCCGCCTCGGTCATGATGCGCCGGAAGAAGGCGTCGGTCTCGAGCAGCACCTCGTAATCGAAGAGGATGTCGTAGATCCGCACCACGCCCGCTTCGCGCAGCACCGTGTCGTCGAGATGCGGACGTCCACGGTGCATCTCGAGCCCGATGCCGAAATGCGTGTCGTGATACAGGTTCGCCCCCGTCGACACGATCCAGTCGACGAACCCCGCCTCGACGAGCGGAATGAGGCAGGTCATGCCGATGCCGGCGGGGGTCAGCGCGCCCGTCAGGGACATGCCGACCAGCGCGTCGTCGGCCAGCATCTTCTGCGTGTACAGCTCGCACGCCTCGCGGAGACGTCCGCCGTTGTACGCCAGATAGGCGTTGTCCACGAGCTCCGCGGCGGAGATGCCGGCGGTGATCGGATCGGGCCGGATCGAGGGCCCCGAAAGCCAGCGCTTCTTGTTCATCCTCCTCCTCTCCTCACCCCACTTGCTGGACCAGCGATTCCCGTGCCGCGGAAAGCACTTCCTCGACGACGGACCCCATCGGCTGCTTGATCAGGGCTCCGGCGGCGTTCCTGTGGCCGCCGCCTCCGAACCGCCCGGCCAGGCGATTGACGTCCACCACTCCCGCGGAGCGGAACGAGACCTTGGTGGCTCCGCGGTCGAGCTCCTTGAACAGGATCGCGAGCTCGACGTGCTCCAGGGAACGGAGCGTCTCGACGACGCCCTCGACGTCCTCCGGCTCGGCCCCGGCCTCCTCCATGAGATCGCCCGTCAGGGCGATCCACGCCAGCCTCCCCTCTTCCTCGAGATGGAACTCGCCGAACACGCGGGACAGGAGCCGCGCGCGGGTGGGCGACACGGACTCGAAGACCTGGCGGTTGATCTCGTGCACGTCGGCGCCGCGCTCGATCAGCTCCGCGGCCGCGCGGTGCGTGCGCGCCGTCGTGTTCGAGTAGCGGAAGCCGCCCGTGTCGTAGGCGATCGCGGCGTAGAGCGCGGTCGCCATCTCGGGCGTGATCTCCGCGCCCCATCCGCAGAGCAGCTCGTGGAGGAGCTCGGCGGTCGCGGCCGCCGACGTGTCGCGGCAGTCGACCCCCTGGAACCCGCTGGGTCCCAGGTGGTGATCGACGACCACCACGTCGCCGGTGAATCTGCGCACCCACGGCTCGAGTCCGCCCAGCCGCGCCGGCACGGAGATGTCGAGCACCGCCAGGAGGTCCGCCGCTCCCAGGAGCCGCTCCGCCGCCTGGGGATCGAATCCCGGCGCCGGGATGTCCTTCTCGAGGAAGTGGAACCGTCGTGGGGCGGGGTGCGGGTTGAGGATGTGCGCGGTCTTGCCCTCGCGCGTGAGCCAGTGCGCGAGCGCGATCTCCGATCCCAGCCCGTCTCCATCGGGCTGGACGTGCGTGGTGATCACGACCCGCTCGGCGCGCCGGAAGAGGTCGAGCGCGGCCCGGCTCGCGCGTCGGAGATCGCCGCTCACGGCGCCTCGCTCTCCGCCGCCCATCCGTCTAGCGGCAGGACGTCCACCTCCGCACCGGCAGGCAGGTCGCTCACCCCAAGCGGGACGATGGCGAGCCCGTGCGCGGCCGCGAGGCCCGTCAGGACCGCCGACCCCTGGGCGCCGACCGGCGTCGCCAGCCAGCCCTCCCCGTCCGGTTCGACCCGAACGCGGAGGTAGTACGCCTTCTCGGGACGGGTCGAGACCGCCTCGGAGAGGCGGGCGCGGAGCGGGCGGCGAAAGCATCGGGCGTGCCCCGCCATCCGGCGGAGCGCGGGACGGGCGAACAGCTCGAACGTGACGTGCGCGCTGACCGGATTGCCGGGGAGCCCGAACACGGGGCGGCCGTCCGCGGTGACGCCGAACGCCACGGGTCCCCCGGGGCGGATCGCGGCGCGCCAGAAGACGAGCTCGACCCCGGCCTCCCGGAGCGCCTCCCGGACGTGGTCCCTCGGACCCACCGAAACGCCCCCGATCGTCACCACCGCGTCGTGCTCGAGCGCGGCGCGGATCGACGCCCGGATCGCCGCCGGCTCGTCGGGCGCGATGGGGAGCGGGCGCGGGTCGCCCCCCGCCGCGGCGACCTGCGCCGCGATGCCGTGCGCGTTGCCGTTGACGATCCGGTCGGGCGCCCCCGCCTGGTCGATGTCGACGAGCTCGTCGCCGGTCGAGACGATCGCCACGCGCGGGCGGCGGACCACGGCGACCTCGCCCCTGCCCACGGTCGCGAGCAGTGCGATCCGCGCCGGCCGCAGGACGTCGCCCGGCTCCAGCACGGCTGCTCCCCGGCGTACGTCCTCCCCCCGCCACCGCACGTGATCGCCCGGCTGGGGGCGGACGTCGAACCGGACCCTCTCGCCGAGCTCCGCGAACCGTCCTTCTCCCGCGGGGCCGGTCGTGTCCTCCACCGGGACGACGGCGTCGGCCCCTTCCGGCAGGGGCGCCCCCGTCGTGATCCGGGCTGCGGCGGCTTGCGGCAGCCGCTGGCCGGACGCGGAGCCCGCGGGCAGATCGAGCGCCACCGGGAGCTCGCTGCCCGGCGCCACCTCCGCGGAGCGTACCGCGTATCCGTCCATGGCGGAGTTGTCCCACGGCGGCAGGTCGAGCGCCGAAGCGACGGACTCGGCCGCCACGCGGCCGGCGGCGTCGCCCAGCGGCACCCGCTCGGCGTCCAGCGTCCGGATGCGATCGAGGATCTTCGTCTGGGCTTCGGGTACGGAGAGCGGAGGAGCGGAGGTGATCGGCATCTGTCGCCCAACCTAGCCGGGGGCCGGAATCCCGTCTAGCGAGGCCGGCGGGGCGCTACTCGGGGATCCTCAGCACCTGCCCCACCAGGATCCGGTCGCCCTGGATCCCGTTCTCGCGCCGGATGTCGTCGACGGGGATTCCGTACATGCGAGACAGCGCCATCAGGGTTTCCCCGCGCTTCACGCGGTGGGTGCGCGCCGCGCGCGGCGCTTCCACCTCCTGTGCCCGGGCGAGTGTCGGCGGCGGGCCGCCCGACGTCGGCGAAGGGGCCGCCGTGGAAGGCTCCGCCGGCTGCTCGGGGAAGCCCATCAGCTCGCTCGAGTCCACCCCACCCGGGACCCTCAGGACCATCCCGTCCTCGAGGTCGGCCTCGGAGCTCAGGTCGTTGGCTTCCATCAGCTCGCGGGGATCGACGCCGTACGCGGTCGCGATCCCGACCACCGTCTCCCCGTCTCGGACGATGTGCTCGACGGGCTCGTCGGGCCGTCCCCCGCCCGGGAGGTCATCGGCCGGCGACTCATCGACCCGCGCGACCGGCGGCATCGCGTAGTAGTTCTCGGTGAACTCGTCGACCTGCCCCGCCGGGATGTGCACCGGGAAATTGATCTCGCCTGGAGGCGTGCGTCCTCGCAGGAGGTGCGGGTTGAGCGCGCGGATCGTCTCCACCGGTACCTCCGCGGCCGCGGCGATCACCGCTACGTCGGAGCTCGTCGGCACCGTCACCGTCTCCCACTCCACCGCCTCGAGATACGGCACGGCGTAGAACCCGTAGCGTTCCGGCTCCTTCGCGATCAGCGTCGCGGCGATCAGCTTCGGAACGTAGTTCTTCGTTTCGTCGTGGATCCCGGTCAGCTCCCAGAAATTGATCGTGTTGTCCCGCATCATCGCCCGGCCGACGCGTCCCTGTCCGCCGTTGTAGCCGGCAGCTGCGAGATACCACGAGCCCAGCATCGCGTGCAGATCGCTCAGGTACGCGATCGCGGCCTGCGTCGCCTTCTCGTAGTCGCGCCGCTCGTCCACCCAGCGGTCGATCCGCAGGCCGTATTCGCGTCCGGTGTACGGCATGAACTGCCAGGGGCCGACCGCCCCCGCGTGGCTGACCGCCTGGGTGGAGAAGCCGCTCTCGATGAGCGCCAGGTAGGCCATGTCCTCGGGCAGACCGGCCTCGCGCAGCTGGGCCTTCAGGTACGGCATCCACGCCCCCGAGCGGATGAGGTACCGCTCGAAGGAGTCGTGGAGGCGGTAGGTGAAGTAGTCGATCCACCACTCCACCCGATCGTTGAGCACGATCGGGATGTCGTATCCGACCTTCTCGTGGATCAGGACCGCGCCTTCCTGGGCCAGCAGTTCCTCGAGGCCCGCGTCGAGCTGGGGCGGACTGGCGTTCGAGGGCGGGGTGTAGATGGTGGTCCGAATGGTGGCCAGATCCTGCTGCTCCTGCGCGGTGAGCTCGTCGCCCACGATCAGCGCGAACTCCTCGGATGCCGTCGGTGTGGGCTCGGTTACTCTGGGGGGTGGGCCGTAGGAGGAGACAGGGGGCTTGTTGGCCGCGCATGCCGCGAGGATCATGGCGGCCACGATCGCCGGTGCGAGTCGGCTCATCGCCTGCAATGTCACGGTTTCCTCATCGATGATGCAACCAAGATCCAGGATAGCGTGTATTCTAAGGGACAGGCGTTTTTCATACGCCACGCCGGCAGACGAGTTCCACAAGGAGCTTCCATGTTCCCTCATGCCTATCGCATTCCCGGTATCCTGGCCCCCATCCTCGCCCTCGCGGCCGCGCCCGCCGCGGCCCAGGACGTGGATATCTCGCAGATCTTCTCGAACCAGAGCTTCTACGACGAGCACGATCTCCTGCGCGCCACGGGTGACGTCGGCTTCGTCGCCGACGTGTGGTACCTCCCGGGTCCCGCCGACTCGACCCGCGCGCTGATCGGAGTCTCGCTCTCCAACGCCGCACTCCAGTTCGTGCGCACCGACGACGGTCGGTGGCAGGCGGCCTACGACGTCATCGCGTCGCTCGAACCCGAGACCGGCAGCGAGCCGGTCGAGGAGTCGTGGCAGCAGAGCGTCAGCGTCGACACGTTCGACGAGACGTTGCTCACCGGTGAGACGATCGTCTTCCAGACCGATCTGACGCTGATTCCCGGCGAGTACGATCTGGAGCTGACGGTGCGGGACCGCAACGCGGATCACGGCAGCGAGGTCTCGGGGGCACTGAACGTGCCGTCTCTGCCCGACGCCCGGGTCGCGCTATCCGAGCCGGTGCTGCTGCGCCTCTATCGGCCCGCGGACGACGGGACCGAGTACGTCGTCCACCCGTCCCACTACTACCCCTCGACGCCCGAGCGCATCGACTTCCTGGCGGAGGCCTCCGGCGCCAGCTCCAGCGCCGCGCCCTACACGTTGCGGGTGAACCTGGTGCCCGAGGGCGAAGACGCCGAGCCGGTGGGACCCACGTATACGGACGCGCTCACTCCGGACTCCTCGGGCATCCTGGAGGCTTTCGGATCGCTCGAGAATCCGGGTGTCCAGTTCGGCGAGTTCGAGCTCACCTTCGAGCTGACCGACGCCGCCGGCAACGTGGTGGCCAGCGAGTCGACCCCGCTCATGATCGCGGGATCGAGCGCGTGGATCGCCGCGCACTGGGACGACGCACTGGATCTCATCGCGTACGAGGCCACGGAAGACGAGATGGAGATCCTGGAGGACATCGAGGAACCGACTCGACGCCTCGAGGCCTGGGCCTGCTTCTGGAGGATTCGCGACCCGGTTCCCGCGACCGCCACGAACGAGGAGCTGGTCAGCTACTTCGAGCGGATCGAGGCGGCGAACCGAACGTGGAAGAGCGCGCTCCGGCCCGGCTACAAGAGCGATCGCGGCCGCGTGTACATGACGCTGGGAGCCCCGGACGAGATCATCGAGCGGCCCATGCCCGCCGGTCCGGTGCCGTTCGAGATCTGGCGCTACTACGATTACAACGTCGAGATCCGCTTCGTCGATCGGATCGGCTTCAACAACTACGAGATCGACAACCTCGGCGAATACCAGAGCGAATTGAGTCGACTCGACCGCCGGAAGATGCAATTCCTCCAAGACCGGGCCGACGAGTGCCCGCTGCTGGCCCCGGCGTTCCAGTAGTGACCGCCACGGAGCGCTGAGCCCGAGGGCCGCGGGTGCAGGCGAGATACCTGGAACAGCTCCCCGCCTGGGCGCGGGATCTGCCGTGGCGAGTGATCGTCGTCGTCGTGCTGGTGTCACTCGCTTACGTGGTGTACCGGATCGTGGATCGTCAGATCCGCGGTCACGTCGCCGATGCCGAGAAACGACATCGATATCGCAAGCGCGTGGCCTACACGGTCGCCGTGGCGATCCTCGTCATCCTCTCGGTGGTCTTCTTCGAGCGCCTGCGAGGGATCGGCACCCTGCTCGGCTTCATCGGGGCCGGCCTGGCGATCGCGCTGCGCGAGTACCTGGCCGCCTTTCTCGCGTGGTTCTACATCGTGGGCCAGCGAAACGTCACGCTGGGAAGCCGCATCGAGGTCTCCGGCGTGCGCGGCGACGTCATCGACATCGGCGTGTTCAAGCTCACGCTGGTGGAGGTGCGGGGGGACGAGTCGGGCGATCAGTCGAGCGGCCGTCTGGTCACGATTCCCAATTTCAAGATCCTGACGGAGGCCGTCTTCAACTTCACCACGGCGAGCCCGTTCGTCTGGGACGAGATCGAGTTCACCGTGACGTTCGAAAGCGATTGGGAGAAGGCGCGCGAGATCCTGGAGCGGATCGGCGCCGAGGTCTTCGAGCCCTACCGCAGCGAGGTCGAGCGGGGCTTCCGCAAGCTCGAGCGCGACTACGCTTTCCGGTATGGCGTCACGACGCCCATCGTCTACACCGCGATCGGCCCCAACGGGATCCAGCTGCGCCTGCGCTATCTGACCCACGTGCGGCGCCGGCGCGGGAACCGTGACGCGATCAGCCGCCGCGTGCTGCGCCGGTTCGGCGAGGAAGCCCCGAGGATCGAGCTCGCCTATCCGACGAGCCGCACCTATCGCACAGAGCTCGACATGCAGCGATTCGGCGAGAAGCCGGCGCCCGAGCCGGAGCCCGAGGACCGGCCGCGCTAGTCGTCCTCGTCGCTGTCGTACAGCTCGTCGATCTTCGCGGCCAGGATGAAGTCGCTCTCCGACAGGTCGTCGATCGCGTGCGTCCAGATCGTGAACGTCACGCGCTTGTAGTCGATCGTGATGTTCGGATGGTGGCCCTGCTCCTCGGCCAGCCGCGCGACGCGATTCACGAAGTCCATGGCCTCCAGGAAGTCCTCGAACTCGAATCTCCGCACGAGCTTCCTGCCGGACGTCACGTCCCATTCCGGGACCTGCTGATGCAGGCGGAAGACCTCTTCCGCCTTGAGCGGCGGGGTATCCCCCGAGCACGCTTCGCAGTGCTTTCTCGCAAGCTCCGTCATCCCGTCCTCCCCTCGATTCTCTCGACCAGCCACTCTTCCAGGCGATCCAATCCGACCCGCACCTGCTCCATCGTGTCGCGATCGCGAACCGTCACCGTCCGCTCGGACACGGATTCGCCGTCGACGGTGATGCAGAACGGAGTCCCGGCTTCGTCCTGGCGACGGTACCGGCGCCCGATCGAGCCTCCGTCATCGTAGAAGGCGTTCCAGCGCCTGCCCAGCCCCCGATAGATCTCGCTCGCCATTTCGGGCATTCCATCCCGCCGAACGAGTGGGAACACGGCCAGCTTTATGGGAGCGATCCGCGGCGAGAGCTTGAGCACGGTGCGTGCATCCTTGCCCTCGCCTTCCTCCCGAAAGCCGTCGACCAGGCACATCAGCATGGTGCGGTCCACTCCGGCCGACGTCTCCACGATGTAAGGGACGAACCGCTCTTTCGCCTCCTCGTCGAAGTACGACAGCTTCTTTCCCGAGTGTTCCTCGTGGCGCGTGAGATCGAAATCCGTGCGGTCGTGGATCCCCTCGAGCTCCTGCCAGCCGAACGGGAACTCGTACTGGATGTCGAAGGCCGCCGCCGCGTAGTGCGCGAGCTCGTCGGGCCCATGCTCGTGGACGCGCAGCTTCTCGTCGCGGATGCCGAGCTCCCGGTACCAGGCGCGGCGGGTTTCCAGCCAGCGCTCGAGCCACTCCCGATCCTCCCCCGGCCGGACGAAATACTGCATTTCCATCTGCTCGAACTCGCGCGTCCGGAAGATGAAGTTGCCGGGCGTGATCTCGTTGCGGAACGCCTTGCCGATCTGCGCGATTCCGAACGGGATCTTCTGCCGCGAGGATCCGAGCACGTTCTGGAAGTTGACGTAGATCCCCTGCGCGGTCTCGGGCCGCAGGTAGACGACGGCGGCCTCGTCCTCGACCGGTCCCATGAAGGTCTTGAACATGAGGTTGAACTGCCGCGCCTCGGACAGGTCGCGCGAGCCGCACCGCGGGCAATGCGGCTCCTTCATCTCGGCCAGCGTATCGGCACGGAAGCGATGCTTGCAGTTGCGGCAATCGACCAGCGGATCGGTGAACCCGGCGACGTGGCCGGAAGCCTCCCAGACCCGCGGGTGCATGAGGATCGCGGCGTCCAGGCCCTCGATGTCGTCCCGGCGCACCATCGACTCCCACCAGTAGTCGCGGATCGCGCGCTTCATCTCGACGCCGAGAGGCCCGTAGTCCCAGGTCGAGCCCACACCGCCGTAGATCTCCGAGGACTGGAACACGAACCCGCGCCGCTTGCAGAGCGACACGAGCCGGTCCATGACGTCGGCGACCGCCACGTTCCCCCAGTCGGAGGCGGCCGTGGCCGCCGCGGGAGCGGTGTGCGCTTCGTCGTTCATGGGGCGCAGAAGTTGCCGGGCGGGCGCACCTCGCGCCACCCGCGCGAGGCAAGGCCGAAGCCATGCGAGACGATCGTCTATATGCGCGGGCAATGGCCCGCGGTCCGCCGTGGCTACTGCCCCGAGGGCTGCGGCGCCTTCCCCGCGGCCGCGAGGCGCCGCCACTCCTCCATGCCCGGCTCGCCCCCGGGGATCGCCAGGAGCCGCGCGAGGAGCGCGGGGTCGTCGGGGAGGAGGCCGGCGTCCGGCAGCCGCGGGGTGAGCACCGCCCAGCCCGGATCGGCGGCGTAGGCGCGCTCGAGCCGCGGCAGCGCGTCGTCCACGCGGCCCACCGACGCGAGCGTGATGCCCGCCCAGTACACCATCTCCGCGCTCTCGGGGACCATCGTCGCGGCCGCGTCGTAGTGCCCGACGGCGGCGTCGACCTCGTTCACCGTCATCGATTCGTCGCCCGCGTTCATCTCACGGTACGCCCGCGCCAGGTGGAGGACGCGGCGCAGCTCCTCGAGCGGTTCGGGATGGTCCTCGATCCGGAGATCGAACACCCGATCGACCCACGGCCGCCCGGTCGGCGTGCCGCTGACGACCAGGAGCGCCGCCGACTGCCGGCCCCGGATGTCGCCGCCTTCGGCCTGAGCGGCCTCGAGCGCGGCCATCATCCGCTCCGCGAGGTCGCCTTCGGCGGACTCGAACGCGCGGGCCATCGCCGGCCACACGGTTTCGCTCTCCATGAGGTTCGCCTGCACGCTGTAGTTCTCGCCGGTGTGGTGTCCCGCGGCGATGATCGCGTTCTCGCCGGTGTGCGCCGCGACGTTGCCCGCCGCGTCGATCATCGCGACCTGGCGCACGTCGGGGTGCGGGTCGGCCTCGAGCAGTCCAGCCAGCGCCTCCGGCGCCGTGCGGCCGGCGCGCATCAGCTGGAGCCCGAGCGGCCCGTACGACGGGTCGACGAACGACTGCGTCGCGACCGCGCCGACCCCCGCCTCGGCGAAGGCGACGATCGCGCCCACACCGAACCAGTGCGACTGTACCGCGACCCCGAGCTCGCCGGTCGCCGGATCCCGCGCGACGATCGAGTACGTCGAGACCGGCCGCAGCGGTGTATCCACGTCCGGCGTCGCCTGCGCGAACGCGCTCCCCGGGAGGCCCGCGGCCAGCGGCAATGCCGTTGCGGCGAGCGTCAGGAACCGGGCGGAGCTCATTTGCCGTCCCCGCGAGTCGCCCCGTGCGCGATGAGGTACGTCGTCATCTCCCGATCCTCCCTTCCGGTGGCGATATCGAGCGGCGTGAGGCCGTTCGCCATCGCGTTGATGTCCGCTCCCCGCTCGACCAGGAGCTCGGCAACGGCGCCGCGGCCGCCCGCGAGCGCCGCATGGAGCGGGGTGTTCGCGATCTCGTTGCGCGAGCGCGCGGCCATGTCGGCTCCGCGATCGATCAGCATGGCCGCCGTCTCGCGGTGGCCGAAGAACGCGGTCAGATGGAGGGGCGTCCAGCCGTCCGGGCTGAGGTCCTGGAGCGCCGCTTCGCCGCGGTCGAGCATGACCCTCAGCTGATCCGTCCTTCCCAATGCGGCCGCCGTGAACGGATCGAGCTCGGCTCCGTGCCGGAGCAGCAGGTCGGCGACTCCGGGGTGTCCGCGGTACACCGCCGCGAGCGTCCACGGCAGGTCCTCGTCGGTCCGACCCCGCGCGAGATCCGGCCGCTCCTCGACGATCGACTCGACCGCCGCGTGATCCCCCTCGCAGATCGCCAGCCACAATTCCTCCCGCGCATCGACCTTCTCGCTCATCTCGCCTCCCTGGATCGCCCATCGAGGTATCGCTCGATCCCGTCCGCGACGCCCTCGGCGATCCGCCGGCGGAACTGCGGCGTGCGGAGCGCCGCTTCCTGATCCGGGATCATCATGAACACCGACTCGACCAGCACGGCCGGCATCTCGTTCATCCGCAGAACCGCCACGTTCTGGTGCCACACGCCCCGATCGGCGAGCCCGGTCCGGGGCAGGAGCTCCGCCTGGATCGCCTCCGCCAGCTCGCGCGACTGCGGATGGTAGTAGAGCACCGACGTCCCGTTGTTGAGCAGCGGGTTGACCCCGTCGGGCCGCGCGGTGTTGTGGATCGACACGAAGAGGTCGCCGCCCGCCGCGATCGCGAGGTTCGCCCGATCGTAGAGTCCGAGTGCCGAGTCCGCCGACGCGCGCGTCAGGACCACTTCCGCTCCCCGCCGCTCGAGGATCCGCGCCAGCTCGAGCGAGATCCCGAGGTTCGCCTCGCGCTCCTCGAGCCCCGTGGGGCCCACCGCGCCCGTGTCGGGATTGTGTCCCGGGTCCACGATCACGCGGACGCCGTGGAGCGGCGATCGGAAGCGGCGGTCATCGAGCGCCTCCGGCGGATGACGGAAGCCGATCACGAGGTGCGAGCCCTCCCAGTAGGCGCGATAGCCCCACGCGCGCTCTGCCGCCAGCGTGACGTCGATCTCGAGGACGCCGGTCTCCGGCTGCCCCCAGACGACCGATTCCAGCAGCGGGTCGTCGAACGCGCGATGGACGTAGTCGACGTCCGCGTCGGCCCCGAAGACCCGGATCGTGTAGCGAGCGGGATCGGTCTCCTGCTCGATCCGGAACGGCAGCCGGTCCGTCGTCGGGACGACGATCTCACTCCAGCCCTCCGCGAGACGCGACCGGATCACCGTGATCCGGCTGCCGGGACGCGCCGCGGCGATGGGGAACGTCTCGGCGAGCGGCGCCCAGGCGCGCGTGCCGGGTCCGAGCGCGATCTCCCGCCACTCCCCGCTCCTGCGCCCGGTCGCCGCCCGTGTGCCGTTCGGCAGGAACAGGTAGTACCCCATTCCGGGAGCGTGCCGCGCGATGACCCGGTGGTCGGTCCCGCCGGCGCCGGCCGTATCGTCGTCGAGCGCCGCGGACCGGATCACGGTAGGGTCGAGGAACGCGATCGCCGCGACCGCGGCCTTGCGCGTCGCCCCCGCCCGCGTGAACTCCAGCCGCAGCGAGTCGCCATCCGCGCCCGAGTACGTGAGGTAGAGGTCGCCCGCGAACCGCCTCCAGGGGCCGCCCGTGGCCGGGGGCGACTCGGACGTCCAGTGCGTCTCGGGCAGCTCGCCGAAGTCGAAGACGAGCCGTCCCGCGTTGGAGACGTCGGGCAGCTCGGGCACGAGGCGAACGGACGCGTCCCCCAGCCGGGCGCGGATCTCCATGTCCGGGGCCGCGACCACCGAGACCTGCACGGTGTCTCCGGCGTACAGCTCCAGCGGGCCGCGCGGCAGGATCGTCTCGGGCCGGTAGCCCAGCGTGTCCCCGGTCGGCGCGTCGAGCAGCGACCGCGGGACCCACACGGTGCGCCGCGTCTCCGCGCGGCGGGCGCCGCTGACGGCCGCGACCTCGAACGTGAACGAGTCGGGCTCGAGAGGAACGAACGCGAGCCACCCGCCGCCGGTGTGTACGGGCACGGGTGCGCCATTCACGGTCAGCGAGACGTCCTCTCCTCCGGATCCCTCCACCCGTCCGAAGACGAAGGTGGAATCGCTGGCGGTGATCGCCGCGCCCGCGGGGGGATACTGGACCGTCACGGCGAGCCCGCCCTGCGCTCGCGCGGCGCCCGGCAGCGCGACCAGGACGGTCAGCGCGGCGAACGCCGCCCATGCGGCGCGCGCGTGCGTCCGCGATCCACGTTCGGTAACGGGCATGCGCCAAGGTAGTGCAGAACCCGGCGCGCCGGGCAACCCGGCGTGCCGCCATGCAACCCCGCGGCGACCGTGCGGGTTTTGCACGTGATGGATCCCGGAGTCACGCACGGCGGTGCGCGATCGGGCGTGGGCCGGCTGTCTTGCCGGTGGTCCTGCCTCTCCTTGTAGCCACGCCCCTCGCGCCTGCCGCCTCCTCGCGGGAGCCTAGCCTCCCAGGAGCCGCGCCACCCGCTCGCGCGTCAGCTGGCGCAGCAGCGCCCAGCCGGTGACGAGGGCCACGCCGGAGAAGACGACCCCCCAGCCCCATTCCAGCAGGAGCAGCTTGCCGGTCCCGAACATGGCGGCGTACACGAACACCGTGCCGAGGAGCCACAGCCACAGCCCGCGGCGAAGCCCGGCCGAGCGCGCCCGCGGGAGCTCGCCCACCGCCTCCCGCACGGGGCCCCACCAGCCCGGCGGGCGCACCCGCCGGTAGAACTCCGTCAGCCGGTCCATGGCCGCCGGCGGCGTCGCGTACGTCACGGCGATCCACACCGCGGTCGACGCGAGGATGTTGAGGAACACCTTGGCGGCGAAGGGGAACGAGGGTCCGCCCCATTCGGGCGAGAGCTGGAGGATCGCGCCCAGCACCGAGCTCGCCACCATCGCCGAGATCTCGCTCCAGGCGTTCACTCGCCACCAGAACCAGCGCGCGATGTACACGAGGCCGATCCCCGCGCCGAGCGTCAGGAGCAGCAGGAACAGCCCCGAAATCGACGTCGCGTAGAAGCTGATCCCCACGCCGATGGCGAGCGCGAGCAGCGACGCGATGCGCCCCGCGCGGACGTAGTGGCGGTCCTCGCGGTCGCGCACGATGAACGGCCGGTACAGGTCGTTCACGAGGTACGCCGCCGAGAGGTTGATGTAGGATGTCAGGGTCGACATGAACGCCGCGAGGAAGGCGGCCAGCATGAGGCCCAGGAGCCCCACGGGCAGGAGATCCACCATCGCGCGCGGATAGGCGAGCTCCGGATCGTCCATCGTCGGATAGAGGAGCAGGCTCGCCAGGGCCACCAGGATCCAGGGCCAGGGCCGGATCGCGTAATTGGCCACCTGGAACCACAGCGTGGCGAGTACCGATTCGCGCTCGTCGCGCGAGGCCGCCATGCGCTGGATGACCACGGCGCCGCCGTCGGCGTTCTTGTTGGCCCACCACTGGAAGGTGATGAGGACCAGGAAGGTGGCGACGGGAGTCGCCGACCAGGCCAGGAGATCGCCCCACCAGGTGCCCGGCGCGGTCTCCCCGCCGCCCGCCAGCCGCGGCAGGAACGACAGCACCTCGGAGCTTCCGACGGCGCGTATCTCCGCCAGCATGGCCGACGTGCCTCCCACTGCGTCCACCGCGAACACCGCCAGGACGATCGCCCCGAGCATCGCCAGGGCGAACTGGACCAGGTCTGTCACCACCACGCCCCACAGGCCGGACAGCATCGAGTACAGGAGGGTGATGCCGCTCGCGAACAGCGTCGCCTCCAGCGTCCCCACGTCGAACGCGGTCTCGAACACCTTGACCATTCCGAGGATCACCCAGGCCATCGTCAGGCAGTTCGCATACAGCGTCATGTAGACGGCGCGGAACCCGCGCAACGCCGCCGCCGGGCGTCCGGAATAGCGCAGCTGCGCGAGCTCGACGTCGGTCATCACCTCGGTGCGACGCCACAGCTGCGCGAACACGAACGCGGAAAACACGCCGCCGAGTGCGAAGCACCACCAGATCCAGTTCCCCTGGATGCCCTGCGTCCGGACGAAGCCCGTGACGAGCAGCGGCGTGTCCACCGAGAACGAAGTGGCCACCATCGACGTCCCCGCCAGCCACCAGGGGAGGTTCCGACCCGAGACGAAGAACTCGGCGGTCGACGAGCCGGCGCGCCGCACGAACCAGAGGCCCACGCCGAGCGAGAACGCGAAGTACAGCGCGAGCACTACCCAGTCGAGCCAGTGGAGTTGCGAGAAGAAGGAGGAGAGGGCCGCCATTCGCGGCGCAACATAGCGACTCGCGCGTCCGCGGGAAATCGAAAGCGCGCCGAAGGCGTTGATTCGACGCCACCGCCCCCGTAGAGTGTCTCTGGTCCATCTCTTGCAGAATCCTGGACCTGCCGATGATGACGATTCAGACGCGGATCATCGTTCTCCACTCCGACGGCAGCCGCCTCAAGGGGTTCGCGCGCGACTTCAATCCCGTGCGCGCCAACTTCCATCTCGTGGTCGTCGGGCCGCAGGGAGAGACCGGCGAGCACCGCGAGATCCCGATGTCCGACGTCGACGCCGTCTTCTTCGTGCGGGATTTCGCGTTCGACCGCGAGAAGCGATACGAGCCCGAGGGCGATCTGGCGTCGATGACGGCGCCGCTCATCGCCGGGGCGGGGGCCATCGAGGTGACGACGAACTGGGGCGAGGTGCTGCGCGGCCTGACGTACGGTTACCAGCCCCAGCGCCCGGGATTCTTCGTCTTTCCCACCGAGCCATTGGAGCGGGCGCTCAACCTGGAGCGCGCCTACATCACCCGCCGGGCGGTTTCGCGGGTCGATTTCCGGCCCGCTTCGGGGTCGACCCGGGGAGGCTGACGTGCATCTCGCCGCTCGCGGACGGGCTATATTCAGGCAGGAGGTCTTTTCCACGATGAACGAGCACTCGCAGCGGAGCGCCGATGGATAGCCGGGCCGTGGTCCTCCTCGCGGACGGCACGCGCGTCAAGGGGTTCTCTCGCATCTTCAACCCCATCGACGTGACGTTCCATCTCAAGCTGGCCGGCCCGGACGGCGAGACCGGCGAAAAGCTGGAGATCCCGCTCAGCGAGACGCTGGCGGTGTTCTTCGTGCGCGACTTCGCGTTCGGGCGCGAACGCCGGTACGAGCCGGAAGACGACCTTTCCCCCATGCCTCGCCCCTCGTCTGCCGGCGGCCGCGCGGCGCGCGTCAGGACGACGTGGGGGGAGGTGCTGGTGGGCCTCACGTACGACTACCGCGCCGAGGATCCCGGATTCTTCCTCTTCCCCACCGATCCCCTGAACAGGACGCTCAACCTCGAGCGCGCATACCTGACGCGGCAGTCCGTCGAGGAAGTGGAGTTCACCGAGCCGGAGACGTAAGCGGGCGCCGCGGCCACGCGGCAGGCGGATCCTACTTCGAGAGCACGGATCCTACTTTGAGAGCACCAGGCGTTGTCCCACGCGGATCACGTCCCGATCGTCGAGATCGTTGAGCGCGATCAGCTCACCTACCGACAGCCCGTAGCGCGCGGCGATCGAGGTCAGCGTGTCTCCCCGCTGGACGGTGTGGACGCGGACGGCGGCGGGCTCGTCGGAAGCCGAGCGCGCCGAGCGGGTGTCGCGGCTCGCCCCCGCAGAGGCCAGCTGCAAGGGCGCCTCACGCCCGTACCCCGGCGGCACGCGCAGGCGGAATCCAGCGGGAACGGTGCGGCGCCCCGACCACACGTCGTCGGTGAGGGAGGGATTCAGCTGCCACAGGCGCTCGGCGTCGACCTGCACGGCACTCGCGACGTCGCGCAGCGCCATCGCGACCGGCATCTGGACCACGTCGAATTCGAGCGTGCGGAAGGGGTCGTGCATGCCGAAGTACTGCTCGGCGTGCTCGGCCACGTAGAGCGCGGCCAGGAACTCGGCATAGAAATTCTTGCTGGCGAAGCCGAACGCGGGGCCGTCGTAGAGGCGGCGGATCGTCATGTAGTCGTTGGTGCCGACCTGCTGGACGGCGCGCCGCATCCCGTAGTAGCCGTGATTGTAGGCGGTCAGCGCCAGCGGCCACGAGCCCAGGCCCTGGTAGTTGTGCTCGAGGAGCCGCGCGGCGCCGCGGGCGGCGATGATCGGATCCAGGCGCTCGTCGACCGACGCGTCCACGCGCATGTACAGCCGGCCGGTCCCGGGCATGAACTGCCACACGCCCGCGGCGCCCACCTTGGAGCGCGCCTCGATGTTGAACGTCGACTCGACCATGGGGAGCCAGGCGATCGCCTCCGGTACGCCCTCTTCGCGGAAGATCTCGAGGATGTGCTCCCGGAACTGCCCGGCGTGGATCAGGCCGCGCTGGAACTTCTCCCTCAGGCCGCGCTGGACGCGGATCCGGTCGGCCGCCTGACGCCACCGCGCCGGGTTCCCGAGGTCGCCGAAGGCGTCGTACACTTCGCGGTACTCGCCGCTCAGCGTCCGCGGATCGGGATTCCGGGTGGCTAGATCGAGCAGGATCCGGCGGTAGCGGTCGATGATCGCTTCCTGCGCCGCTTCGTTCGCCCGGAAACCGGCGGGGGTCTCCGACTTCTTCTGATCGATCGTCAGATAGACGATGCCCAGGTCGTCCCGGTCGTGGAACGTGACCTGGTCCTCGCTCCACTCCCCGTAGACGCGCTTCCAGAACTCGACGGCGCGCTCGAGACCCACGGGAACGGCGAACGTGTCGTCGTCGGAGGATTGCGCGCTCGCCGGACGCGCAGGCGCGGCTGCGAGGAGCGCGAGGGCCACCCACGCGGGGCGGGCGAGCCACGAGGGAAGCAATCGGACCATCGGTATCCGCGGCATGCCGTTCATACTCTCATCTGGGGGAGAAGGTTCGACGATCGGCGTTCGGTCGCACCGCGAGTCGTCCGAGGGCGGGAAGCGAGCCGCGCAGGAAGTCGAGCGCCGCTCGCTGGCTGGCGGGTGCCTCTCCGTGCGTCCAGACGACACGCGACGGTGCCTCTAGCTCGCTGACGATACGCGGGTTCGAGAATACGATCAAGACCGCCTCGCTCGCATCGGCGGTCGCGACCCGGACGGCTTCGCGCGCCGCCGCGGACAGGCCCGCCCGCCCCTTCCAGGCGCGCACCGGGCTGAAGACCGCGCACGCGACCCAGGCCCGGGCACACTTCTCCCGGACCGCCGCGATCGCGGCCAGGACGGCGTCGGAGCCGGCGCCCGTGTCGACGACCAGGAGATCCCTTGCCGCAGCCGGCGCGAGCTCTTCCCCCAGCACGATCTCGTCCGGGCCGATCCCGCCGTCTAGGACGACGACCCATTGCGCGCGGTCGGGCCACGCGGGGCCCGGAGGCGGTGTGGGCGGATCGGCGACGATCGCCGCCCCGGCGACCGCCTCGGCGAGCGGCGCGGCCGATGCGGCCAGGACGATGGGGGCTGCCCTCGCCGCCTGATCCGGCCGCGCAGCGGGCGCCCCTGCCGGAGCGCTCGCGGCGCCGTCGATCGCCCAGCGCTTGAGCGCGAGCAGGCGCTCGGTGGCTCGCTCGCACGTCGCGCGCAACGGAGGCTCCGACTCCAGCGCGGCGGCGAGCTCGGCGTGCACGCGCTCGGGCTCGGGCGGGTAGAGCAGCCAATCGATCCCGGCCTCGAGCGCGCGCCGTGCGTTGGCCGTGGCGCTCTCTCCCGCCACGGCTCCCATCATGAGCGCGTCGCTGCACAGGAGGCCTTCGAACCCCCACTCGTGGCGCAGGAGTCCGGTCGCGATCGCGTGCGAGAACGTGGCCGGCCGGCCGCGCGCGCTGTCCGGCTCGAGCGCGGGGAACGCGACGTGCGCGCTCATCGCGAGCCTGGCGCCCGCCGCGATCCCGGCGCGGAACGGGATCCAGTCGGACGCCTCCAGCACCTCCCGTGAGGCCTCGACGACGGGCAGCGCCTCGTGGCTGTCGACCGTGGTGCGACCGTGCCCGGGGAAATGCTTGACGGTGGCAGCGACCCCTGCCGACTGCAGTCCCTCGACGGCGGCCGCAACGATCGCCGCCGCGAGCTCCGGGTCGTCGCTCGCCGCGCGGTCCGCCACGATCGGGTTCGCGGGCTCGAGCGCGAGATCGGCGACCGGCATGAAGTCGACGTGGAAGCCGGCCGCGGCGAGCTCGCGCCCGATCTCCCGCCACGCCGCGCGCGCGAGCTCGGGATCGCCCGCCGATCCGAACGCCATGAAGGACGGGAAGCGCGTGCCCGCGTCCGGAAACTGCTGGCCGAGCCCGCGCTCGAAGTCGCCGGTGATTAGCGGTGGGATCGGGGAGCGCTCACGCGCCTCGGAGAGGAGCTCGGCGGTTGCGGCGAGATCGCCGCCGAAGACGATCACGCCGCCCCATGCGTGCCGATCGAACGAGTGGAGAAACGCCTCGCGCGCGGCCGCGTCCCCGCGGTAGTCGCGGAGCGGGATGCAGACGAGCTGCCCTGCCATCTCCGCCGCCGACAGGCGCTCCGCCGTCGGGAACGCGAGCGTCACGCCCCGTCCCGGGGCGGAGGAAACGCCAGCTTGCCGAGGATGGCGGGGTGGCGCGCGCCGGTCGCGCCGGGCATCGCCGCCGCGCCGCCGAGCGCGCTCTCGTACGCCAGGATCGCGAACGCGACCGCCTCCTTGTGGTCCCCGTCGAGGCCCGCCTCGTCGACGGGCAGGACCTCGCGCGGCGCGAGCCGGCGGGCGAGGCCCTCCATGAGCGCGCGATTCCGGCGGCCGCCGCCCGAGACGAGGACACGCGACCCGTCGGGAACCGGCGGGGTTCCGGCCGCTCCTTCGAGCGCGCGCGCGATCGACTCGACGGTCACCGCGGCGGCCGTCGCGAGCCGGCCGCGGGCGGCGGCATCGCCGAGCCCGTCCAAGGGCCCGAACCGTTCCTCCGTCCAGCCGCGGCCGAAATGCTCCCTCCCCGTGGACTTGGGCGCCGGCAGCGCGAAGTACGGGTCCGCGAGCGCGGCTGCGAGCACGGCGTCGTCCACTTCGCCGGCAGCGGCCCCCGCGCCCCCTTCGTCATGCGGGGTGCCGAGCAGCGTCGCAGCCAGGTGGTCGAGCGCCATGTTGCCGGGCCCGGTGTCGAAGGCGACCACGTCCGAGATCCCCGCCGCCGGGGGCAGGATCGTGACGTTCGCGATGCCGCCCAGGTTCAGGCAGACCGTCCAGCGGTCGGCGAGCGTGAAGAGGACCCAGTCGACGTAGGGGACGAGCGGCGCCCCTTCGCCGCCGGCGGCGACGTCGGCGGGACGGAAGTCGTGCCAGACGGGAAGGCCGGTCCGCTCGGCGATCTCGGCCGCCTCCCCGATCTGGAGCGTGCAGCCGACACCGCCCCTCGTCCCCCGCGGATCGTGCCAGATCGTCTGGCCGTGGCTGCCGACGAGCGCGACCTCCGCGCGCTCCCTGCCGGCCGCGGCAATCGCGGCGAGCGCGGCATCGGCGAACGCCGCGCCTACCTCGACCGACAGCCGTGCGACAGCCGGCGCGTCGAGCCGCTCGGGACGCCGGAGCTCGCTCGCCAGGGACTCCGGATAGGGCGTCGCAGCGGTCCCGAGGACCTCGCATCGCAGGGAGCTCCCGCGCCCCGCGAGCCGGCAGCAGGCGGCGTCGATACCGTCCGCGCTCGTGCCCGAGATGAGCCCCACGACGATCGCGCCATCGGCAGCGCGGAGCTCCGCCGCGAGTCGCTCGAGCGGAGTCGCGGCGTGGGTTCGGATCGAGTCGGCGGTCATCCGGCCCCAACGTAGGCCGGGTCTTCCGACGAGCCAACCCGGTTCGTGGTCAGGGTCGCGGGGAATTTTTCCCGGACGCGGAACCCAGCGGTCGCGTGTCCGGTATGAAGGTCAGGAAACGCCGCCGCCGTCGAATAGCAACCGCGGCCCCGCGGTGGTGGCGTCAGAAAGCCCCCTTCTACGGAAGGGGGCTTTCGCTTTCCTGCGCCCCGTGTATGCTCGGGCGGAAGGCGCGCGTCGCCGATGCGCGTCCACGATGATGCAACCGGGAGGTGAGGATGAGCGTCCACAAGGTGATCGAGGTCAAGGCGCAATCTCCGAAGGGTTGGGAGGACGCCGCGCGCATGGCGGTGGCCGAGGCTTCCGAGACGGTGAAGGGGATAAAGAGTGTCTGGATCGAGGGTATGCAGGGCGTGGTCGAAGGCGGAAAGATCACGGCGTACAGGGTGAACGCGAAGATCACGTTCGAGGTCGAAACCAACCGCTGAGGCTGACCAGCCCGGGGCGCCTGCCTCGCGGCAGGCGCCTGTCGGTTCCCGCTACTCCTCCCAGGCCTTCCTGAGGAACCCTCCCGCTTCGGCGAGCAGCCGCTCGGCTTCCTCGCGCCCCACGCCGCGGCGGTGCATGACGAGCGCCGTCTTGACCCTTCCACCTGCGGCCTCCAGCAGCTCGCCCGCCTCCTCGTAGCCGACGCCGAGCAGATCGCGGAGGATGCGCCGGCCCCGGTCCTCGAGCTTGGCGGCGGTGACCCGGAGATCGACCATCAGGTTCCCGTACGTCTTCCCGAGCCGCACCATCGACGCCGTCGTCACCATGTTGAGCACGAGCTTGGTCGCTGTTCCCGCCTTGAGGCGGGTCGAGCCCGCGATCGCCTCCGGGCCCGTCAGGGGAGCCACGACGACGTCGACCTCGGACGCGATCGGCACGTCGGCCGGGGGCACGCAGGTCAGGAACACCGTCGCGGCGCCTCGGCGGATCGCCTCCCGGAGCGCGCCGATCACGAACGGGGTCGTCGATCCCGCCGCGATCCCGAACACGACGTCGCGGGTTTCGACCGCTAGCCCGGCAACCGCGGCCGCGCCACCCTCCTCCGCGTCTTCGGCGCCTTCGCGGGAGCGCCACATCGCCTCCGGCCCGCCGGCCAGAATCGCCTGGACCATCGCGGGATCCGTGCCGAACGTCGGCGGGCACTCCACGGCGTCGAGGACGCCCAGCCGGCCGCTCGTCCCCGCGCCCACGTAGACGAGCCGGCCGCCGGACTGGAAGGCGTGCACGACGACGTCCACGGCCGCGGCGACGTCGTCGAGGACCTCGCCCACGGCCTCGACCGCGCGGCGATCCTCGGCGTGGAGCCGGTCGAGGATCGCGCGCGGATCGAGGGTGTCGAGGTCCGCGGTGCGGGGGTTGTTCCCTTCGGTGGGAAGCCGTGAGCGATCGACGCTCACACGCTCTTTGCCCGGCCGGCCGGGCATCGAGCCGGGCCCCTCAGGGGAAGTCGAGGACGTCGACCTGAGCCGTCCGCTCGACGCAGAGCTTGGCGGCCTGACCCGCCTCGCAGATCGTGACGCGATAGAGCGGGTCGCGCGCCGCCTCCTCCGAGATCGTCGCGGTCGTGTCCTCGGGCTTCTGGAGGAGCACGGTCGCCACGAGCTCGAACGTCTGGTCCTCGTTGGCTTCTTCGAAGGTCACGGTCAGCGGGTAATTGACGAGCGCCGCCTCGGTGACCCGGACCTGAAGCTCCACCAGCTGCTTGGTCGGGATCGACGGGGGCGCCGAGAACGAGAACAGCAGCGCCTTCTCCTCGGGTCCGGCCGGTCCGTCGTCGTCGGCGCAGGCGGCGATGCCCGCCAGAAGGGCCATGATCCACACCAAAGACCTGAGCCTCACGATCCACCTCCGTTCGTGACGTAGTGCAGGACATCGAACTTCGTCAGGATGCCGACGAACTGTCGGCCCCTGCACACGAGGAGCGCGCTGTCCCCCGACGTCAGGTGCCCGATGACGATCTTCATGCTCGCCGACTCGTCGACGGTGGGGAACGGCGCCTCCAGGTACCCGGACAGCGGCCTGTCGATCGCCTCGGGCTCGGCCAGGACCCGGTTCAGGAGCGCGCCCTCCGAAAGGCTGCCGAGCTGCTCGCTGTCGGAGATCACTGGGATTTGGCTCACGTTGTACTTCTCCATGAGGCGCAACGCCTCGCGTACCGTCGCCCTGTCGTCGATCGCGATCAGCGGCGGCGAGTCCGCCCGCGCCTTGCGCTCGAGCAGATAGCCGACCTCCACGCGCTCGTCCTCGAGCATGCGGTTCTCGCGCATCCACTCGTCAGAATGGAACTTCGACAGATACCGCTCGCCGAGGTCGCAGAGCATCGTCACCACGCAGCGCTCGGGATCGTCGAGCTCGCGCGCGACCTCCAGCGCGACGGTCGCGATCGTGCCCGACGATCCGCCCACGAACAGCCCTTCCTCGCGCGTCAGCCTGCGCGCCATGCGGAACGACTCCTTGTCCGCCACGTTCCGGATCTCGTCCACGTATTCGATGTCCAGTGTCGCGGGGATCTTGTCCATGCCGATCCCCTCGACCATGTAGGTCTTGCCCTCACCGATCTCGCCCGTGTCCTTGTATCTCTTGAGAATCGAGCCCACCGGATCGGCCCCGATCACGCGAATCCCGGGATTCTGCTCCTTGAGGTAGCGGCCCGCGCCGCTGATCGTGCCGCCGGTTCCCATCCCCGCGACGAACGCGGCGATCGTGCCGTCGGTCTGCCGCCAGATCTCGGGGCCCGTGGTCGCGTAGTGAGCGTCCGTGTTGGCCCGGTTGTAGAACTGATCCGAGAAGATCGCGTTGGGGGTCTCTTCGGCGATCTTGCGGGCGGTGTTCAGGTAGTAGTCGGGATGATCGGGCGGGACGGCTGTGGGTGTGACCACGATGCGCGCGCCGAATGCCTTGAGGAGCCGCTGCTTCTCGAGACTCATCTTGTCGGGCATCACGAACACGCATTTGTACCCTTTGATCGCCGCCGCCATCGCGAGCGCGAGGCCCGTGTTTCCGGCCGTCGCCTCGACGATCGTCCCTCCGGGCCTGAGCCTGCCGGTCTTCTCGGCCGCCTCGATGATGGGCACCCCGATCCGGTCCTTGACGCTCCCGCCAGGAGTCAGATGCTCGGCCTTCGCGTATACGGGCGTCCGGATTCCACGGGTTACGCGGTTGAGGCGGATCAGCGGCGTGTTCCCGAGCCCCTCGAGAACGTCGTTGTAGACGCGCCGGGACGGGTCGTGGAGATCGAGCGGCATGGCTCGGGCGAACATAGATTCCGGTCCCCACCCCAGCAAGGAGTCGGCCTGGCCGCTGACGAACCGCGAATTCGCATCGATCCCGCGATGCCGGGCGACATCGACGCGTTGCTGCCGCTGATGCGCGCGTTCTACGATGGTGAGCGGCTACCGTACGACCAGGCCGTCCTCCGCCGTGCCCTGGATGCGCTCTGGTCCGAGCCGC
>DASSBK010000070.1:0-2076 GCA_035698825.1 Gemmatimonadota bacterium
CACGCGCTCGGCGGGGGATGCGAGCTGGCTGCCTTCTGCGACCTCGTGCTGGCATCGGAAGAGGCGACGTTCGGCCAGCCCGAGATCCAGCTGGGCCTGTTCCCGCCCGTCACGGCCGCCGCGTTCCCGTACTTCGTCCACGGGAAGAAGACGCTCGAGCTCATGCTGACGGGAGAGCGGATCGACGCCCGCGAGGCGCAGCGGATCGGTCTCGTCAATCAGATCTGGCCGGCCGAGGGGTTCGCGGACGAGGCCGCGTCGTTCGTCGAGCGGCTGGCGTCGCGGAGCGGAGTCGCGCTCAGGCTCGCCAAGAAGGCGTACTACGCTGGGGTCGACGTCGATTTTCGCGAAGCGCTGGACCGCGCCGAGCGGATCTATCTCCGAGAGCTCATGGCCTCCCACGACGCACTCGAGGGGATCGAGGCCTTCCGCGGGAAGCGGGAGCCGAACTGGACCGACGCGTGAAGATCGCGGCCGCGGCGGTGCTCGCGCTGGCCGGGTGCGCAGGATCCGCCCCGCCTCCCGGGGGCTCGTGGCTCCACCCGTCGTTCGGCGCCCGCCAGCTCGAAGGCGAGACACTCGTCGTCCTGCCGGTGGGCGGCGTTGCGGAGTCGGACGGCGCGCTTCCCTCGGACTCGCTCGCGGCCGCTCTCGCGCTTCGCGCGGGCGAGGCGCTCGCGACGGGCCTCGAGGCCGGCGGAGCGGCGGGTCGCACCGTGCGCCCGGTGGTCGCGATCGTCGAGCTGGGCTCGCTCTCGCCGGAGGAGGTGCGCGCCCTCTACGACCCGCTGACTCCCGCGTTGCTCGAGGGCTCCCCCGGCGGGGAGATCCCCGGCGGTCCGGCGGCAGGCTGGCGCGACGTCACCGACCGAACCGGGGAGCGCTACTTCCTCCTGCCGAAGACGCTCTCGATCGCCCGCCTCGAGCCCCTTCGCGTCCGCGCCACGTTCGACGCCTGGCTCGTGGACGCCACCTCCGCGACGGTCCTCTGGCACGCCCCCGTGTCCGCCGTAAACGAGCACGCTCCCTCCGGCGCTGCCGCCGATGTCTACGCCGCGGCCCTCGATGACGCGATCGCGGCGGCGGTATCGACCCTGGCATCGCGACTCGCCCGGCTCGCGCGCACCGGCACAGACGACTTCGGCGCCGTGGGGCCGTGAAGGGACGGCGCGGGTAGATTCCCGCGGTGCAGACGGTCACGCTCATCAAAGGCGACGGGATCGGGCCCGAGGTGGTCGATTCCGCTCTGCGGGTGCTGGAGGCCGCCGGGGCCGAGCTCGCCTGGGAGGAGCGCCTGGCGGGCCTCTCGGCGGTCGACGCCGGTGAGGAGATCCTCCCCGAGAGCACGCTCGAATCCTTCCGCAGGACACGGGTCGCCCTCAAGGGCCCGCTGACCACTCCCGTCGGGAAGGGCTTCCGCAGCGTCAACGTCACGCTCCGCAAGGAATTCGACCTCTTCGCCAACGTCCGCCCCGCGAAGACGCTGATTCGCGGCGGGCGCTACGAAGACGTAGATCTGATCGTCGTGCGCGAGAACACGGAGGGACTCTATGCCGGAATCGAGCACTACGTCGACCGCCGGCACCATTACGCCGAGTCGATCACGATCATCTCGCACGAGGCGTCGGAGCGGGTCATCCGGTACGCATTCGAGCTCGCGCGTCGGCGCCCGCGGCGACGACTCACGCTGGGCCACAAGGCGAACATTCTCAAGTACTCGAGCGGGTTGTTCCTCGACGTCGGACGCGAGCTCGCCGGTCGCTATCCGGATGTCGACTTCGACGAGCGGATCATCGACGCGATGGCGATGCAACTCGTGCTCGATCCGACGCGCTTCGACGTGATCGTCACGACGAACATGTTCGGCGACATCCTGTCGGATCTGACCGCCGGTCTCGTCGGAGGGCTCGGCCTGGCGCCCGCCTCCAACATCGGCGCTGACGCGGCGATGTTCGAGGCCGTGCACGGCTCGGCTCCGGACATCGCGGGCAAGGGGATCGCGAACCCCGCCGCGCTGATCCAGGCCGCCGCGCTCCTCTGCGAGCACATCGGTCAGGCCGACGTGGGCCAGCGGGT
>DASSBK010000071.1:0-2901 GCA_035698825.1 Gemmatimonadota bacterium
TCGCGTTCATGGGCGCGACGTACTACCTGATTCCCCTGATCTTCCGCAAGCAGGTGGCGTTCTGGCCGTTGGCGAAGATTCAGCCGTACGTCTTCGCGTTCGGGATGCTCGTGTTCACGATGGCGATGACGTTCGCGGGCACGTTCGGGGTTCCGCGGCGGCATTGGGACATCACGTTCTCGAACACCACATTCGACTTGCAGTACTCGCCAGCCGTGGACCTCATCATCGGAGTGATGGCGGTGGGCGGTTTGATCGCGGCCCTCGGTGGCGTCATGTATGTCCTGGTGACCGTGTGGTCCGTCTTTTTCGGACGCCGGTTCGAGCTCGCGACTGCCGGAGGGGGCGGGTTCCACGGTCTACCCCGCGGAATCACGAATCCACCGTCTCCATTGCCCCCGGGTGACCACGAGGAGCACCCGAAGACGACCGGGACGCTGGTGCTCGTGTTCGTCTTCCTGGCGGCGTTCGCCATCTACTACTTCGTGAACTGGAAGCTGCTTTCCCTGGTGTGGCGGATCGGATGACGGACGCCCGCGGAACATGGGGGCGCGCGGCGCTGGCTGGAGTGATCGTCGTGACGGGGGCCTGGTGGGCGCTCGCGCTCTGGCCGTTGCCGGCGACGTCGCCGGACTGGCTGTCCCGGACCCGCGCGGTCTGCTTCGGCACCACCGCGAGCGGCTTGCCAGACGTCCAGGGATGGATGCTGCTGTTCCTTCAGCCGGCGCTGATGTTGGGCCAGGTGCTCGTGATCTGGGGTCGGGAGATCAAAGCGGACGGAGCGCAGCTGTCGCGGACGCCGCCCGGGCGACTGGTCCTCGCCGCTGGCGCCTGCATGTTCCTGGTAGTCGCCGGCGCTGCCGCCGCCCGGGTGCGTGCCGCGGAACGGATCGAGCGCGCCGAGGCGGCCGGGGCCGAGGCCGGCTGGGTCCGCGTCGGACGTCCGGCGCCGGCGCTCGAGCTCGTCGGCGCGAACGGCGTCCCGATCCGGCTCGCCGCGCTGAGGGGGCGGCCGGTCTTCGTGGCGTTCGCCTTCGCCCACTGCCAGACTGCCTGCCCGCGCCTCGTCCACGAAGTGCTGGCCGCCCAACGCGCCCTCGGCGATCCGGCCGTCATCGTCGTGACGCTCGATCCGTGGCGTGACACACCCTCGCGCCTGCGTTCGATCGAGGAGCGCTGGGAAATGGGGAAAGACGCGCGCATGGCGAGCGGGCCGATCTCGGACGTCGAAGGGGTATTGAAGGCCTGGGGGATCGAGCGATCCAGAGATTCGCGGAACGGCGACGTCCTACACGTCCCGCGCATATTCGTGGTGGATCGCGAGGGGATGCTCGCCTATGAGGCGGATCCCGACGCCACGCTTCTCGCCGAGCTCGCCCGCCGGCTCTGAGGAGGTGCCGCGGCCGCGAGTCCCGTCAGGACCTTCGCGCGGCGTGCTCCGGCTCGAACGGGTAGACGATCTCGTCGGCAGGGACGGACACCATGTCGCCCGTGTCGTGGTGCCGGACGGTGGTGTCGTCCACTTTCTCGTAGACCTGACTGACGCTGGTTCGTTCCTGGATCTCGCTCGCCAGCATGAGCGTCGCCCCGATTTCCATGTCCCTCAAGTGCTTCGGCTGCATCCACACACTCCTCTCGAGAATGGATGACGTCGGACGATAGAAGCGGCGTGAAAGCCGCTCCGCTAACGTACCCGTAGGCTTCCGGGTGGACAACCGACGCCGTGTTCTTCGAACGCGCCGGCCGTAGCTTCTCCCTTCATGGTCATCGTGCCCGGACAGGAAGGCATCGTGCGCGCGCTCTCGCGGATCTCGATCCATGGCGCCGAGTACGTCGACGTGGTGATCGTCGACCCGGCGGCGCCGGACGATCCGTCCGCTCATCTGACCGCGCGGCTGGGGCCAGAGGCGGTCCTGGGCGACGTAGGTGTGGGGGACCGGGTGCGGATCGAGGGCTTCCTGCGGATGATCACCCGGATCGAGAAGGTCGGCTAAAGAAGGGGAGCGGAGGGGGTCTGGTGGCCCCTGCGGTCTTCAAAACCGTCATCGGGCGCGCTCGTCGCGCCCGGGGTGGGTTCGATTCCCACACGTTCCCGCCACATTCGCGAGGCGCAATCAACGGATGAAACAGGCAATGCCATTCGGTACCGCCGAGTATCGAGCTGTTTTCGAGGTCGCCCCCAATGGCATTGTCATCGTGGATGATGCGGGTCGGATTCGGGACCTCAATCCCGCCGCGGAGCGTCTCTTCGGCTACGCCGCGGAGGAGTTGCTCGGAACCAGCGTGGAGGACCTCGTCCCGGCTGGAACGAGGTCCACGCATCGGCGCGACAGGGAAGCCTATATGCGGGCCCCTCGATCGCGGCCGATGGGAGTCGGTATGGAGCTCAAGGGGCGGCGGAAGGACGGCAGCGAGGTGCCCGTAGAAATCAGTCTGAGCCCGATGGAGACCGCCGGCGGCCGCTTCGTCATAGCGATCGTGCGGGACATGACGGAACGCATGCGACTGCGGGCGTTCGGCGCGGGAGCGTTGCAGGCGGCCGAGGACGAGCGGCTTCGAATTTCCCGCGAGCTCCACGACGATACAGCCCAGCGCCTGGCCGCATTGCTGATGAGGCTGCGACTCGCGCGCTCCGCGCCGGACGATGCACGGCGCGAGATGGCACTCGACGAACTCCACGGAGAGATTCTGGAAACCGCCGACGCAGTCCGTCGGTTCGCGCGGGGGCTTCGCCCACCGAGCATCGAGGACATCGGATTGGACGCGGCCATTCGGATGTTGGCCCGGACAGTCCGGGAGCATCAGGGTCTGGGAGTGGAAGTCGAGATGTCCTCGACCGGCGAAAGAGCACGCCTGGCTCCCGACGCCGAGCTCGCGCTCTACCGCATCGTTCAGGAAGCG
>DASSBK010000072.1:0-3016 GCA_035698825.1 Gemmatimonadota bacterium
GCGGAGACGCGCTGGTCTAGCGGAGGGGCAGCTCCACGGACGTCTCTTCGTCCGGAGCGGTGAACTCCAAGGGCTCGGGCGGGCCTCCCGGCTGGTACTCGCCCGATTCGCACGACGCGAGCGCGAAGCGCTCGATCGTGAACGTCGGTCCCGGCACCGCGGTGATGCGCGAGGCCTCGCCGCCCTCCTGCATGGCCGCGCAGGAGTCGTACTGGATCATTGCACCGCCCCAGGTGCGGAGGCCGGAGTCGGCGAGTGAGACGAGCGTGACGCTGGTCGAGTTCTCGCCTCCCATCCCGAACGATTCGGTCAGGGCGAGCTCGTCCACTCCATCGCCGTCGAGGTCGGGGATCGCGGCGAGACTGTACGCCGGCGACTCGAAGCCGACGTTCCGGACGAGCGCGCCGTCCTGAACGACGGCGATTCCCATCTTCGGGCAGCAGCGCGGCCAGGAGCTCATCAGGTAGAGCACCGCCTGTTGCGAGGCGCCGGGCTCGCTGAACGCGCCCTCGGCGACCGCCATGACCTGCGTCTCCTCTTCGTACTCCGGGTCCTGCGCCTGCCAGTGGGCGCGGGCCGCGGCGAAGGCGGCCTGGACCGGTGCGCGGGTCGCCCAGTCGGCGACGTCCGGCGGCTCCCCGAAGGTGCGGCCGTCCGCGATCACGATCGTGTCGGCGGTGGCCGCGGCAGCCACCGCGTCCGTGGCGGAGCCGGCCCCGTCCGGCGTCTGCGCGTCGGCGCAGCCTACGACGGCAGCAAAGAGGAGGACGAAGGCGAAGGGGGTTCGCACGGCCGGCAAGATTGCGAAGCGTGCAGCGGCGCGCAAGCTACGCGGTCCCCAAGCCGCCGCGGAACATGAACCACACGGCCCCGCAGAGACACAGCCCCGCCCAGAGGTAATCGAGCTTGATCGGCTCGCGCAGGTAGAACACCGCGAACGGCACGAACACCGAGAGCGTGATCACTTCCTGGAGCACCTTGAGGTGCGCCACGCTCGCCACCGAGTAGCCGATCCGGTTCGCGGGGACCTGGAACAGGTACTCGAGGAGCGCGACTCCCCAGCTGACGAGCGCAGCGATCACCCACGGCCGGTGGTTCAGCTCCTTGAGGTGCGCGTACCACGCGAAGGTCATGAAGACGTTGGACACGACGAGCAGCATGGCGGTCTTGACCAGCACGGGCATCGAAGGAACGCGCCTCCGGTTCGATCGGACGGTGGATTGACGCGGGGGGTCGGCCGGAGCATCGTACGGCCCATGAGCGAGCTTCCGGATCCCTCCCCGGGACGGGCGGGCGTGCCCGCGGCCATCAAGATACTCGGGTTCGCGAGCTTCGCGCTGAGCGTGACGCTCGTGCTCCTCGTCCACCATTACCTGACGACCTGGAAGTGCCCGATTCCGCCCCCGTAGTCCCATCGGGTTGACGCCCGCCCACACCCCCTCCATAGTTCCGCGAATCCCCGTCGGCCCCACCCGATCCCAGGAGAGTCCCAGCGTGAGAACGCAGAGCCGCCTCGCCCTCGCCTCGCTCGGTCAGCTCCCCGCCGTCTCGCTCCTGTTCGCCCAGTACGACGGTGCGGGCGACACCGCCGGCGGATGCGCCGCCTGCGGGGCGTGCGGGGCGGGAATCGGCGTCATCCTCTTCATCTTCCTCGCGATCCTCGCGATCAACATCGCGATCCTCGTGTGGGTCGCGCGGGACGCGAAGGCTCGGGGGATGGACAGCTCGGTCCTGTGGATGATTCTCGTCATGGTGACGGGGCCCATCGGCCTCGTCATCTATCTCTACTCGCGGCCCAAGGGGCAGCTGATCGCCTGCCCGAGCTGCGGGAACAAGCGATTGGAAGCGAGCGCGACATGCCCCCATTGCGGGAACGCCTGAAGCGTCCGGAGACCTGGCTGGCGGCGCTCGCGGTGCTGGTCCTCGTGGGCGTCCTGGACGCGCAGAGGGCGCCCGCCGATCAGCTCACGTCGCGGGCGTGGATCGCCGGCGTCCACGCGTACCGGGTCGTCGGGCACCCGCTCCTCGAGGGGCGGATCCAGTGTCGCTACGAGCCCACGTGCTCGGAGTACTCGATCCAGGCCGTGCGGCGCTTCGGGATCCGGCGCGGGCTCGAGATGACCTTCCGGCGCATCGAATCCTGCAAGATCGACGTGCCGCTCGGGACCTACGACCCCGTGCCGGAGAGACGCGAGTAACCGGTGACGCCGCGGCCGCCCGCATCTACCCCCGATGCGGGAGCCGTCTGCCCGAACCGGTCGTGCTTCGTCCTCGGGCCGCACCGGTCCGGCACGACGATCGTCTGCAAGGCGGTCGCCGCGTCGGGCGCCTTCGTCTGCCTGACCGCGGCGGACGTCGTCGCCTTCCACGAGCGAAGCGGCGCGGCCGGCACCGCGCGCGGCGAGCAAGGCGGCGCGTCCGGCGACGGACCCCGCGAGCATTGGGGCGACCGTTCCGCGCTCGCCAGGATGGAAAGCCGGGGCGAGACGCGAAAGATCGACGCCGTGCGGGTAGCCGAGGATCTTCCCGAGGAGTACGGCTTCCTCCTCCCGGACCTGAAGCTCACTCCGGAGACGGCGCCCGTCGTGGCCTCGGTGTACCGCGAGCTTGCCGGAGAGGGCGCGCGCGACGCGCGGTATCTCCTCCGGAACCCGTGGGACCTTGCGACCGCGGACCGCATCCCCGATCTGTTTCCGAAGGCGGAGTTCGTCTTCGTGGTCCGCGACCCCGTCCAGACGATCGACTCCCAGCTCCAGGCCGTCCGCACCGCCCTCGCCGATCCCTCGGAGTACCTCGCGCTCCTGGCCCTCCGGTACCGACGCATCGTCCGGCGGCCGCTGAAGCTTGCGCTCTTCCGCTTCCTGACGGGCAGGCCGCGGGCGGTCGACCTCCTGACGCGGTCCTTCGCGCGCACCACCACCAGCTGGCTCCACGGCCTCGAGCGCCTGCCGGGCGACCGATGGATCTTGACCCGGTACGAGGACCTGATCGCCGACCCCGCGAAGGAGCTCGGCCG
>DASSBK010000073.1:0-5918 GCA_035698825.1 Gemmatimonadota bacterium
GGGGGCGGAGCGCGACAGGGAAGCGACGGCGGAAGACGAGCCCGGCGGTGCCGCCGGGCTGACGGCGCTGGCCGAATGGCTGCACCCGGACACCCTCGTCGTCCTCGACGAGCCCGCGCGGCTCGCCGCCGCGACCGGCGAGGCGTGGGACGAGGTCCTCCGCCGCCACGCCGAGGCGAGTGAGGAGCGGATCGTCCCCCGGCCCGAGGAGCTCTGGCTCTCTCCGGACGCCTTCGCGCACTCGCTCGACCCGTACCGGCGACTCGACCTCGAAGCGCTCCACATGCACGGCGACGCGTCGGCGATCCGATTCGCGACGCGCGAGCCCGAGCCCGTCCAGCGATCGATGCGGCGCCTGGCCGAGGTGCTGAAGCACGACCTCGCGTCGGGAATCCTGCCGGTCGTCCTCTGCGACAACCTGGGCCAGCTCGAGCGTCTGGAGGAGCTCCTGCCGAGGGACGTCCTCGGCCAGGCCCGGCTCGCGGTCGGCGCGCTGGAGGGCGGCTTCCGGATGGCCGACGCGGCGCTCGCCGTCTACACGGACCATGAGATCTTCGACCGCCGCCGCCGGGTCCGCCGCCGCCGGCGGTACGCGGCCGGTGTCAGCGTCGAGCACCTGACCCGGATCGAGCCCGGCGACTACCTGGTCCACATGGACTACGGCATCGGCCAGTACGAGGGGCTGGAGAAGCTCAAGCTTACCGGCGAGGGAGAGGTCGAGGCGCTCAAGCTCCGCTACGCCGACGACGAGGTCCTCTACGTTCCCGTCGAGCAGCTCGCGCGGGTCGAGAAGTTCACCAGCGAGGACGGGAGGCCGCCGGCGATCCACCGGCTGGGCACCGGCCACTGGGAGCGCCAGAAGGCCAAGACCGAGGCCGCGATCCAGAAGCTGGCCGACGAGCTGCTCGAGCTCCACGCGAAGCGGGAGAGCGCGCCCGGCCACGCGTTCGGCCCCGACACCCAGTGGCAGCGCGAGATGGAGTCGGCGTTCCTCTACGAGGACACCCCCGACCAGCGCGCGGCCGCCGAGGCGGTCAAGCGCGACATGGAACGACCGCGGCCGATGGATCGGCTGGTCTGCGGCGACGTCGGGTACGGCAAGACCGAGATCGCGATCCGGGCGGCGTTCAAGGCGGTCCAGGACGGCAAGCAGGTGGCCGTCCTCGTCCCGACGACCGTGCTTGCCATCCAGCACCTCGAGACCTTCCGCGAACGCCTGGCGGACTTCCCGGTCGAGATCGGCGCGCTGTCGCGCTTCAACTCGGCGGCCGAGTCTCGCGCCATCGTCGAGGGAGTCGCCGACGGCCGGATCGACATCGTGATCGGGACGCACCGGCTCCTGTCGAAGGACGTCCGGTTCGCCGACCTGGGACTGGTCGTGATCGACGAGGAGCAGCGCTTCGGCGTACGGCACAAGGAGCGGCTCCGGCAGCTCCGGACGAGCGTCGACGTGCTGACGCTGACCGCGACGCCGATCCCGCGTACGCTCCAGATGAGCCTCATGGGACTGCGCGAGATGAGCCTCATCGAGACCGCGCCGCGCGACCGGACGCCCATCGTCACGTGGGTCTCCGAGTTCGACGAGGATCTGATCGAGGACGCGATCCGCCGCGAGGTCGATCGCGGCGGGCAGGTGTTCTACGTCCACAACCGGGTCCAGACGATCGACGGGGCGCGCCGGCTGGTCGAGTCGCTCGCTCCAGAAGTGCGCGTCGCGGTCGCGCACGGGCAGATGCCGGAGAGGGAGCTCGAGAGCGTGATGGTGGCGCTCTTCCACCGCGAGATCGACGTGCTGGTCACCTCGACGATCATCGAGTCCGGCCTCGACGTTCCCAGCGCGAACACGATGGTCGTCGCGCGCGCGGACCGCTTCGGGCTCGCCGATCTGTACCAGCTCAGAGGCCGCGTCGGCCGCTCGCACCACCGCGCGTACTGCTACCTGCTGACGCCCCCGCGCGACGCGATGACGCCCGAGGCCGAGAAGCGGCTGCGCGTTCTGGAGGAGCACACCGACCTGGGCGCGGGCTACCGGATCGCCCTCCATGATCTCGAGATGCGCGGAGCGGGGAACCTGCTGGGCGCCGATCAATCGGGCTTCATCGCGGCGGTTGGGTTCGAGACCTACCTGAGGCTGCTCGAGGAGACGATCCAAAAGATCAAGGGAGAAGAGGAGCGGCCCGCCGTGGAGCCCGAGCTCGCGTTCGACGCCGACGCGTTCCTGCCCGACCGCTACGTGCCCGATTCGCAGCAGAAGCTGGCGCTCTACCGCCGGCTCTCGCGGCTCCGCGACGCGGATGCGATCGAGGACTTCCGCCGCGAGCTCGAGGACCGCTACGGGCCGCTGCCCGAGCCGGCGGCGCACCTGGTCGACGCGGTCCGGTTCAAGGTCCTGGCGACGCGCGCGGGCCTGGCGCGGATCCGCATCCGGCCGCGTGAGGCGCGCGCCGAGCTCCGCTGGCCGCCGGGGATCGAGCCCCGGCTCAACGCGATCCAGCGCTCGGCGGAAGTGCGCGGCGCGGGGATCGAGGTCCAGGGCCTCGATCCCTTCCGCCTCGCGCTCACGGCGCCGGACTACGAAGCGCTGCGCGAAGCGCTGGCCGGCATCGTCGTCGCCTTCGAGGCCGTCGCATGAGCGCGCGTCGCGGCCCGCCCGCGCCCCGCTCGACGGAACCTCCGCCCGCGCCCGCTCGCCGGAACTGCCCGCTGGACGCGCGGGTACGACATGCTTGCACCGCGTCGGGAGCCGATCTACTGTGGGGTTTCCCCATATCTGCAGCACTCACCACATAAAAGCCGGAGGAGCTTCCTTGGCGATCAGGCCAGCCATTTTCCTGCGCGCCGTGGCCTTGCTCGCGCTCGGTGCCCTCGCCGCGTGCGGCAAGGGTGACGACGAGAGCCGGATCGTCGCCCGCGTCGGCGACGAGGAGATCACGGTCGCGGACGTCGCCGCCTATATGCAGCGCGCCAACTACGGCGCCAATCTGGGCGACGTCGAGCGCGCGGTGAACGAGGTCATCGACGCCCACCTGGCGCTCGACCGGGCGCGCGACCGATATACGCCGGCCCCCGTCGAGAGCCTGCAGATGGAGGAGTGGCGAAAGACGCTCCTCCTCAACCAGTTCCGCGAAGACGTGATCTGGAAGGACATCCAGGTCGACGAGACCAAGCTCCAGGAGTGGTACGACCAGAACGTCGGCGAGCGGGTGACGGTCGACCACATCCTGATCCGGCCGGGGAGCGCGACGCCCACTCCCGGCGGCGCGGCGCCTGCCCTCACCGACGCCGACAGGCAGGCGGCGAGGCGGGAGGCCGACTCGCTCCTGGTGGCGCTCAGGGAGGGAGCGGATTTCGCGGCCGCGGCGCGCGCTCACTCGGACGATCCGTCGAGTGCGTCGCGCGGCGGGCGAATGCAGCCGTTCGGACGCGGGGACATGGTCGAGCCGTTCGAGCGGGCGGCCTTCGAGACCCCGGTGGGAGAGTTCGCGCCGGTGGTCGAGTCGCAGTTCGGCTATCACATCATCCGGGTGGTGGATCGCGCGAAGCCGCCGCTGGACGATCTGCGGGAGCAGATCGAGGAGCAGCTCGCACGACCCATGCAGAACGAGGCGGAGGACCGCTACATCACGAACCTCATGGAGAACAGCCGGCTCGAGTTCTACGAGTCGAACATCGACAGCCTGATCGCGATCCTCGACGCCGAGCGGCCGCCGGAGAGCGGCGAGCGGCAGCTCGAGCTGGCGACCTTCGAGGGCGGCAACATCACCCTGGGGGAGATCTGGGGGCTGTACGAGGTCCTGCCACCCGGCAACCGCCAGACGATCAGCCAGCTCGAGCAGACCGACATGGTCCGCGCTCTGGCCACGATCGTTCAGCAGAAGATCATGCTCGCGCGCGCCGAGGCGGCGGGCACGGAGCTCGACTCCTTGCGCCAGTCGCAGCTCGACGAGCGAGTCGAAGGGCTGCTCCTGTCCGCCTACCTGCGGAGCGCGTCCGAGGCGCGGCTGGACGTGAGCGACGACGAGGTGCAGAGCTACTACGAGGAGCACCGCGAGTTCTACGCCGACAGGCCGTTCGCGGAGGTCGGGCCGGAGATCCGGCAGGTGCTCGCGGCCCAGCGTCTGGAGGAGGCGACGAGCCCGGACGTGCAGCGCGCCACGCTGGCGGCGATCGCGGATTCCCAGGAGGGCTCCGTGGACGTCGAGCGCGACACCGAACTATACGACGATGTGCTGCAGGAGCTCCGCCGCCTGCGCGAGGAATCCGGCACGCCCGAGCCCGCCCCCCAGCCGGGCGGCGTCGCGCCCGCTCCGGCCGGTTCGCCCGGCTCCACGCAGCCCCCGGCGGGCGCGGAGGAAGCGGCGGATGCGCCGTAGGCCGCTCGCGCTCCTCGGCGCGATGCTCGTCGCCGCGGCGGGGAGCGCGCGCGCGCAGGAAGTCAACGTCCCACCCCCCGACACCGCCGCCCAGATCGAGCCGGTCGAGCCCGCGGCACCGGAGCCGGACGCCGCGCCCTCCAGGCCGGCGGGCGGGGACCGCATCATGGCGGTCGTCGGGAGCAACCTCCTGCTCGAGTCGGAGTGGCGCGAGCAGACCGAGGTCCTCGCCACGCAGCTCGGCGTCGATCCCGCCTCTCCCGAGATGCGCGAGCTCGCGACCGAGACCTTCGACCAGATGGTGCGGAACCTCGTGATCCTGGCCGCCGCCGAGCGGGACACCGCGGTGCAGGTGGACGGCGACCGGGTGATCGAGGAGGCCGACGAGGAGATCGCGCGCATCCGCTCGCGCTTCCCGAGCGAGTCCGAGTTCCTGCGACAGCTGACGAACAGCCAGTGGGGAAGCCTCGCCGCCTATCGCGCCGACATCATGGAGCGAAAGCGCCGCGAGCTCGCCGGGCAGATGTATCTCGATCTCCACCGCGACGAGATCCTGCCGCGGGTGGTATCGGAGGCGGAGCTGCGCGCGTACTGGGACGAGAACCGGGAGGCCTTCGGGACGACGCCCGCCACGGTGAAGTTCGAGGAGATCCCGGTGCTGGTCGTTCCCTCCGAAGAGGTGCGGGCCGCCGCGCTCGCGGAGGCCGAGTCCGTGCTCGCGGAGCTGCAGGCCGGGACGATCGACTTCCCGACCGCCGCGCGGCAGCACTCGGACGACCCGGCTTCGCGTGACACCGGCGGCGACGTCGGATGGTTCGGGCGCGGCAGAATGGTCGAGGCCTTCGAGGAGGCCGCCTTCGCGAGCCAGCCGGGCGCGCTCGTGGGACCTGTGGAAACCTCGTTCGGCTACCACATATTGCAGGTGCTCGACAAGCGCGAGGACGAGGTTCGCGTCCGGCACGTGCTCGTCGGGTTCGAGCGCTCGGACGCCGACCGCGCCACCGCGCGGGCTCGTGCCGACCGGCTCGCCGCGGCGATCAACGCCGGGGCCGACGTGGACAGCCTGCAGGCGATCGAGATGCCCGGCGACTCGGCCTCGGCGGCGCTGATCGAGCTGAGCACCGCGCAGGTGCCCCCGGTCTACGCCCGCGCGCTGGAGGGACTCGCACCCGGACGCGCCGGCGTCGCCGAGACGCCGACCGGGTTCAGCGTGCTGATCTCCCGCGGCACGGGCGGAGGCGAGGAGCTCACGTTCGAGGAGATCGCCCCGCGGCTGCGGACCCAGCTCGAACAGCAGAGGGCCGAGGATGCATTCGTCGATCGACTCCAGGACCAGGTGTACGTCGACATCCGCGTGCCCCCGGAGCGAGCGCTCCAGGGAGCCTGAAGCCCTCGTGATCGGAGACGGCTCAAAACGGTCCAGATTGGGCGGCGAGTCGCAACGCCGAAGATGGGCCGTTTTCAGCCGCCGATCGGCCGCATGATCCTCTTCAAGGACGTGCACAAGGAGTATCCCCGCACCGGCTACGCGCTGCAGGACGTCTC